>DATNCH010000274.1:0-30450 GCA_035571655.1 Pyrinomonadaceae bacterium
CAAGAGACTTCCGCCCTGATCGTCAACCTCGAGCGTGTAGGCACAACCCATATCAGCGGCGACTGCGGAAGGCGTGTCGACAAAGAAGAGTCGTGGCGGCGCCCAGATGCGCGCGCTCAGCTTTCCGCGCGTAAGTTCGAGACGATGTTCTGTAGGTTCTGTTGCCAAAAGCTTGATACGAGTGTTCTCGTCGATGTCGACATTGCCGATCGAGCCGACTGCGATCCGCGCTCGTGAGTTTCCGTCTGTCTCTAACTCCTGACCGATTCTCAGTTCGCCGTCCTGGAAAATCCTTTGAGCTCCAATCCTCGGCGCGCCGTCGAGGCGATTTACGCGCCACGCGGGTTGAACGTTTAGAGACACCTCAGCTCGAGCAGGCAATGATGGTGATGGAAGACGACTGTAATACAACGCGAATCCGCCGAGTACTACGAAAATCGCCGCGGCAGCCGCTGCAAATGCAAATATCGGACGTCTGCGGTGAGTTGTGAGAGTTGGAACTTCACGCTTCCCGTCGAGTACGTCCTCGAGCTCACGCCACATGTGATCGGGAGCAGAAAGCCTTGGCAGTTGTTCGGCGAATTTAATACCGAGCTTTACCTCTTCAAATTTAGTCCGACACTTCGCGCACGAAATAATGTGTTCCGCAAACTGCTTCGACTCTTCCGTCGACAGTTCTCCATGACAATATGCTGAAATATTTTTTGTTACGTGTTTAGAAAACATCCAAGCTACTCTCCCCATACTGCGGGATTGTTCAAGTGTGACAGACGCTTCGCCAACTGACTGTGACCGCGGTTGAGACGCGAAGCTACGGTGCCCTTTGAACACCCCAGCACACTCGCAATCTCGTCGTAGGACAAGCCCTCGATGTATCGCAAAAGTATCGGCAAACGAAATCGTGGTTTGAGTTGCGCAATGGCCGCCTGGACCGCCTCCGCAACTTCGAGTCGCGCGTAGTGCTTCTCCTGAGGTTTCTTGTCGGCGGGATTTCGCATCGCAACCGTGTCTCCCAAAGGAAGCAACCTCCTGCGACGGCGGCTTTCGTCGTGACATGCATTTACGACAAGCCGGTAAAGCCAGGTGGTGAATTCCGAGTCGCCTCGAAACTGACGAATCGCTGTAAATAACTTCAGAAATACGTGCTGGGTGACGTCGTCCGCTACTGCTCGATCACCGCCGGAGGAATAGACCGCGATCGAGAAGACTTTGTCTTTGTAAGTTTCGAACAGGAGTTGAAAAGCTGCGCGGTCGCCCTGCTGGCAGGCTTCGATAACGCGTCCATCAATGAGCTTTTCAGCCATCACCATTGTGGTTAGACGATGTGCGCCGAGGAATTCTTCCAAAAAGAAACCACAGATCACACAGATTATTGCGGATTAGATCCGTATTCACCTGCGTAATCTGTGGCTAAGTGTACGCTAGTTTATTTAACGCGTGACGTGCACGAGCATCTCAGTGCCTGACTCGATCTTCAGCTCCTTGCTGCCATTCACCGCTAAAGATCCGGCACCGCCGGCACCGCCAATGATCAACCCGATCGCAGCACCTTTACCGCCGCCCGCAATACCGCCCACGATCGCGCCGACCGTCGCGCCGATGCCTGCGCGTTTAACTGTCTGCTTGGTCCTACTTCCCGATTCGACCCCGCCTTCGTTGTCAGCGCGCCCTGCATCGTCACCGTAAACTCTCGTCACGTACCCGTGGAGTATGCCTTTGCGCCCGTCGCGCAACTCGACTGAATCAAACGCGAGATTCATGCTCGTCCGGCCTTTGATTTTTCCCGACTTCTGAATCGAGCTGACGTGACCATAGACTCTCGCTTCGTCGAAGCGACTCGGATCGACGACTGTCGCCGTGAACCTGTCACCTATGCGCGAGTTTTTACTCGATAGCGTGTCATTCAATCTTACTTTTAAATCTGTGCCGACGGGCACGAGCGGAACTGCTCTTCGCGTCGCCGGTTTCCGCTTGATAGCCGGCTTCGTTTGCGCGAAGCCGAGAGACGTCAGCCCTAAAATAACAGTCAACACCAGGACAGTCCGCAAACTGTTTCGAAGCAGGTATTTCATATCGTCCTCCAAAACAAAAACAAATTACGGGGGAAGGCCCTAAGTCAGGTTATCCGCAGTGCCAGTTAACGCGGTGTTGGCAACATCAGCAGCAAGAACGTCTTCACCTTCGAAATATCGTTTGCGGTGAACGCTGCCATCGGAGTCGAAAATGTATGCCGAAGGGGCTTCGCGCATGATGATGTCTTGCAGGCGCATCAGGCCATAGAGGAGAGCTTCGGGTCTGGGAGGGCAACCAGGGATGTAAACATCCACCGGGATGCAGCGATCGACTCCCTGCATCGTGGAGTATGAATCGAATGGACCACCGGTGGATGCGCATGCGCCCATCGCGATCGCCCATTTGGGTTCGGGCATTTGATCGTAGACGCGGCGAACGACGGGACCCATCTTCAGAGTGACGGTGCCGGCGATGATGATCAGATCGCTCTGACGTGGACTCGGACGAAACACGCCGGCGCCGAAGCGATCGATGTCGAATCTTCCCGCGCCCGTGGCGATCATCTCGATGGCACAACACGCCAGACCGAACGTCATGGGCCACAGCGCAGACTTGCGCGCCCAGTTAACAACCGGCGCCGCGATGTCGACAGTCTTCGCGCCCACCGTGCGGCGCACGGAATTCATGATCGAATCGACGGTTGTCAGGACAAAGCCTTCTTCGTGTTCAGCCATTTTTCACGCCCATTCGAGGGCGCCTTTGCGCCACGCGTAGTAGTAACCAACCACCAGGATCCCAATGAATACGAGCATCTCGAGCAGGGCAAACTTCGTAAACGAAAAGTCGTCGCCCATGAAGATGATGGCCCACGGAAGTAAAAATATTGTTTCGACGTCGAAAATCAGAAACAACATCGCGACGATGTAATAACGAACGGTGAATCGCTCGTGTGCCTCAGTCGTCGGGTCGATGCCGCACTCGTACGGCCGCATCTTGCCTTTTTCGTACTTGATTGGCCTTAAGAATCGACCGAGGATTAGGGGCAGGACGGGAAAGATCACAGCGACGCAGAAAAAGATCATTACCGGCCAATAAGCTGTGATGGAACTGCCGACGTTTTCTGTTGTGGTCGTAGCTGCCTGAAGAAGCATCGTTTACCTTGAGAGCACTAAAATAGTAAGCGTCGCGTAAGATTGTTGTCAACGATGGGTTTTGAAATCAAGACGGCAACCTGGTACGAGGTCAGTACCGTAACGCGGTAGCGTCGGGTGAGTCTCGGCTTGCGTATTCCTGGAGGACCCGACGCTACCGCGTTACGGTACTGACCTCGCCCAAGAGCGGTCTTTGAAGCAAACCTGTTCACATCGATGTAACTTCACGGCAAGCTCGATTTAAGATCACGGACATATCCTGCGATGTCTCAGTAACCAAGATCCACAATCAGCGAGGACCTGCATATGACGCTCTCGATTGGCAATCGCCTAATCTTGTTGTTCGCCTTTCTTTTACTCGGTTTTATCTCCGTGAATGCACAGGAAATGCTGAAGGTTCCTGCTGATCCGCCCGACCCGAACGTCGCCGAACGCGTGCGCACGCTCGAGGGCGAGTTGGAGCGACAAAACGCCAAACTCGACCAGTTGCAAAAGACGCTCGAGGAACAGCAGCTAACGATCAAAGCTCTGCTCGAAAAACTCTCCGTACAAACAACTCCGCCTGCCGCGAAAACAACCGAAACCACCTTAGCTGATGCAGCGCCCGTAACCGCCGAACAGCAGGCGCCCACAGTCGAACAGCGACTCGCGAAAGTCGAAGGTCAAGCCGCGAAGATCGGGCCCCTTCGTGTGAGCGGTGACTTCCGGTTACGTTTCGATGGCATCTTCCGAAGCGCAACCGAACCACCAGATCCGCCGCTCGAACACGTGCAAAACGCGCGAGCCCGGTATCGCCTGCGGCTGAATTTCGATACCGACATCCATCCGAATCTCAGTTTTCACGCGCAACTCGCTACTGGACCGCCAAACAATCCGCTCTCGACCAACCAGGACTTCACCTCCATCACCGCCCGCCCACCTTTTTCGATCAGCGAGGTTTGGGTCGAATATCGGCCAACGAAATCTGTTCAGCTTCAGGGTGGTCGCGTGCAGAGTATCTTTGCCGACAATTCCCGCTTCCTCTTTGACGACGACATCCGTTTCAACGGCTTCAACGAACGCTACGTCGCCAACTTCAAACCCAACGATGCGTATCTCTCGAGCGTCGAGCTGCGCGCGGGCCAATATGTTTTTTCAAATCCCACCGTTGCCATAATCGCGCCGAATAGCCCGCTCGCACGCGCGGGCGACGTCGTCGGCACGACCGGAAGATCGTCGATGCTGTTTCACCAGGGACTGCTCGCCAATCAAACGTTCAACAAACGTTGGAACAGCCAGGTCGGTGCAGACATTCAACTCTATCGCCATCCGAATCACATTCAACTCGCGTCGACGCAGGAAGGACTCGTCTTACTCGTACAACCAGGACTGGGCATCGCGCTTTCCGGACCGCTCGCAGGGACCGGCAACGCAACGACTACTCCCGGCGGAGCAATGTACACCGCGCCCGGATTTCAGGTTGTGCGTTTGACCTACCGGCTCAATTACGCAGGTTTCACGCACGGCGAACACGCCTTCCCGCTTACTTTCAACCTGCAAGTCGCACGCAACGTCGCGACCGGTTTGAACGAACGCGACGCTATGCTGGCGGCGATGCAGATCGGCAGAATCACCAAACGCGCCGACACGGCTTTCCTCTACGTCTTCTCAATCAAAGGTGCAAACTCCCTGATCTCACAACTGACTGACGACGACCTGGGCACAGGAACAGGCGTCAACATCAGAACACATCATTTTCGCTTCGACTATGGAATCAGTCGCAAGGTGACGTTCCAGACTCTGTTTTACCTTCAGAATTCGTTGAGACGCAGTGGACAGTATCCAAACTTCTTCGTGCCGGTAGGCGATTTCGCGCCGGTCAGTTATCGGGTACAGCCGCAGATCGTGTTTTCGTTCTGACGCGCGGGTGCGCTTAATCGAGAGTGCGCTTCACACTCTTCGCGATCGATTTGATGCGAGATTCTTTTGGCGGCGGCGCGTGGGAGAGATTGCAGTAACCAGTGGGCTGGCTGCCTGCCGGGTAGGTCATACGGCTTCGCAAAGGACACTCGGGTTTTGCTAGCAGACCGGTTTCGGGATCGATCGTGACGGTGACAGTCGCAACGGCGGGTACGGGTTGTGTGATTACAGGTGAAGTGACTTCGGAAGCTTCGTTCTCCGTGTTGGATCTCTGTACTTCCGCACGCGTGTTGGAGTCAGGTCGCGCGGGTTTAACCTGATCCGTGGTCGCTGTTTCCTCAAGCGGTGGCTCTTCGGCGATGATGGTGCGCTGTTGGAGCAAGCTTCGAGTCGTGATAGCGAAGACGGCAGCGAACACTAACAGGAAAATCGCAGCCCACTGCCAGTTGCTGCCGCGACGGGCCTTTGTGTAGTGAACCGTCTGCGGCGGTGGGGTGACAGGCCGCGGAACCTTGCCCGAGCTTATCTGCTCATAGGCTTCGTTGATTTCCTTCAGCTTCTCCTGCGCCTTTCCCTGCAGGCGCGGATCGTGCAGAAATCTGTCCGGGTGCCAAACCTTGGCCAGGTCTCGATGTGCTGCTTTCAATTCCCGCATTGAAACGCCGGGTTTGACCCCCAGCACTTCGTAGGCCTTACTCAGGTCTGGATGCAATGTCTTTCCTCTACGAAAGGATGTGCGCGAGTCTCGAGACGCCTCGTAGCAAGTCGGCAGCGGCAGGCACTGGGACGCCCATGTAGTGCATGACTGAGATGACTACAATGCCCACAGCCAGGCTGGTAACTATAGTTTTCACGAGAGCGGCTCCCAATTGAGTCAGGAAGCTCGAAACGGCGCGCAAAAATCTTCGGATTCTCCTCATAAAAATACCCCCAGACGCCAGTCTGTTCGGCTTTGAGCATTTACGGGGCTGTCGGGGGTGAGGCGAGGCAAAATCTCAGGACGCCATTATCCCAGAGGCGAGGCGGTTTGACAACATTGTTTTACATACCTGTACACAGAATGCACAAGGTTTCACAGAATTTGGTTTATGTGCAATTTGTGAACGGTTTAGATCGTAGGGAGGTGAATCACGAAAGTGGTGCCTTTGCTGAGTTCGGAGGTGACGGTGACCTCTCCGCCGTGGAGGAGGGCGAGGTGTTTGACGATCGCCAGACCGAGGCCGGTGCCGCCCATGTCCCTCGAGCGGGCTCGGTCAACTCGATAGAAGCGCTCGAACAATCGCTCCAGATGCTGCGCGGGAATTCCGTCTCCATTGTCCTGCACAAAAATACGATCGCGTGTGCCGCGTTCGTGCGAGATCGAAACGGTTCCATTCTCGCGACTGAACTTGATACCGTTGTCGATCAGATTCGTCAGCATCTGTTCGAGCCGGCGAGGGTCGGCATGGACCACGACGTCCGGCTCGACTTTGTTTTCAAGTGTCACATTCTGCGCCGACGCTTTCGCGGCGAGTGACGAACAAACATCCCCGACCAACTCATACAAATCCACAGTTGCCGGCCTGAGCGTTACGTTACCGCCTTCGATCGCGGTCAACTCGAGAATGTCGTCGATCAGAGCGTGCATTCGCGAGGCGTTCTTGCGAATGATGGAAAGGAAACGCTGGCTGCTCTCCGGATCTTCCAGCGCGCCCGTTTCCAGAGTCTCGACAAACGCGATGATCGCCGTCAGCGGTGTGCGCAGCTCGTGCGAAACGTTCGACAGAAATTCCTGTCGTATGATCTCGAGTCGTTCTGTCCGCGTGATGTCGAAGAAGACACCAAGCGCGCCTTCGGCGCCGTGTCCATTCGCGCCGATCGGAACAACTCGAAGATCGAACACTTGTCGCTCCGGTCCATGAGTCTCGACCTTCACACCGCTGCGCTCGATGCCCTTTAGACCATCCAGGAACGCGCTGTAAATTGCGGGATTGCGAGTGAGCTCAGTCAAGCGCTGCGATTTGAGCGCGGGCACAGAAGGATTGAAGAGTTTGTGTGCTGCTGGGTTCGATGCAACGACGCGCATGTCTTTGTTGACAACCAACAAACCTTCACGCATGCCCGTCATCGTGGCTTGTAACAACGAACTGACGGCAAGACTCTCCGGTGTTTGACTCTGATCTATTTGATCGGCGTTCGAGAAGTCTGCCGACGCACGGCCGGTGAAAGTCGTCACGCCCCACACTACCGCGGCCAGCAGCATCAACCCGCCTAAAATTAGCCGCACGTTGAAAGAGGGGACAACCAGTGCAAGGGCTGTGAGAACAATACAAGCGCCTATCAGTATGGACTGTCGCTTACGCACGAGAATCAACTACAACCTACGAAACGATATCCCACTCCCACGACAGTCTCGATGCAATCGCCGCACTTGTCGAGTTTTTGCCGCAGGCGTCGGATGTGCACATCGAGCGTGCGAGCGTCGCCGTAGTAACTATATCCCCACACGCTATCGAGTAACTGTTGTCGCGTAACGACGCGATCGGCGCTTCTCGCCAGCACAGAAAGCAGCGTGAATTCCTTGTTCGTCAGTTTTATCTTCACGCCATCACACGCTACGCGGATATCGTCGAAATCGATGAGCAGATGATCGTCCTCATAAGTCTTGCCCATCGTCTCGTCCGCCCGACGCATCACGGCACGCACACGCGCTAAAAGCTCGCGCACGGAAAATGGTTTTGTGATGTAGTCGTCGGCGCCGAGGTCCAGGCCGGTCACACGATCCGACTCGGACGCCTTTGCAGTGAGCATGATGATCGGTGTGCGTCGCGTCGCCGGCTCTCTACGCAGCCGCCGGCACAACTCGATTCCACTCATCCCTGGAAGCATCAGGTCGAGGATGATGAGTCGCGGTGGTTCGCGTTCGTTCAACGCCGCCGAAAGTCCGGCCTCGCCAGTCGGAGCGGTTACAGCCGCCAATCCCTCGCGTTCAAAATTGTATTTCAAACTCTCCGAGATGTCGGCGTCATCCTCGATTATCAGGATAGGGCGAGTCATAACTATTTCGTGTGCTTGATGAATGCAGCCTCAGACATGTAGACCGTTAGTTCGCAGATGTCGGTAACGTAGTCGCCGATTCTTTCCAGGTGCTTCGCGACGAACAACAGACGCGCATCGCGAGTAGCCGTCGCCGGTTCGCTCACCATCAGTTCGATCAGTCGATGGAAAGTGTGATTGTAGAGATCGTTGATCTCGCTATCGCTCTTGATAATCTCGCGCGCCTTGATCGCGTCGCTCGAAGTGAAAGCGTCGAGCGATGCGCGCAGCATCTTCAGAGCGTGCTCGGCCATGCGATTCAAGTCGAGCACTGACTTCAGCTCGGGTTCGTTGTTTAAATCGATTGCGGCGCGGGCGATATTGCACGCGTGGTCGGCGATGCGCTCCAAAACCGGCGCCATCTTCGCGACCGAGATGACAAAGCGCAGGTCACGAGCGGCGGGCTGGCGGAGCGCTATGATGTCGATACACTGGCGGTCGATCTCGACTTCGAGACGATCGATTTGATCGTCGTGATCGAGGACCTGCCGGGCGACGTCGCTGTCGCGATTGCTCAGTGCATGCATCGCGCGCTCGAGTGCCTGTTCAGCTTCGCCTCCGAGTAGCAGAACCCGGTCGCGCAGCGAGCTTAATTCGTCGTCCAGATGGCGGTGGATATCCATAATGCTTTGTGCTTAGTACTTCGTGCTTTTTGTGTACACTCTCTATCCAAATCTTCCCGTGATGTAGTCTTCCGTCAATTTTTCCTTGGGGGCTGTGAACATCTGCTCGGTCGCATTTACTTCGATCAACTTTCCGAGAAGGAAGAATGCAGTCGTGTCAGACACGCGCGCCGCCTGCTGCATGTTGTGGGTGACAATTACGATCGTGTACTGCTTTTTCAAATCAAAAATCAGCTCTTCGATCTTCGACGTCGCGATCGGATCGAGCGCCGACGCAGGTTCGTCCATCAATAGTACCTCAGGACGAACCGCAAGTGCCCGCGCGATACACAAACGCTGCTGTTGCCCTCCTGACAAACTCAACGCCGACGTCTTCAAACGATCTTTGACTTCGTTCCACAACGCAGCATCCTTGAGCGCTTGCTCCACGCGTCCTTGCAAATCGGAACTGCCCTCGGTCATCCGGTTGATTCTCAAGCCGTACGCAACGTTGTCGAAGATCGATTTCGGAAACGGATTTGACTTTTGAAACACCATTCCGACGCGGCGGCGCAACGCAACGACGTCCGTTCCGGCCGCGTAAATGTCGTGATCGTCGATTAGTACCTGACCATCGGCGCGTGTGCCGGGAATCACATCGTTCATGCGATTGAGCGTTCGCAGGAATGTCGACTTCCCGCAGCCCGATGGGCCAATGAATGCCATCACGATGCGTTCCGGAATATCCAGCGAGATATCGTGAAGCGCCTGCACGCGACCGTAGAAAAAGTTGAGATCACGCACCGCGACTTTCGCCTTGCCATTCGTGACCGGAGGCGTCGATGTGCGAACTTCAATTTTCGGAGCGACGGTTTGAACAGGCATCGTTAGCCACAAAAAGGCACAAAAGGAAACAAAAGTTAAAATCGCTTTCTGGTTAAGAAGCGGACGATGATGTTGATCCCAAGAACCAGTGTCATCAAGACCAAAGTCGCCGCCCACGCCTGCGCGTGCCACTCGTCGTACGGCGAAATCGCGTAGTTGTAAATCTGCACCGTCAGCGACGCTATCGGCTCGTTCAACGAAGTCGAAAAGAAACGACTCCCAAAAGCCGTGAACAACAACGGCGCCGTCTCTCCAGAGACACGCGCGATCGCGAGCATCGCTCCGGTGGCGATGCCGGGCGCGGCCGCTGGAAGCACGACTCCGAGCGTCACGCGCCATTGCGGCGCACCCAGCGCGAGCGCGCCTTCGCGCAAACTGTGCGGCACAAGCTTCAACATCTCTTCAGTCGTGCGCGCCACAATCGGAATCATGATCAGCGCCAGCGCAACGCCGCCGGCCAGCGCCGAAAAGTGCCTCATCGGTATCACCAGGATCGTGTAAACAAAAACTCCGGTGACGATCGAGGGAATGCCCGTTAGCGTGTCGACGATGAATCGTACCGCCCCCGCAAATCGCCCCGTACCAACCTCTGCTAAATAAACTCCGACGCAGATTCCCAACGGCAAACCGATGGCTGACGAAACCAGGAGCAACACTAACGAGCCGAGTATCGCGTTGCCAATTCCACCACCTTCGCCGACAGGTCGCGGCGTGTCAGTCAAGAACCGAATGCTGATCGAATCTATTCCCTGCCATGCGATATAAAACAGAATGATCAGCAGCGCGCTGACTGCGAGCAGCGTGCACAACGCAGTCAGACTCGTCATCAACGCACTCGTCGCACGACGTATTCGATCAGACCTGCTCATACGCCATCACGCCGCCCTGCCAACTCCACCGGTTTTTCGCGTTACATTCCAAACCAAAAGTCTCGCGATGCCGTTCACGATGAACGTCACGAGAAACAAAATGAGTCCGAGCTCTACGAGCGCGCTGAGGTAAAGGTCGCCGGTCGCCTCAGTGAATTCATTCGCAATTGCCGATGCGATTGTGTAAGACGGATCGAAAAGCGACGCGCTGATCTCGGGTCGATTTCCAATCAACATCGTGACCGCCATCGTTTCGCCCAGTGCTCGCCCGAGTCCCAAAATCACTGCGCCCGCGATTCCCGGCGCACCGTTCACGAGCACGACGCGGATCATTTCCCACTTCGTCGCACCGAGCGCGAGCGCTGCCTCTCTTTGTGAACTCGGAACGGCGCTGAGCACGTCACGCACAACAGCAGAGATGATCGGCGTCACCATGATTGCCAGGATGATTCCGCCTGTGAGCAATCCGAACCCGGTGATTTGACCGCGGAAGAGTGGTGTCCAACCCAACACGCGTGCCAGTGGCGGCTGTACGTACTCTCGCAGGAACGGCGCGAGTACGAAGATGCCCCACAGTCCATAGACCACCGACGGGATCGCGGCGAGTAGTTCCACCAGAAAACCGATAGGTCGCGCGAGATAGTGCGGCGCCTGCTCGACCAAAAAGATCGCGATGCCTAATGAAAACGGGACGCTGATCAAGAGCGCGATAAGCGACGACGCAACGGTTCCGTAGACAAACGGCAGCGCGCCGAATTCACCTCTGATCGGATCCCATGTGTGGCCACGCAGAAAACTAAAACCAAACTGACGAATCGATTGCATCGACTCTGTCGCCAGCGCCCAAACCATGGCGATCACAATCGCAACCATGAGAAGAGCGACTAGCAACATGACGACACGATAGACAGCGTCGCCGGTGTTTCCAGTGGGAGAAAGCATACGTCGCCAGCTTGAGTATTGATTGTCGGTGACGGCACTCATGCTTGACGGTTCTTCTTGTACACAGAAAACACAAAGAGAGCACAGAGAAGAATCAACTTCTCAAAGGAGTTCCCCCAGCCGTCATCGAATTGATCTTTGCTTCCGCCTTCTTCACGATCTCCGGAGGCAACGGCGCGTACTGCAAAGCTTTCGCGAAGTTCTGACCGTCATGAATTCCCCACCAGAGGAAATCCGCGAGCGCCTTTCCCTTTCCGGCATCCTGCTGGTTCTTGTAGACGAGAATGTATGTGTAACTGGAGATGGGATACGTCTGGGCGCCTTGCGCGTTTGTAATGGAAACACGCAAGTCGTCGGGTATTGTCGCCGCCGATGCAGCCGCGGCGGCCACGACAGCGTCGATTGTCGGTTCTACAAAATTGCCCGCGGCGTTTTTAATCAGAGCGACTGGTAGTTTGTTCTGAACTGCGTAAGCGAGTTCGGTGTATCCAATCGTGTTTGGCGTATTCTTGACCTGACCCGTCAGCCCTTCATTACCTTTTGCGCCGAGCCCGATGGGCCATTTCGGCGAAGTACCTGTTCCGACTTTCTCTTTCCACTCAGTACTGACTTTTGAAAGGTAGTCGGTGAACACGGCCGACGTTCCGCTTCCGTCTGAGCGATAGACCACCGTGATATCGTTTGCGGGCAGCGTCACACCAGGGTTGTCGGCGGTGATTTTCGCGTCGTTCCATTTCTTGATCTTGCCGAGGTAGACGTCTGCAATCACTTCCGGCGTAAACCGCAATGGCTGTTTTACTTCAGCGAGGTTGTACGTGATTACGACCGCGCCCAGCACTGTCGGGACATGAACGACCTCGCCCGGCGCTGACTTCATGTCTTCATCCTTCATCGGTGCATCGGAAGCGCCAAAGGCAACTGTCTGTTCCTTGAGCTGCTTGATGCCGCCGCCCGAACCGATCGACTGGTAATCGATCCGGACGTTTGCATGAACCTTCTCGTATTCACTCAACCACTTTTGATAAAGCGGATTTGGAAAACTGGCTCCGGCGCCGTGCAAACTCACGGTTCCGCCACCATTACCACCGCCGCCGTTGTTGCATGCGATTCCAATCAGCAGAAACACGAAAATGCTGAGGCACGCCACAAGCTGAAAACTTCTCTTCGAGACAGACATTTACAATCTCCGATGCTGTAGGGAGTGATTTATCTGAAGTGCGGGTCCAATCTAAACAGCCGGTGTTACATCGAACTGAACTATCCCTGAACTCTAAGTTAACAAGGCGGAGTTTTCTTAGGTTTTACTCGTAATCAGGCGGTATCCAACGTTGACCATGGTTTCGATTTGCAGTCCGAAATCGCCGAGCTTCGCCCTGAGGCGATAGATGTAAACGTGGAGACTCTCGGAATTGAGCGGCTTGTGGGTTCCCCAAACGGAACTCCAGAGCTCATCGGCCGCGACGATGCGATTGGGTGTTCGGGCCAGCCGCGAACAGATAAGGAACTCTGTGCGGGGCAGTTTTAATGCACTGCCCCCGCACGCGACGTAGTAATTTCTGTGCTCGACGCGAAGATACCCATCGTCGTAAACGTCCTCTGTGGCAGGAATCACACTCTCGCGTTCGGTTAGCGTCATTTCTTGTAGTGACATAATCATGCATCCAGTTTTAAGGCTTTCTCTGCGGTCCTCTGCGTATCTCTGCGGTCTCTGCGTTAAAAAGGCTTTTCAACGCAGAGATCGCAGAGATACGCAGAGGACCGCAGAGAAAGACCGTTAGAAGTTGAGCCTCAACGCAAACTGAATCTGCCGGTTAGTTCCCAGGCCGACCGTGCGTTCGACTGTCTGTCGCAACAAGCCGAACGTTCCACCGGCCTGCGATTGACTGAAGCCACTGCCAGGCTGAAGTGTTCCGTTTGGAACAATGCCAGCCGGGCAAACAACCCCGCCCGCATTCGGCGCACAACTGATCGTCGGCAGCGCGTTGTTCAGGGTCGTCGATGGAACCGCAAAGTTCGTAAAGTTGAAGATGTTAAAGATCTCTGTACGGAACTCGAGGCTTGTCGACTCAGTCAGCGGAAAACGCTTGTTGAGGACCAGATCGAACTGCTTGAAACTTGGACCACGCAAAGCATTTCGAGTTAAGTCGCCAAACTGACCTGGAAGCGGTATCGAGAATGCAGCCGGATTGATCAAGCTGCGATCGTTGCTCAGGTATGGACTCACGCCAGGCACGAGGTTTGGCCGCCGAACATTTCGCGAAGCGCCGCCGCCGGGCGTGTTCACCACGCCGACGAACCCCGGTGGAAGCGGAGTGTTCGCATTGATCGTTCCCGGCAGTTGGGCCACAAAACCATTCGGAACAGTTGAAGACACCCCACCGATCGTGACCGGACAGGTCGCGGCAGCACACTGGATCACGACGTCTGGCCGCGTGATACCAACCTCAATCGGAAGACCGCTGCGTGCATTGATAATCCCTCCGACTTCCCAGTTGCCCAACAGAGCGTTTCCGACAGTTCCAAACTCGTGACTGGTCCCTTTTCCGAATGGCAGTTGGTACAAGGCGCTGAGATTGAACGTGTGCCGCACGTCAAAGTTGTTGTAGCCGAAATCGGCGTCAAAGTTGTCGGGAATCGCGGCTGTCCTCGCTTCGTTCGAGCCGGCCGTGTTACCAAAACTGCGCGAGAAGGTGTACTGCGAGTTAAGCGTCAATCCAGTTGTGATTCGGCGCGCGAGTGTCATCTGCAAGGCGTTGTAATTGTCTTCACCGCCTGAGGTTTTGTAATCGACCTCCGCGAAAGGATTCAGCGCGTTATTGCCCGAGATGACGGCAAACTCCCGGACCGTTCGCACCGCCGTAATTCGACCGTCGGCGTTGGCGAGATTTACAACTCCGATTCCCGTGGGCAGTGAAGCAACGTTGCTGGCGACTGTGGTCTGCCCCGGAAGAATCTTGTTCGCGATACTTCGCAGGAAGAGGTTTCTGCCCTGGCTGCCTACGTACGCCACCGTCAAGACCGTGCCTGAGTGCAGTTCCTGCTGTAGCGAGAAAGTGTATTGATAGACCTTCTCGGGGATCTTGTACTCGGGAGCATACGCACGCGGCTGGTACGCGCGAGTATTTACGTTTGCCGGGTTGTTGAAAAACTCGACCGCGGCCGACGTATTGAGTGGGAATGCGAGCGCGGGCCCGCCGGGAAAAATCGGATTGCTGGTGAATGTCGAACTGATTCGATCGCTCTCGATCGGCTGTATCTGATCTTCCGTCTGGCCTGGACCATAGAAGATTCCAAATCCACCGCGAAGCACGGTGCGGCCGCCGCCGAAGAATCCATCGCTCTTCGGGCTTGGTGACCACGTCGCCGAAATCCGCGGACCAAAATTCGTCTTTGAAGATTGAAATGCGTCTTCGGTCGGCGGACGCAGCGTTCCATTCCGAATATCAAATAAGACCTGGAGATTTCGATCTTCTCGCAACGGAGTGTAGTACTCGTAACGCAGCCCGTAGTTCAACGTCAGGTTCGGCTTGATCTTCCACTCATCTTCTGCATACGCGATGTAGTATTCCTGTTTCGCGAACCTCTGTCCGGTTGCTCCATTGTTGAATGGGCTCGGAGCACTTACGTCGCCGAGAAACTGAATCGACTGCGGCGTATTCGTCAGGAAGTTGTTCAGATTCGAAAAGGTATACGTGGTTCCGCCGAGACGATCCGTGTACAAACGAATCATCCTCAGTTCGCCGCCGAACTTTGTGTTGTGACTTCCCCTGGTCCAATTAAGGCTGTCGACAAACGAGAGCGAGTAGGGCGTGTAGGGCTGACCACGACCGTTGGTCGCGCTGTTTGCGCGCACCAGTCCGCCGGGAATTGCGGTACCTGCGGAGCTTCCCTGGCCAGGCAGTGCGAAGTTTGCGGTGTTTCCGGAAATGTTGATTACGGCCGACGAGAGATCGAAGCCTGCAACCGTTGGCGCCTGCCCGTTGATGCGCGTGTAAGCGCCGTTGTAACCGAGTTTGAATTCATTCAGCAGCGTTGGACTAAGCAGCGACTGCAATGCGACCACGCCATTCTGCGGCACCGCTTTGATTGCGACTCGTCGACCCGTGACGCCCTCGGGCTGATCGTTGCTGCCTTGATCGCGGAAGAAGCGGAAATATGCAGAGTGCTTGGTGTTGAGCTTGTAGTCGATGCGCAGTGCGGCTGAGTTTTCGTTCACTGAAGAGTTCGCCTGCAACTGTGCGACGTCGAACACGTTTGGACCTGAGCCGGTGGAGATTATTTGTGCGTCGGGGGAACGAAACGCAGGCAACAAGGCAACGCTTGTCGCATTGCAGTTGATCGTGCCCGTGCCAAAAGGTGTCGCACAGAGTCGACTCGCCGATCCCGGCACCGCCTCGATCGAATTGACGCCTGCACGAAGCCGGTATCCTTCATAACTGAAAAAGAAGAAGAGCTTGTCTTTGACTACTGGCCCACCGATCGAACCACCGAACTGATTGAGCCGGAGCGGCGCCTTCTGTCCGATGATGTTGTCGAAGAAGTTCGCTGCATCCAGTGCATCGTTCCGAAGGTACTCGAAAACCGAACCGTGGAATGCGTTGCTTCCTGACTTCGTTACGACACTGACCTGCCCGCCAGTGCCTGTGCCGAATTCAGCCGGGAAGTTATTCGAGTCAACTCGAAATTCCTGAACGTTCTCGAGGCTCGACTGGAGGCGGAACGGCGACGGCACTTCGCCGTTCAGGTTCCCCGGTGATGCGTCGATGATTGCCGAACCTTCGATTCCATCGTAACGAATCACATTTTGCTGCACTGCGCGGCCACTGAACCGAATATCGCCAAACGTCCCTGAACCACTGTTCACCGATCCGGGCGCCTGTAAATAAAGCTGCGAGAGTTGGCGACCATTGAGCGGCAGAGCTTCTACCTCGCGTGGATTGACGTTCACGCCCATCGCAGCGGAACCTGTATCGATTCCCGTATCTGCGGCGGCGACGATGTCGACCTTCGCTTCAACGCCGGTTGCCTGGAGTGTGAGTCCCAGATTCAATTCCTGGCCCACGAGCAACTGCACATTTGTTACTCGAACGCTGAGATTCTGTGCAGACGAGGTCACTGTATAAACAGATGGTTTTAGAGCGGAGATGATGTAGTAACCGGAGTCGTTCGTCGTCGCGGAGCGCTCCTCGCCGGTGCGTTCGTTCTTAACCAACACGGATGCGCCCGGCACGACGGCTCCGTTGGCGTCACTAACAACCCCTGCAATACGAGCCTGATCGGTTTGCGCGTTAACCAGGGCGGCCGTTGTGGTTACAAGGACCAGAAGCAAGAGTTGGCGGACCAGATGCGTAAAGTGCATAGAGATTCTCCTGTGGATTCGGGTAATTCAGTGGCTTGTTGAATCAAAGGCAGACCTTATCCCCGACCAGTTAAGGCCCTGTAAACTGCGCCTTAAATGTTTGTTAAGGAATCCTGAGGGGAGA
Source organism: Pyrinomonadaceae bacterium (assembly GCA_035571655.1). GTDB lineage: Bacteria > Acidobacteriota > Blastocatellia > Pyrinomonadales > Pyrinomonadaceae > PSRF01. The sequence goes on from DATNCH010000274.1 coordinate 16,920, forward strand.
AGGGCTAACTAAAACGTGAGGGGTGTTTAATTAACATCGATGTAACATCAGCGTAACACCAAAAACTTACTATGGCGTCTCTTCAAACCAATGGCCATTTCCAACGAACTCAGTAGCGACGTTGCCGTCGCTCTTCTTGAAAAGAAATCACCTGAAGAGCGAAACCAATTGAAGGACATCATTCTCGAGGTCCATTCCGCACTTCAGAAGATGTCGGAAGAGACTCGTGCCGATCGTTTTAATAGGCAGTTGAAAAACAGAGCGGACGCGTTAACGGACCAACGCTCGTTGGCTGCTTCCGAGTAAACCACCCACACTCACAGCATCCCAGACAAGCCAGTAGCGTCTATCCTTTCGCTCAAACGCGAGGCGGACGTATCGTGCATTGAAGTTTGCGTCTGCGTTGAAGTTAGCGCTGGTGAAGAAGTAGTCAGCACGGACAGGTAGACCAAGCTCGAGACGCATCGCATTGATGTGATCTTCACACTCACCGATTTCCTGTACGTCGTTTGCATCCTCAGAATCATTTACGACGTGATCGATTTCGTGAAGCACGCCCCAGCCAACATCAAACGCGGCGCGTGCCTCAGCATCTCCGCTGAGTTGTTCGAAATCTTTGAAATCGATGAGCACGACGTAGGCAGGCGGTCTGTTTGATTCTCCATGCACCCAACGCCCGCGCACAACTCGACAGAACGCAACGTCGGATCGAGAGCTTGCATCCTCGAGCACGATGACATTCGCGCCCTTGTTCGCCTGGGCCAGCAACGCACGCGCACGCTCGGAGCCGCGCGTTAATGGTTGACCCTCCAGACGGAGCGATCCATCGTCCTCAAACCTCAGATCAGGCAACCCTGTTATTACTCGAAGACGACTAACGAGCTCTTCACGATGAGTTCGCGATACGTTTGGTTTGATAAAGATTCGATCGTTGGTATCAGCCAGTGCAGAAGCAGCACACAAGCACAAACATGCGGCAGCAAAAATCACCTGCGTGATTTTGAGAGAAAAGCATCTCCTCTGTGTTCTGGGTCGCATCGAATTTCCTCCCAGACAATCACCGGCGTAGTCGTATGTGGCGTGCGTCGGTTCAGGCTTCATTGACGCCATAGGGGTCGGCGTCGTTGGGGATGGATGTTACCAAAATGTTAACTGGGAGAGTAGAGAAAAGTTTTATTTTGCGGTTGGTCTGAACGGCGTCTGAGATAGATCTGAACCTGCTCGCAATTCAGCGACTCGGCGACGGGTATTCTTCGTGGGTTATATTCGCTCTATTAGCGCGGCGTACCCTTGGATGCGAGTATAGTGGACATTAATAGACCGGAGAGCGTTACCACTCGGATGATTTGAAGACTGCCGCTCCCTGCTAGACGCTCTGCGTTAAGAATTCGTACTAGGTCGCCAGTATCTCAGACTAGTTGCCGAGCGAACGCAGCGACGGTGAATCATCGGTCCAACCGATAAAACTTCCTAGGGATATTGGGGGTTAAGGAATGTGCAAGATTCAGGATAACTTGCCGGCGTCGATCCATTTCGTGAGCATCTTCTTCTGAAAAAAAATACAGGGCAGTCCGGCTGCCCACAGTCACACAATGGCGAATCTTTTTAGTTCGAACAAATCCATCAAAGGAAGCTCGAAGAGCCACTAAGGATTCAACAATACGATCAACGCTTTTGCGGAGCCGTGGATCTCGGATTTGTGATTTCGATGGTAGACGCCTGCCCTGAGGAGTTCGGCCCGTGTTTAAAGTCTCAATGGTTTCGGCAATAGCCTCGCGAAACCGAGACAACGAACTTTCGTTATGAAACGGTGTTCGATACGCCGGTCGATCTAATGCGCATGTTAACGCAGAGATAATCTCTTCGTCTGATCCGGGTAGCTTGTCCGCGACCTACGCCAGTAGCTCAACTTTATAGCGCTTCACTTCCTCGCTTGTTAATCCCTTCGCCTGCCTTGTTCTTGAATCATACTCATTCATGATGATCAAGACACAGGAACACAAGATTCTCCGGCGAGTTATTCGAAGCATCCCTATCAAGACGTTCAATCTGCCCCTTCTTTTCGTTGCCATCTTGCTTAGGGCAAAGCAGATGCAACACCGCCGCCGAGACTCCGAAGTGATGTCTACAACTACGTCTGGTGATATTGGTTTTCGATTACCCATTAGCTAATCTCGTAGTAAGGTGGCGAGTTAGTCTGAAACGATTCTTCGAGCCACCTCTTGGAAACTGTGATATGGTTTCTTGCGAACACCTACCTGATCATAAAATGAGGCCAGGAACTTCAAGTATTCTTGTATTCCTGCATCTTCGTAAATTCGACGAAAACGATACCAAAAGAAAGCCATCTCGCGTTCAGAAATTACAGATCGCAGATACAATTCCGCTACTAGATCGCTGAACGCCAACAAGCGATCGATTTTTGGTTCGATGTCAGAGCCATGAAAGTCGGCTCCATACTCAAAATTTCCGTATTCAATATGATAGTACGCAGCCAAAGCATCTGCATCGCTCGCCCAAGTCGAGTAGAGATCCTTAAGAAATTGAGCTCGTTGGGTTTTTACACCGGAGCGGACTTGCCAAAGGGTGAGCGCAATGCCCAGAACGGCCGCTACGAGAAGACCGTGTTTATTACATCACCAATAGTCATAATTTAATGAAGCATTCGGGCGAAGAGGATTCTCGATGTCACATCGGAATGAAAACCACGACGCGTCTCTTGTGTCGATGATTCTCTCATCTCACTATTGACGGATCTGTTAATTTCTCAACCGGAGAATAAACAACATTTTGCCACGGAAATCGAAATTCGCAATGAACGTGAATTTGAGAAGGGGAGACTCGCATCGGCGCGCTTCTACACCGTCATGAGCTTTGACTATGACTATGTAGGCGAAGGCAGGCAGTGGCTGTTAAGTTGCATCCTTCATGAGCACATTACTTCCGAGACTCAGTTATTGTTCGTCGAATTGAACCCAAACCGGACAGATCCTAAAACAAACATCTGAGAAAGCCTAAAGAAGATCCAGCATGTTCCTGGACAGGACCTGACACATCCTAAACAATACCCCGCCGATCATGAACAGGATCTGGACCGTCCTAAGTAAGATCCCCCTGATTCTAGACAGGACCGAGGTGTCCTAAACAGGATCCGGTCGAGCATAGATAGGATCTGACGCGTCTTAGAAACACCCGGAAGATCCTAGTTACGATCTGAGGGACTCAAAAAAGATCTCACAGATCCTAGATGTGATCTGAGGAATTCAAATCGGCAAACCGCTACGTTTCCCAGTCCTCAAGCTTCAGGCCAGCAATGCGACTGAACTCACGCGAATTGTGAGTTACGAGTCTCAATTGATGCTGAAGCGCTATCGCAGCAATTTGCAAATCGTGAGGTCCAATGACATTTCCGGTTGCTTCCAATTCAGCTCGAACTTCAGCACATCGTCGTGCGCATTGATCGTCGAAAGGAAGTGATGTGAAAGGACTCAGAAACAGATCCAACTTTGAATGTTCTCGCGCCGGATCCGAACCTCGCTGAGCGCCGTAACGAAGTTCGTAGACAGTAATCGAGCAGAGAACGATGTCCGTTAATCTGACTGATTTCCAACGTGCGATTAGGTGATCGTTACGTTGCCGCAGCAAAGTAATGCACGCGTTTGTGTCAGGGAGAAAGATCATTCAAACGCAAGCCGCTCCTCAAACTTGCCCTGCGGCGCACGTCCCAAGTCGGGCATCGACCCGGCAACTCGCTCAAAGAAATCAATGGGCCATCCGTTTGCGTCTACGCCATCCCCAGGAGTTAGCGTCCTCACTTGAACTATAACGGCGACATCAGCATCGGCCGCTGCGACCTTAACGCTCAAGTTTAGGGTGCCATCTTTTGTTGTGTGTCCCCGCGTTTCAATGGTTTCATTCAGCATGAGCTAAGTGTATCCAAACCCGCCTTACACTGCCAATTAAACTGCGAGATGTATTTGCTTAGTCAATTCTGAAGGCTGTTGTCACGCGGCTGCTTCACCGTTTTTTCGTTTGCGTTTCCACAACCAGGCGCCTACGGGAAGAAAAACTGTGGTCCAGAGCCATTGCCAATTTTTTGTGGCAAAAGAAATGACGTTGTCTTTCACGCCCACAACAACGACATATTCTTTGTCGAATGAGCGAATAGTGTGTAGCTGGGACGGGTTGCCCTTGACTGTTACGAGCGCATTCAAGGTTAGATGAAGGCGCAATTTTCCTTCCTTAAGAGCTCTTACATCCCATTTCCACTCGGTCACACCTGTTTTACTAATAGCCCGGCGAGCGGGCAGGACTTCGGTAATCTGAAACCCATCGCCTGTCAAAGTAGCTTCCATCTGATCGGAAATCTGTATCTGTTCCACTTGAATACTGCCTTCGACATCCTGCTTCTCGACTGCTTTCTTGACGTCCTCTTGCGAAAGAGTTGTAGACAAAATCAATTCTACTTTTTTGGCTTCATTCAAACTCATCAACTCTGGAGTGTTGAATGCGATATTTCCCAAGTTCAAACTCTTGAGGACTTGATCGATTTCCGCTGAAGACGGATCCGCAGCAGGGCTCGGGCTGGTGTTGGAATTCGCGGAAGCATTTGTGTTCGCAGAGGTGTTTCTGTTGGCGGACGCGTTTCTGTTGGCAGAAGCGTTTCTGTTGGCCGACGCGTTTGCATTCGCTGACGAGGACGGCGTTGATGTTGCGCTGGGTCGAGGTGACGGTCTCGTTTCAGGTGTCGGAGTTTCGTCCGGCCCACCGGTCGTTTCTGGTGGATCGGAGGGTGGCGGCGGTGGGCGGATAGGTACAGTCGCGGGCCTTCTGTACTCACGCGTTGAGCCTACGATCGTTGAGTCACCCGGCACTATGAGCAGTCTGGGCTTCAGTTGCACATTCACCTCCTGCACGAGCGCTGGCACGCCATCCGGGCCTGAAACATTCAGCCCAATGTGTGTTGTGCGGGAGACTTCCCCAAAGCCCGGATATCTGAAGGTTATGCGGTAACCTCCATCGGGAAGCTCCTTCTCAACAGACCCGCTCTTCGCAGAGAATCTGTATTCCCCGCTTTCAGACGTCATCGTCTTGCCCATCTCACTCCAGAGCGGTTCTCGTATAACGCCAAAAGGTGCATATTCCAGTATCACATAAACATTTGGCAGGGGCTTCCCATCTTTATCTGTTACCTTGCCGTATATCAGCCGTTCTTGCTGATAGGCTCGGCATATCGCCGCTCCGGCAAACAGAGTAAGTAGTAACAGAACGTAAGGTTTCGTTACTCGCATCGTGTAATCCACCTTCATTAAGTAATGCGAATAACAGTGATTTCATTTCAAAAACGGACTGCTCCGGCGGGCTGAGGCTGATCTTCTTAGTGAACCAGTGCTCGAACCAGGACTCTTAACCGTCCATTAACTTGATGGATACGCGCATGTAACGTCGGTTGGGTATAGTCCGAGGGCAAATCAATTACGTTGAGCAAGGAATATGAGGATGAATCAAAAACTAAGAGAAAAAGATAACGCGTTTGTAGTCCAATGTATCTGGTGCGGAGCAAAGATTCGTGACGATGAGAATGAAGAGGCGAAGGGGGTCTGCTTGCAGTGCTTCTATCAGATCCTCAGCAATCACCTACAGGCTCACAAGCGATCCGCGTATGGAGAGTTTGTGAGCGATCGATAATTCACTCCTGTAACAACGCCTTCGGTGTTACAAACGAATCAAGCCGCCCCGACCTTGGCTCAATATCTTTCCAACTCACGTCAAACTTTATCTTCGCCAATGCAGCCGTCGGCATGCGTCTACTCTCACCCGTCAGAAAAGCCAGCAACTCCTCAAACCCGGGGTTATGTCCGACTAAAATCACGGCCGTTTTATCATCAGGAACCTCTGAGACCACCTGTAGCAGATCACGCAGCGAAGCCTCGTAAATCCGTTCGTCCCAGCGCTCCTCAACACGCAATTTCGAACTCTTCAACACGAGCTCCGCAGTCTCGCGTGTTCGCACCGCAGGCGAGCAGATCAACACCGGATTCTTTAGCTTTTCCTGCGCCAGGCGCTCGCCGACCAGTTCAGCAGCTTCTCTGCCACGACGCTTCAGCGGCCGCTCAAAGTCGCTCATCGACGCGTCTTTCCAACTTGATTTGGCATGTCGTAAGAGGTACAAGGTTCTCACAGTGATTTCCTATGGCCAACACAATTTCCCCGGCAAACTCTTCGTCGTCGAAGGCACCGACGGCAGCGGTAAGTCGACGCAACTGTCCCTGCTTCATCAGTGGTTGAAAGCTGAAGGGTACCCAGTGTTCTTCTCCGAGTGGAACTCTTCGCCGCTCGTTAAGGATACGACAAAACGCGCGAAGAAGCGTCATCTCTTCACGCCGGCAACGTTCTCCCTGCTTCACGCGACCGACTTCGCCGACCGCACCGAGCGCGACATCATTCCACCGCTCAAAGCCGGAGCGATCGTGCTCGCCGATCGATATATCTACACCGCATTCGCGCGCGACGTCGCCCGCGGCTGCGATCGCGCGTGGGTGAGAGACGTTTACTCTTTCGCCATAAAACCCACTGTCGCATTCTTTTTCAGAGCGCCACTCGACGTAGCAATCGATCGCATTGTTTCCGGTAGACCAAACTTAAAATACTACGAAGCGGGAATGGACGTCGGTTGGGCCGACGATCCGGAAGAGAGTTTCAAGATCTTCCAGGGCCGGATTCTTGAAGAATATGATCGCATGGTGTCTGAATTTGGATTGACCGTGATCGATGCGAGCCGTTCGATCGAACGACAACAGCGCGAGATGCGGTTGCTGATCGGCCGGCACCTCAATCAAACCAAGTGGCGAGGTAAATCTCATTAATCAGAAGCACTCATACGGAACGCCTTTACCCGGCGTCGAACAGGCTGACTATAGCGGCAAACTCATCGTCATCGAGGGCACGGACGGTGTGGGCCGCTCGACACACATCGCGTTGCTGCGCACGTGGCTCGAGTCGCGTGGTCACGCCGTGCTCGACACCGGTATGACGCGATCCGTGCTCGCTGGTCGCGGAATCAAAGAGGCGAAGACCGGACACACGTTGGGCCGCCTCACGATGCAACTCTTCTACGCCACTGACTTCATCGATCGACTTGAAAACGAGATGTTGCCTGCGTTGCGCGCGGGCTTCGTCGTCCTCACGGATCGCTATATCTACTCCGCAATGGCGCGCGCGGAAGTGCGCGGGCTCGACTCCGCCTGGATCCGTTCGATCTACAGCATGGCCTTTGTTCCCGACGCAGTTTTCTACCTGCGAATCTCATCGGCACAAAAACTCGTCGAACGTGTCGTTAACTCCGGCCGTGGTTTCGACTACTGGGAATCAGGTATGGACCTGGGCCTCGGCGAGGATTTTTACGACAGTTTTATCGCATACCAGTCGAGGATGCTGAAGGTTTTCGATCGCATGAGCACGGAGTACGGATTTCAAGTGCTGAATGCTTCACGATCTGTTCGGAGTGTATCCGCGGATTTACGGCGTGCGATTGCGAAAGTGATCGACGAGCCGCAAACGTCGTCTGAGGAAAAAGTCAGCCATCTGCAACCGCTGCGCGACAAGCAGGCTCCCGCAAAACCAACCGTAAACGTAATCGACCTCAACAAAGAGGCCCGCTCCTGAAGTAACTACTTGTCGTGTCTTGTCCTGCCCGCGATCAGATTGAGAGCGTGTGGAATGATCGGGGCAATGACTGCAAAACTTTCTCGTACGGCTTTCGGTGAACCAGGAACGTTGATAATCAACGTTCCCGAGCGGACGCCGCAAACACCTCTCGAAAGCATCGCCATCGGGGTCGCCTTGAGTGATTCGACGCGAATAGCTTCGGCGATGCCCGGCGCTTCGCGTTCGATCACCTGCTGAGTTGCTTCGGGAGTGTTGTCACGCGGGCCGAGGCCGGTGCCGCCTGTCGTGATGATCAGGTTTACGTCGTCGCGTTGGGCGAAGTCGGTTAGAGATTGGACCAGCGGATCGAGATCGTCGGAGAGGATTCGTGTTTCTACGATTGCTGCGCCGAGTTCAGTAAGTAACTGCACGAGCGCGGCGCCAGATGTATCTTCGCGCTCACCTCGCGAACAAGCATCGCTCACTGTAATGACTACTGCTCGGATATTGGACATGCTCCTACCTGAATGCGCGTCTGTGCTCCTTGAGCCAGCAGCGGTCCATCACGACCAGCAGCCCTGCATCAAGCGCGCGCTGTGCAGCGTCTCGATCGATCACACCTTCCTGCAACCACACCGCTTTTGCGCCGACAGCGATCGCTTCGTCGACGGCTTTTCCCGCTTCGTCGGAACGCCGAAAGATGTCGACGAGATCGATCTTCCCGGGGACCGCCTTAAGATCCGGATAAGCCTTCTCACCAAAGACCTCGGTTTCGTTCGGGTTCACAGGAATCACCCTGTACCCAACGCGTCTCATGTAACCAGCGACGCCGTTCGACGGTCGCCACGAATCAGATGAAAGTCCCACGACCGCAATCGTGCGACATTCATCCAGTATGCTCTTAATTGTTTCGCTTGAATTTATAGACATTACCGCTCGGCAGTCGCATGCACTGCATGAAGATCTTGTAGTGAATGCACGTCGGGAGTGCTTTGTGCCTGGCACGCGGCGATGGCTTCGACGAGCGCCTGCGCGCCCGTCATCGTCGTCACGCAAGGCACGTTGTATTGCAACGCCGCGCGCCGGATTGCCTGTTCGTCGTAGTGCGAAGCACGACCAAGGGGCGTATTGATTACTAGGCAGATGTCGCCTTTCTTAATGTGGTCCACAACGTTTGGCCTGCCTTCGTTGACCTTGAAAACAGTCTCGACATTCATTCCAACTTCGAGCAGCCGCGCGGCTGTTCCCTGCGTGGCGATAACGTCGAAGCCCAGGCGCGACAGTTTGCGCGCGAGCAAGACCGCTGCTCCTTTGTCCGCATCGTTGACGCTCAGGAATGCTTTTCCTGACGATGGCAAACTCAGACCAGCGCCCATCATCGCTTTTGCATAAGCCTCGCCGAAGCTGTTGCCGATTCCCATGACCTCGCCCGTCGAGTGCATCTCCGGACTCAGCACCGGATCGACTCCGGGAAACTTCGCGAACGGAAACACCGGCGACTTGATGAAGAAGCGATTCACCGTCAACTCTTCAGGCAATCCAAACTCCGCGAGTTTGCGTCCCGCCATCACGAGCGCTGCGACTCGCGCAATCGGAACGCCGGTGGCTTTCGAAACGAACGGAACTGTTCGCGACGCTCGCGGGTTCACTTCCAAAACATAGACGCGATGGTCCTTGATCGCGAACTGGATGTTCATCAGTCCGCGAACTGACAACGCCTTCGCGAGTTTCCGAGTGTAATGCCGCATCGTCTCGAGATGCTCTGGATCGATTCGCACCGGAGGCAACACGCAAGAGGAGTCGCCGGAGTGAATGCCCGCTTCCTCGATGTGCTCCTGAATGCCGGCGATCACGACGGCTGTTTCGTCGGCAAGCGCGTCGACGTCAAACTCGGCCGCCTGTTCCAGGAATTTATCAATTAGAACCGGGCGATCTGGAGTAAAGCCGACAGCGTTGCGGACATACGTCTCCAGTGCTTCCTGATCGTAGACGATGGCCATCGCGCGTCCGCCGAGTACGTAACTCGGCCGCACCAAAACGGGATAACCGATACGCGCCGCGACTTCCCGCGCCTCCTCCACCGATGCCGCCATTCCATTGTCAGGCTGCGGGATGCCGAGTTCTTTCAGCAGCGCGCCGAACCGTTTGCGATCCTCGGCGAGGTCGATCGAGTCGGGTGATGTTCCGATCACTTTCACGCCTGCGTGCTGTAATCGCATCGCGAGATTCAGCGGCGTCTGGCCGCCAAACTGAACGATCACACCGTCAGGTTTTTCAACGTCGACGATGTTCATCACGTCTTCAAACGTCAGGGGCTCGAAGTAGAGACGATCGGAAGTGTCGTAATCGGTCGAGACTGTTTCCGGGTTGCAGTTGACCATGATCGTCTCGAAGCCGGCTTCGTGAAGCGCGAACGATGCGTGGCAGCAGCAGTAGTCGAATTCAATTCCCTGCCCGATGCGGTTTGGACCTGAACCCAGGATCATGATCTTGCGTTGATCCGTCGGAGCTGCTTCGTCTTCAGTCTCGTAAGTCGAGTAGAGATACGGAGTGTGAGACTCGAACTCGGCGCCGCACGTGTCTACTCGTTTGTAAACGGGAACGATCCCCAACTGTTTCCGGTAGGCGCGCACTTCGTCCTCAGAACGCTCTGTCAGATACGCAAGGCGTCGATCTGACAGCGCGACTTCCTTGAACGCTCGCAGTTCATCGGCGGAGATCTCTTCGAGCTTCGACCCTTCCACGTCGCGTTGAATCTCCATCACCTGCTGGAGCTGATCGAGAAACCATTCATCGATCCGCGAGAGACGATAGATCTCGGAGATGGGCCAATCGTGCTGGAGTGCGTAAGTGATGTAGGAGAAGCGTTGCGAGTTTGGCCGCGCGAGTTTGCGTTGCAATTCGTCGTTAGAGATGTCTTCAAGGCGCAAAGGCTTGACTGCTTCCAACGAACGCAGCCCTTTGAAGAGCGCTTCCTTGAACGTCCGGCCGATGGCCATCACTTCGCCAACTGACTTCATCTGCGTTCCGAGAACGTCTTCCGCTTCGCGAAACTTTTCGAAGTCCCACTTGGGAATCTTTGCAACAACGTAGTCGATTGTCGGTTCAAACGAGGCCGGCGTCTTTTTCGTGATGTCGTTTGGAATCTCGTCGAGCGTGTAGCCGACGGCGAGTTTGGCGGCGATCTTCGCGATCGGAAAACCCGTCGCTTTCGAAGCGAGCGCGGACGAGCGCGACACGCGCGGATTCATTTCGATGATGCGAATGTCACCATTATCGGGATCAACGCCGAACTGAATATTCGAACCGCCGGTTTCGACGCCGACTTTGCGAATGACGCGGATCGCCATGTCGCGCATCAACTGGTACTCGCGGTCGGTCAGCGTTTGCGCCGGCGCAACCGTGATCGAGTCGCCGGTGTGTACGCCCATCGGATCGAAGTTCTCGATCGAGCAGATAATGACGACGTTGTCGGCAAGGTCGCGCATCACCTCCAGCTCAAACTCTTTCCAGCCGAGAATCGATTCCTCGATCAACACCTCGTGAATCGGCGAAGCCGCGAGCCCGCCACGAATGATCTCTTCGAACTCTTCCGGGTTGTACGCCGTGCCGCCGCCAGTTCCGCCAAGCGTAAATGACGGCCGGATGATCGCGGGATACCCGGTTTGAGTAACGATCTGTTTTGCTTCATCCCACGACTTCGCGAAACCACCACGAGGCATCTCCAGGCCCGCTTCGTCCATTGCCTGCTTGAATAACAGACGATTCTCGGCGACCCTGATCGCGTCGCGATTCGCGCCGATCATTTCGACGCCATACTCCTGAAGCACGCCCGCATCCTCCAGAGCGATCGCGAGATTCAGCGCCGTCTGTCCACCGACAGTTGGCAACAGCGCATCGGGCCGTTCGCGGCGAATGATTTCTGTGACAGAAGAGACGGTGAGCGGTTCGATGTAGGTGATGTTTGCTGTTTCGGGATCGGTCATGATCGTCGCTGGATTGGAGTTGACCAGTACGATCTCATAACCTTCCTGTCGCAGCGCTTTGCACGCCTGCGTTCCCGAGTAATCAAACTCACACGCCTGGCCGATCACGATGGGGCCGGAGCCGATGATTAGGATTTTGTGAATATCAGTGCGTTTAGGCATTCAAAAGAGTCTTCACCGGCGACGAACGTCCAACCGTTTGCGGTAGTCCTCGCCGTCTATTAAAACGGTCTTGCACATCTCGTAGAGACGACTTCTCAGCCGCGTACCGATTCGATCTTCCAGCACCTGCTCTTTGTCTGAACGTCGCTCGTCGAGATAATTTGTCGTAAATATCGTCAGTTTGTTGTCGTTGTAACGTCTGTTGATGATCTGGTACATCGTATCGCGTACCCAATCGGTCGGCACAGTTGCGCCGAGTTCGTCGAGCACGAGTACATCGGCCTGGAAAACCGGGGCCAGGACTTTCAACTCGGAAGATTTGGATACGGGATTGTAAGAATCCTGGATCTGTTTGAGCAGAGAACCGAACTCGCAAAAAACACTCGCAAAACCTGTTTCAGTTAGATCTCTGATTATCGAAACTGCGAGGTGGGTCTTTCCGACACCGGCCGGTCCCATGAAGACGAGACCGCGATCGACCGCCGGATACTCACGCGCGAGCTTGTGTGCCTGAAGTAACGCCTGTTCCTGCGAAGTGCCGGGTTCGCAGTTGAAGTTTGCGAAGGAACACTTGTCGTAACGACGTGGAATGCGCGCCGCGACAATCAATTTCCGCGCGCGATCACCCCGGAGACAAGGACAAGGAGTCGCCCCTTTTACCGGATCGACTTTTGTTCCGGTGCCGAAGCAGTCTTTGCAAACTTCTGTATCCTCCGTCTTGCGGAGCTTGCCCTCGTCGATCACTTAATCACCTAAGGTAGACCTGAGTGTACCTGATAATACCTTATAATGGCTTCGCAGTATGAACGGTCCAGTTTTACGATAAACGATATGACCTTGTGGCACTCATTTCTTAGAAAAATCGGCGCAAAGTCGATGGACGCCGAGCGTCATCCGATTCGCGTTTTTCTTCTTGACGACGATGAACGACGACATCGCTGGTTTACGAGTCGTTTCAAAGGGGATTTTGTCGACATCGCAAACAACGTGACTGAGGCGATGCAGTTGTTGAGTAAAGGCTCGTACGACGCGATCTTTCTCGATCACGATCTGCATCCGGAGCATTACAACGCCGATTCGACGGACGACGAACGCACGGGATACGCGGTTGCCGCGTGGCTTTGTTCGAACCCGGAACTGCAAAAAGCGTCGACGATCCTGGTTCACACACGCAACGCCGACGGCGCCATGCGCATGGTCGGCGAGTTGCGGCGTGCGGGTCGGAGCGTTGACTACGTTCCGTTCCCGTTATTGGCAGAACGAATCAAGCGATACTGGAGCAGGTAGCAATGTTGGACCCGATTAGCCTTGCCTCCCAAAGTCGAAAATCATTGTTGGATACAGTCAGTGCCACCGTGTAACGTGATCGCACTTCGTCAGTACCACCGTGCAGCGTGATCGCACTTGGATGAGGTCAGTACCGTAACGCGGTAGCGTCGGGTCGACGTTGAGCCTTTTAGGCCATTGTTGCTAGACGGACCCGACGCTACCGCGTTACGGTACTGACCTCCTCCAAGCAGAACTGCAGGTGGTACTGACCTCCTCCAAGTGTGAATCCTGACTTAAGCTAAAGCCATCACTGCCACTCACCCTGCAGCGTGAATGCTGCCCAAAAATGCGGCGAACTCCAACGACTGTCGGTCTGCATCGACACTTGAGCGGCTTTCAGCGCCGCCGCAGGTCTTAGTCCTTCGCCGAGCATTTTCTGATAAAACCTCTTCATCAACTCCGACGTG
>DATNCH010000275.1:0-6406 GCA_035571655.1 Pyrinomonadaceae bacterium
TTTAGTGAGACACTCTTTTTCTGAACGCGGAGAGCAAGCATGCATTTTTGTGAGCTTCTTTGTGCCTCTTTGTGGCCTAAAACGTTTTACTGCGTGTGTACGCATTCTGCGGCGTGAGCTCCACCGTCTGTTTTGCTCCGGAGACTGTTAGCGGCAAACGCCACTCGAGTTGCTCGTCGCCGGAAAGTATCGCGCGCAACCACCAGCTTCCGGGCGAGAGTAGCACTGCCCCTTGTCCTTGTTTGTCCAAATGCGCGTCGACCGGTGAGCGACCTTTCATCCGTTCCTTCAGAAAATCGTCGAACCGCTTGCCTGCACGCCGCTCGGTGAAGAACTCCTGGCCCACGGCGACCATGTCAACCGGGTAAAGTTTCACAGTGACGTCGAGCGCAGGTCCCGCAGTCTCAGGAGGCTGGCGGATAACGATCTGTAGAGTCGTCGTACCGCGGGCAGTTTGTTCGTCAGCGGCACTCGCGGGAAGTCGTCGATAGATCATCCAACCCGCTCCGAAGAGCACGGCGATCAACAGCACCTGCAAGGCCAGGATGACGAACCCTCGCAAACTGGCGGCGGACTTCAGTCGGGAAATGTTAAAGCGTCCCCTTGAAATCATTGCACTCATCGATTACTGCTGTTGCTGCGGTCCCTTCAGCCGCCTAACGAAATCCACCAGCGAGTTGATCTCATTCTCTTTAAGCTTGTTGGCAAACGACGGCATGTTGCCGCGCACGTTGCGACCATTCGTGATCGAGTTGAAGATGCGTTCGTCGCTGACGTCAGCCTGCCACTGGGGATCGGAAAGGTCACGCGCATGGCTGAACTTGCCTTTCGAAGTCTGCGCGCGGCCGTCGCTCCCGTGACACGAGACGCAATACCGTTGATACACCTGCGCCACCGGGCGCTCAGGCTGGAACCAGGCACTGACGTTAGACAGAAACGGCGTTAAAAAAATGAAGGTCACGGCAGCGAACAGGCTTCGCATGTGAGCCATCATACCGAACGCGAAGGATTTTGGGTATTAGCATCCATGTAATCCGTGGCATAATTCCCGTAGCCCAAACCAGGAAAACTCAATTGACTGAAATCGAGATCAACAAGCTGCGTGAAGAGTGTGGTGTTTTCGGTATCTTCGGACATCCGGAAGCCGCGCGATTGACTTACCTCGGTTTGTACGCGCTGCAACATCGCGGGCAGGAGTCGTGTGGCATCGTCGCCTCCGACGGTTCTGAGCTCCGCCTCGAAAAAGCGATGGGTCACGTCTCGGAATCATTCGATCAAACTCGTCTCGACCGGCTTCGTGGCTCGAGCGCCATCGGACACGTGCGCTATTCGACCGCCGGCGACGTCTCTATTCTCGAAGCGCAGCCATTTCTCGTCACTTGCCAACACGGACAGATCGCGGTTTGTCACAACGGCAATCTTCCGTTCGCGCGCGACGAACGAGAACGCCTCGAACGCGACGGCGCGATCTTCTCTTCAACTTCAGACACGGAAGTCGTGTTGCACGGCGTCGCGCGATCGCGCGCACCGGTGCGAGAAGCAATACCCGCTGTGTTGCGCGAAACCGAAGGCGCGTTCTCGATGCTGTTTCTGACGCCTTCGGAGTTGATCGTTATTCGCGACGGTCGTGGCTTTCGCCCGCTGGCTCTCGGTCGGCTCGGCGATGCGTGGGTGGTGGCCTCCGAAACGTGTGCGTTTGATCTGATCGACGCGCAGTATGTTCGCGACGTCGAGCCGGGCGAAATGATCGTGATCGATAAGGATGGTTTGCGCTCGTCACATCCACTGCCCCAGCAGCAACACGCGATGTGTTTGTTTGAACACGTCTATTTCGCGCGGCCGGATTCTTTGATCTATGGCAAGTCGATCAACGAGTCGCGACACAAGATGGGCCGCCGGCTTGCGATCGAAAAACCTGCTGATGCTGACATCGTGGTTCCAGTACCCGACTCCGGCGTCGCCGCGGCGATCGGTTATGCGGCTGAAAGCGGTTTGAGTTTTCGTTTCGGTTTGGTTCGGAATCACTACGTCGGGCGTACGTTCATCGAGCCGCGGCAGGCGATCCGTTCGTTTGGCGTGCGCATCAAGTTGAATCCGGTGCGCGATCTGATAAACGGCAGGCGTGTGGTTTTGATCGACGATTCGATCGTGCGTGGCACGACGTCGAAAAAGATCGTTCGCATGGTCCGCGAAGCGGGCGCGAAGGAAGTTCACGTGCGCATCAGTTGTCCGCCGACGATCAGCCCGTGTTACTACGGTGTCGACACGCCAAATAAATCCGAACTCATCGCGGCGCAGATGTCGGTCGACGAAGTCGGAAGATTTATCGAGGCCGACTCGCTCGGTTATCTCTCGCTCGAGGGAATGATCGCCGCGACCGGGCTCAGTCCGAATGCGTCATGTGTTGCATGTTGGAACGGGAAGTATCCGACGAGAATCACGCGCGAAGCAGAGACGATTTGGGAACGGGAGCATGAATCCGTAAGTGCTGAAGGCTGAAATATGTTCGGCAAAGCCGTAATACTCTTGCTAATAGCTTCAAGCCTGATCGCCTCAGCAGAGATTGCTCGCAAAGGCGCAAAGGCGCAAAGCGATTTTGAATTAACCTTTGCGCCTTTGCGCCTTAGCGAGGAGACCCCTCCTCTTGATGTACCAATCGAAATCTTCCAGGTTCTCGATCTGCCGTTGACCGTGCACGAAGCCGCACTCGTGAAGTCAGACAAGGGTTACCTGCTCCGTCTCTCCGTCGCGAATAGTACAGAGCTCAAAATGATCGGGCTGAGATACTCGCTGATTACCATCAACTCCGACAATAAACCGCAGATCAGGGTCAACCGCACTGAGGGCTTCTCGCTTGCGCCCTACAAGACGAAAAGTTTGACTTTCAACACCGCAATCAAGTTGAAACCAAAGGACGGAGAACGATTGGTGTTGATGCTGGAGCAGGTCGTTTCGCGTGAATCGATCTGGGAAGTGGTGAAAGCGAAAGACGCCCTCGAAGCATACGCCAACGGAGATTATTCTGTGATGCCGGCCGTGATCCGCGTCTCGAACGCAGTCGATTCCCCACCAGACGCGCGCTTGCCTTTGTTCCGGCTAAAATTCTAAGAATGCGACGAGCTACCAGAGGCTGTGGTTGTGCGATTGCCGTGCTGCTCGTCGTCGCCGGAGCTGCGGCGTTCGCGACGTGGAGGTACGTTTTACCGTGGTGGAGAACTCAACCGCCACCGGCGTCGGGTGGTGAACTGACGGTACGAATTCTCGACGTTGGTCCAATCGACGGCGATTCGATCCTCATCTCTTCGCCGGCAGGAAAGACAGTGCTCATCGACGCAGGTGATACGACGAAAGGCAAGAATGTTGTTGACGCGTTGAAGCGTTACAACATTCAGCAGCTCGATTACTTTATTGCGACGCATCCACACCCCGACCACGTAGGTGGAGCGGCGGAGGTTTTCAAAGCAGTCAAGGTTTTGAATGTGATCGATAACGGTCAGGCGCCGACTGTGCCGCCGGAGCTTGTACCTCCGAAGCCGGCCGGTGCTGCGGCGAAGAAGCCACCGATAACCAAAAGAACGGGCGCGCCTGCGTCAGTCACGAAGTTTTACGACGACTATAAAGAAGCGGTGAAGGCGAGCGGTGCTAAGTATGAGACCGCGAAGCCGGGGGTGAAGTACGATCTCGGTGGCGGCGCTATCTTGACGATCCTCGCGCCGTCGGAACCGCTCTTCACAAAAGATAAGATGTCGGCAGGTGGTAACGAAGCAAACGCAAACTCGATCGTCGCGCGTTTGGATTACGGAACGTTTTCGATGTTGCTGGCGGGAGATGCTGAGAGCCAGACTGAGCACCGCTTGCTGACGAAAGAGTTGAACCTGCAGGCGAAGGTTCTGAAAGTCGCGCATCATGGATCGAAATACGCTTCGGCAGGCGACTTTCTGGATCGAGTGAAACCGGAGATCGCAATCGTGTCGTGCGGTGCGTGGAACCGTTATGGGCATCCTAACCAGGCGGTGCTCGATCGTCTGCGCGCCGCGAAAGTAAAACTTTATCGCACGGATTTGCAGGGTGAGATCACGATAACAACGCGCGGGAGAAACGAGGAGGTGACAGTTAAGACGGCGAAAGAGAGTACCGAGGATCTTTGGGCCGGACGGACGGCGCAAAAGGACGATTCATCACGCTCGGGTTTCATCGCGTACGGCGATTTTGGTCCACCGCCGCGGCCCCGTAAAAGTGAACAGAAATGAACCACGGATTACACGGATGACAAAACCGATCTCATACAGCGATGCCGGAGTCGATATCGATGCCGCAACGCGAGCTACGGACAAGATCAAGGAACTGGCGCGCAGAACTTTCAACGAGCGGACGCTTTCCGAGATCGGAAGTTTTGGTGGGATGTTTGACGGCGCGTTTCCGAAGCTGTCGCAGCCGGTTCTGGTCGCGTCGGCGGATGGTGTTGGAACAAAACTCAAGATCGCGTTTGCGACTGGTGTTCATAACACTGTCGGTCGGGATCTCGTGAATCATTGCGTGAATGACATACTCGTTCAGGGTGCGCGGCCGCTCTTCTTTCTTGACTACGTTGCAACGGGAAAATTGTCGCCTGATGTTGTAGCAAGCGTTGTTGAAGGGGTCACGAACGGCTGCCGCGAGAATGGCTGTGTGTTGTTGGGTGGTGAAACTGCGGAGATGCCGGGCTTTTATCAGGATGGCGAATACGACATCGCGGGTTTTATCGTGGGAGTTGTTGACCGCAACAAGATCATCGACGGAAAGACGATCGCGCCCGGCGACGTTTTGCTTGCACTGCCTTCCGCGGGATTGCACACGAACGGCTACTCGCTCGCGCGCAAACTCTTTTTTGAAGTGGCTGGTTATAAGCCCGACACGCAGATTCCTGAACTGGGAATGACTGCCGGCGAAGCGCTCTTGCTGCCGCATCTCAGTTACCTCAAACCCCTCGACAGCCTGCTCGACGAAGCTCGGATCAAAGGCCTGGCCCACATCACCGGCGGTGGCCTCACGGACAACATTCCGCGAATCCTTCCTGAGGGCACGGCGGTGAAGATCAGAAAAGACTCATGGCCGATACCACCTCTATTTGAGTTAATGCGCGAGCTTGGAAACGTTTCCGAAAGCGAGATGTATCGCACGTTCAATATGGGCGTTGGGATGGTGATCGTTTGCTCGACCGACGACGCTGAAGCGATCGCGTCACACCTCAGAACCCACTGCGAAGCGGTTTACGAGATCGGTAACGTCGTCGCCGGGAATCGTGAGGTGTTGATCTGAACGCGCGGAAAAAGAGGATCGCGATTCTGATTTCGGGCCGCGGGTCAAACATGCTTGCGTTAAGCGATGCGATCGACCAGGGAACGATCCCGAACGCCGAGATCGCGATCGTGATTAGCGACAAGACCGGCGCTCGTGGACTTGCACTCGCAAGAGAACGCGGGATTCAGACGCTTGCGATTGAGCGTCGCGGCCGGAATCGTGAAGAGCACGAACGGGACATCATTACTGCGTTACGCGAGCAGCAAGTTGATTTGATTTGTTTAGCCGGCTACATGCGTCTGTTGTCGCCGTGCTTCGTCGAAGCGTTCAGAGGAAGGATACTCAATATTCATCCGAGTCTATTGCCTGCGTTTCCCGGACTCGACGCACAGCGCCAGGCGCTCGAACACGGAGCGAAAGTGAGTGGCTGCACGGTTCACTTCGTCGATGAAACACTCGATGGTGGCCCAATCATCGCGCGACGTGAGGTGCCTGTCTTGGAGGGTGATACGGTCGAGACGCTCTCCGCTCGAATACTCGATCAGGAACACCAACTCTATCCTGACGCCGTGGCTTCTGTATTTTTAGCCGCAGATTTACGCAGATGATCGCAGATCAAAATCTGCGTTCATCTGCGTAAATCTGCGGCTCACTTCTTCTGCCCTAAAGCTTCGGCGCGCTGGTAAGCCGCCCAGACAGCTTTCGACAAAACCGTCCTCAAGCTACCTTTCTCCATCTGATAGATCGCCTCTGCCGACGTGCCTCCGGGTGAGGTCACCATGTTGCGCAATTCCGCCGGATGTTTGTGCGACTCTCTCGCGAACAAAACCGCACCGAGCATGGTCTGATGGACCAACTCCTCCGCAACATGCCTCGAGAATCCCATGTGTACACCGGCGTCGACGAGCGCTTCCATCACGAGGAAGATGTACGTAGGTCCGGTCGCGCTCAACGCGGTAGCCATATCAATTTGCCGCTCGTCTTCAACGCGAACGGCTTTACCCAACGCCTCGAGCATCGCACGCACCTGGCTCTGCTGTTTCTCGTTTACATTGGCGCTCGCGGTCCAGGCGGTTACGCCTTCACCGATCTGCGCGGGCGTGTTTGGCATTGTGCGCACGACTGA
>DATNCH010000276.1:0-4199 GCA_035571655.1 Pyrinomonadaceae bacterium
GCTCGCCTCGATCGTCGCGATGCTTTGTTTCAATTTTTTCTTCCTGCCACCGTTCAAAACTTTCAATATCGCTGCAACTGACAACTGGATCGCGCTCGTGGCGTTTCTCGTTACCGCCGTCACTGCCGGACAGCTTTCAGCGCGTGCAAAAAAACGAGCCGAAGAAGCCGAACTCGGGAAGCGTGAGATTGAGCGACTCTACGCCGAGTTACGCGA
This sequence comes from Pyrinomonadaceae bacterium, assembly GCA_035571655.1. Classification (GTDB taxonomy): domain Bacteria; phylum Acidobacteriota; class Blastocatellia; order Pyrinomonadales; family Pyrinomonadaceae; genus PSRF01. Next base: position 217 of record DATNCH010000276.1, read on the forward strand.
TGCGTTTGAACGCGCCAGCCACGCGGAAGCCTTGCGACAGAGTGAGAAGTTGAAGTCGGCGTTGCTCGATGCTGTCACCCACGATCTGCGCACTCCGCTGACGTCGATCAAAGCCTCGATCACTACGCTGCTCGACGAGGTGCGCGGGCGCTCGAATGAGGCGCCCGTCACGCTCGATGCTGAGTCGAAAGTAGAGATGATGGAGGTGATCGATGAAGAGAGCGATCGCTTGAGTCGGTTCATAAACGGGCTGATCGAGTTGGCGAGGATCGAAGCGGGTGAGTTGCACCTCCGGCGTCGCTGGGGCGCCGTCGAAGAGATCATTTCTACGGCACTCGATCGCGCAGAGCCGATAACGCGGCAACATCACGTCGAGGTCGATATCGAAAGAGAATTGCCGGGCCTGCGGGTGGATGAGAGCGCAGTGAGTGAAGTCGTCTACACGCTGATTGATAACGCAGCCAAGTACTCCGCGAAAGGCTCGACGATACGCATCGTCGCGCGGCATGCCGGTGACGAATTGATACAAATGAGCGTGGAAGACGAAGGGCGTGGAATTCCAGTTGACCTGAGAGAGCGCGTCTTTGATAAGTTCTTCCGGGCCACGCGCGATGGCGACGTCAGTACGCAACAACCTTCAGGCACGGGCATGGGCCTGGCGATCGCAAAGGGAATAATTGAAGCGCACGACGGAAAGATCTGGATCGAATCAGGCGCTGGTGGTAAAGGAACGCGAGTCATATTCACGCTGCCGATTGGAGACGAAGAGATCGTCGACGGCGTAAGATATTCGGCCGTCCCAGTTGAGAAGCAATGAGTGATCAACCAAGGATTCTCGTAGTCGATGACGAACCACAGTTGACACGCGTGCTGCGCACGGGACTCAAGTCGCGTGGTTACGACGTGCGCGCAGCGGCAGACGGATTGGCCGGATTCGAAGCGTTCACCGATTGGCATCCCGATCTGGTGATCACGGATTTGGCGATGCCGAATGTCGATGGGCTTGAACTCACGCGGCGACTGCGCGCGATCTCGCAGGTTCCAATCATCGTGCTCTCCGCGAAAGGCGAAGAGAAGACGAAAGTCGAAGCTCTGGATCTCGGCGCCGACGACTTTGTTACGAAGCCGTTTGGAATTGATGAATTACTCGCGCGTGTCAGAGCGTCGTTACGACGCGCAAAGGCTCCCACCACAAACGGAGCAGCACAGACGATCCTCGATGCCGGCGACTTTCATGTGGATCTCGAGTCACGCGAAGTTACAGTCCGTGGTAAGCCGGTCCATCTGACGCCGAAAGAATTCGATCTGCTCGTGTACTTCATTCGACACTCCGGAAAGGTCCTGACTCATCGCACGTTACTTGCCGCTCTCTGGGGTGGTAACTACGTCGAACAAAATGAATACCTGCGCGTGTTCGTCGGCAACCTGCGCAAGAAGCTCGAACCCGAGATTGCCACACCCCGCTACATCCTCACCGAACCCTGGATCGGCTACCGCTTCGATCCTGGTGTGTAGCCACAAAAAGGCACAAAAAGCACAAAAGAGAAAATCGAACCTTGAAGGTCAATCAATCTTTCTTGTGCTTTTGGTGCCTCTTTGTGGCTAAACCGATCTTTACAAACTTTTTATGGAAGCTTTACCCCCTTTTTATGCACGCGAGCGTAAGTTCGAGGCATGAACGAAAGAATTGAGGCCGACCGGATCACTTGGGAACAGGTGGCTGCTGTCGTGTGTTTTGGGGGCGCGGTTTTATCGCTTGCGACCGGCTTTGTTTTCACCACCGGCTGGTTACTGAACGCCCAACTTCATCCGTTGTTGCATGGCGTCGGCATTGTGCTTCTCATCGTGGGAATTCCGCTCCTCATCCTCGGCGGCCACTTCATGGATTTGCGAGACACAAAAGTCAGGAGTTCCCGGTCGAGGCGAGCATGAAAGTCATTCTGGGATTGATAACCCTTTTCTTCGTATTCTCCGCTAGTCTAAACGCTCAAGAAACAGAAGAGGAGCAACAATCTGATCGTCAATGGAATTATGGGGCCTTCGTAGATTCTGCTTACCTGCTCAACTTTAATCATCCAGAAAACCGTCTCTTCCGCAGCCGTGGAACAGCTTTTCGCACGGACGCTGTTTGGCTGAACATGGCGGGCTTATACGCCAGAAAAAGACCCTCCGCGGATTCACGTTGGGGCGCCGAATTGACAGTACACGCAGGCAAGGACGCGGAATTCTTTGGATTCTCCGCGACCGCGCCCAACATCGCCGGGTACAAATTCCTGCGCCAGCTTGGTCCAACTAACGTCTCTTATCTGGCGCCGGTGGGAAAGGGACTCACGCTGCAAGCGGGAATCTTCAGCAGTTTGATCGGGTATGACTCTCTCTACGCTAAAGACAATTTCAATTACACGAGACCATGGGGAGCCGACTTCACTCCTTATTTAATGATGGGCGCCAATGCGAGTTATCCAATCACCGAGAAGCTTACGGCGACCGGCTTTTTGGTTAACGGATACTGGCATCTGGCCAGGGCTAACAGCGCACCGAGTGCGGGTGGTCAGATCGCGTATAAAGTCACGCCACGCGTGACGGTCAAGGAGACTACTCTCTTTGGACCACATCAGCGGAACACAGCATTCGACTTCTGGCGTTTTCTGACTGACACCATCGTCGAACGCAAAACCAATAAATTCACCTTCGCAACCGAATACATCTTTTCTACAGAACGTGTCGATGCTCCTGGTAGACCGCGCGCATTGACGATGTCATGGCAGTTACCGGCCCGCTGGACACTGAATGACCGCTGGAGTGTCGCGTTTCGTCCCGAAGTGTTTTGGGATCGAGATGGACGTTGGACCCTGGCCAGGCAAACAGTCAAAGCCTTTACTTCTACAGTCGAATATCGAGTTCCATATAAATGGTCCAACGCGATCTTTCGTCTCGAACATCGCTGGGATGATTCGCGTGGTCCTGACGGAGGTTTCTTCAGAGGCGCTGAAGTGAGTCCCGGTGTGGTGGGCTTAACACCGCGGCAGAACCTATTAATTTTCGCGACGATATTAACGTTCGATTCCCCTGCACCGAGGTAGCAAATCATGGGAAGAGGCTTCCGTGTAAACAACGTATTAAGGGATTTGTCACTGCTCGGGTCGCTGTATCTGGCGCACTTTATTGTTTGGCGCACCCTTCGCACCAGGCGAAAAGAGCGTGAGGCGAGACTAAGGAGACTCAGATTAATAAAAGCGAGTTGAAGATGTTTGACCTGTTATTTGTGAGCGTAACAATCGGCTTTTTCCTGCTCGCGCTGGCGTACGTGCGCGGCTGTGAAAAATTGCGATAGGAGCTTTGATGAGCGTCGAAACTGTTGTCAGTTTAGTCGTGTCAGCGCTGCTGCTTCTGTACCTGGCTTATGCGCTGCTGCGTCCGGAGAAGTTTTAAGACTCTATGACTCTTAATGGCTGGTTACAAATCTTTTTCTTTTTCGCATTGATCCTGCTCGTGACGAAACCGATGGGTCTTTTCATGACCCACGTCTTCACTCGCGAGCGGACGCTTCTCGATCCGGTACTTGGACCAGTTGAGAGGTTGATCTACCGCCTCACGCGTGTGGACGCAGCGTATGAGATGCGTTGGACCGAGTATGCGGTCGCGATGCTGTTGTTCAGTCTTGTTTCGATGCTGGTGCTGTATCTATTGCAACGTCTTCAGGGCGTCTTGCCGTTCAATCCGCAGCACCTGCCGGGTGTCGATTCGTCCGGCTTTGTAGGTTCATCTTTCAATACAGCGTCGTCATTCACCACGAATACCAACTGGCAATCGTACGTACCGGAAGTGACGATGAGTTACCTCACGCAGATGGCCGGCCTTGCGTATCACAACTTTGTATCCGCAGCGACAGGCATCGCGCTCGCGATCGCGTTCATTCGCGGCATCGCACGGCGCGAGATGCAGGCGATTGGAAACTTCTGGGTGGATCTCACGCGCGCGAC
>DATNCH010000277.1:0-25499 GCA_035571655.1 Pyrinomonadaceae bacterium
TGGTAGCGTTCGATTTCGTTCGGTTCGTAAGTAGCGGTGTGATGACACTGAATGCACCGCCACGTGTACCTTCGCAGCAGTGTCGCCTTGCCGTCAGAGTTATCGCGGTGAATTGGCTGCCGCAGACCGCAATTCTTACACGTCACGACGAGGTACCAAACGTAAGGTTCACAGATTGATAAAGGCATGGGAAACACTGGCCGGGTTTGTTAGGGAAACGAAGAGCCAGTATTGCACCTTATAAATCAGGTTTAGAGGCCTGTCTAGTTCTGGGATGTTTTAAATGAAAGGGCGAGAGCCGGCGGACTCTGATTTTCCCAGACTTCGCCCGCTCTCGCCCTGCGAGCAACGTCAGATAAACTCCTACCCTGCCAGACTCTCCTGAAGTGCGGCAAGGAACTTAGTAAGAGCGTATCGGAATCGTTACCCGATCTCTTAAAAGTATTAATAAGAGCGAATTTGGGGAAAGAGCCGGGACCGGGAGAATTTATGGGTCGGATTATGCGGGCAGGAGGGTAAGGAGTCAAACCTGTAGGGGTGAATCTCTCATTCTCCCCAAGCTTTAGGTTGGGGTTTTAAGCTGCAGGAAGCCGAACTGTAGCGCGATCGGTAACCAAACCATTAGGTGACTAAGTACGAAAGATGGCTCGTTTCCGCTTTGCTGAGCGGCCGAGCGTCCGGCGGCGTGAGCAGAGACAGGGGACGCGCAGGCTTTCAAGAACGCAAACTGCCACGGTTCGATCTCCTTGACGTGGACGCAATAGTCCGCGCGGCCGATGGCGACCAGTGACAAGCGCGCGTCAGGCTGCGCAGTCTCATCCTGATCCGTCTTCTGGAAAAAATCGATCAGCGAAAACTTCAGTTCCAGGAGGCGCAAACAATTCGTCACTTGAACCTCGAGATCCCGGCCGAAGATCTCAAACGAAGATAAGTTTGTCGCCGGTAGATCGTTTTCAGTACCACGAGCGCGCATCACTTCTGTCCGCGCTCGTTCAAACCGCGCGATCTCCGCAGGCAGATCCAGCAGCGCATCGCCGTTCTGCGGCTTTGTTTCCTCCAAAAAGTGTGCGAAGCGTGCGCCCAGATCGAACAAGCTCGGCGAGTGCGGTGGTTCAGTCACGATGTACGCCTTGGCAAATGCGTCAAAAACAGAATCGCCGACAAAGCGCCGCAGTAGCGGAAAATCCGCTCGCATGCAGTCGACGAGCCGTGCGACATAACCGCTTGTGTAAATACTGAGACGTTTACGCGATGAGAGTCCGCGCTTTTCAGCAACCACATCTTCGATAATCAAACCATGTTGTTGCGCCGCGGACTCTAGTTTCTCCGGAAGGCCGCCGCGCTCCGTAATTACGGTTTTCATCCAGAGTTGTAGCAGGTCGAGCGGCTGTTGAGTCATGTCGCTGAGATCAATTGGAAATCAACCGGATTGGAAACTGCCTCGGAGTGTTGCAGTGGAGTGTCGGGAATGATTCCCTGGAGCGCGTTTTCTGCTTTCTTAAGTTCTGCAACCAGCTCAGGGAAGTCCGGAATGTTGGCATCCCACTCCAAAAGCGTTGAGACGCCACCCGTCAGTTCCTGGGCCAGTTTGTACAAACGCCAAACCGCTGCCGGCACAGGTTGATCGTGCGTATCAACCAGGTACTGCCCACAATCAGACGGACCTGCAAGATGGATTTGCACAACGCTGGCGTGCGGCAGGCTTCTGAGGTAATGCTCTGCGTCGAAACCGTGGTTATAGCTCGACACGTAGACGTTGTTTACATCCAGTAACAATCCACAGCCAGTCTGTTTTGCCAACTCTGAAAGAAATTCCCATTCAGTTAGCGTTGACGCTTTGAACTCGAGGTAGGTGGATGGGTTTTCCAAAATCAACGGACGCTGGAGGAAGTCCTGGATCTGGCAGACACGGTCAACCACGTGCGACAGACTTTCCGCAGTTAAAGGCATTGGTAAAAGATCGTGCGTGTTCACACTCGAGACGCCGGTCCAGCACAAGTGATCCGATATCCATTTGGGCTGCACGAATTCGGCGAGTGTTTTCAGCTCTCTCAGGTAGTTCCAGTCGAGAGGATCCGTGCTGCCAACAGACAACGAGACACCATGCATTACGATGGGCCGGATCGCCGCCATACGTTCGAGCACATGGCGCGCAAACCCAAAATTGTCCATGAAGTTTTCGCTGATGATCTCAAACCAATCCACCTCCGGATCGTGTTGCATCAGGTAAGAGAAATGCTGGTTGCGCAGACCAACGCCCAAACCAAGATTCGGTAGGCCCAGGCGTTGGTCTCGAGGATTTTGCACGTGAGAAATCAATCCTGCATTAAGTCGAAGGTGGAAACGCGATGCGCAGCACGTTCGGCGCCGGCTGTTTCGGTAGATCAGCATCAGCAATACCGCGACTCTTCAGCACCTCGATGTAAGCTTGCCACGCAATGTCGTAAACCTTGTCGCCCTTCTTATACGTGAGTGTTTGTTTCAATTTCTCCGGAATGTGATTGGGACCGGTGAAGTCGTTGAGCTCCATCGATCCCGTTTCCTCTCCCGTAGGCGGCGACGGATACAACTGCGAATCGGAAATGGGAATCGCGCAGCCTCCAAAAGCGGCGCAGACGTTATCTGACGGCGCGCTGTAAATGATATTGGGCAGCCCTACCGGTGCCGGCTCGCGCAGATTTTCAGCCAGCAGCTTATGGCCACAACCGCTACTTTGCTGGCCCACCTGCTGCACAAAACCACAACCTCCTTCGGCCCTGCACCCATTCGAGCCACGGCAGGAATGAAATACTGATACAGAAGCGCAGTTGTTGTCCTCAACGGTACCGTTCGGGAGGTGGAGTCCCTGGCACGCGTGATAGAGCTCGGCCGGATCCTTTGGCAGGATTCCCCGCGTGATGTCAGGAAACTCACCGAATATCGCCCAGCAAATCGATACGCGATCACCCGAGCCATACATGGATGGATTGGGAAATGAAGTGGTTTCATTCGTCCAGAAACCTGACAACACACGCGTGATGCCGGCAATGGAACCGCAAGCAGCGTCACTCAATTTGTCGTGATTGGAATGATCTTCCTTGAGTGTGTTGAGCGCGTTTGCAATGTCGTCGGCGGTTGGCAGCGGCCACTTGTTTGCGTCGTAACCAGTTGACTTGAGCATGTCAGCGGTCCATTTGTTGCCGCTGTTGTGCCATTGGTCCCATGTGACGACCTTGCCCGATTTAAGCAACTCGTCGATCGCCTCGAAGCGAGCGTGATGGTCCAGTACGGCATTCTTGGTGCGCGCGACAGTGTTTCCTGAAGGGTCGTTCTTTTTGCCTGTGTCGGTGTAATTGGGATAGTTGAAGTTCAGTGCCTTTTCATCAGGCTGGAACTGCTCCTTAACGGGAGCGTACTGGAGCATTCCCCGCATCATTCGAATCCACTCTGCTACGCCTTTACCCTCGCCTTGATCCGTGATGGCGTTGATCATGTCGAGGATATTCGCCATGGCCCACCCGGAATCGATCTCGCCTGTCGCCATCGCGCGCATTTTGGGATATTCGGCTTTGTGGAAGGCGTTGTTGGCATTGAAGAGATCTCTTTCGAGGCTGCCGCGATTAAAGACGTAATCAAACAGCTTGGTTTCGTCCTTGTACTCAATCTCGATGTATTGCCAGAGACATTTGTAGAGCGAACCGATCGTGCCAAACATCGGCAAGTCTCTTACCTGGTAGCCAGGTTCCCAATTCTCGAAGGGAGCCGACGGGAAATAGTTTCCTAATTTCTCCGGCACAATCACGTTCTTTGCGTCTTCGTCGTTTTGTTCGATGGCTAAGAAAAGCAGGTTTTGTTCGCGGGTCAAAGCGCCGAGTTGGACCTTGATGGATTTGTACGGCTCGATGGTGTCGTCGAAGTCGATAATGTGTGGGATCTTCGTGTTGTACGGTGAATAGCACTTCCAACCAAAAAATTTATTCTGGAGCGCAAAATCGTTGTAGATCGGCATCACGCCGAGCACCTTGGCGATATTCGAGACCAGGTTCAGGTGCAGCATCTCGTCGATAAATACGCTAAAGAGATGATTGAAGGCCTGTGCGTTAGCGGGGTTCGGATCGCTTTCCGGATTGCGATTGGGAGCCGCACCCGGCCAGAGCCGGCCCTGGTAAAAATCGTTGTCCTTACTTGTGATCTGATGCATTCCTTGAATCGAGTACATCGAAACCATGTAAAGGGGAATGGTGAACAACTCCACGTTGACGGCAGCCTGCACGATGGCTTGCAGTGCGGATTTGTCCGCATCTTTGAAGGCGGGGTCGCGGTCTTTTAGTTTGGGGGTGTCGAAAGTATCCATAGTCGTTAGTCTCCGTTAACTGAGAAAGGTGATCAGATAACTACACGTAGAGGGCCTTTGATGAAGCTTACTGAATTTCAGATTTCTATTGACTGCAGGGCTTGCGGGGCACCTTTGGACCTTGAAGCGTCCGCGATATTGCCACAAGACTTAGATTACGTCGAGCACATTAGTATGTAAGTCTCTCATTCTCCCCAAGCTTTAGCTTGGGGTCCCTCGTTCGCTATACCCCTGAAAACCATTTAAATGGTTTTCCAATGATTCTAGAGCGCTGTGGCCCCAAGCTAAAGCTTGGGGAGAATGAAAGAGGCCCTCAGTTGATGCAAGTATGAACTTAGAAGTCGTAGGCGAGTCCAACCTGGAAACCGACGCGGGGACTGGCGGCGAAGCGACCGGCGAGCACCCCGAACGTGAGTTCCAGTTTGTTACTAACTCCATAACCGCCGCCGATCTGTCCCTCCAACTGGCCCCGGCTCAAATTGAAGTTGTTAGTGACGCCGCCAAATAATTCCGCGCCGAGTCGTAGTCGCGGCGTAAAGTTGCGCACGAGTGATCCGTTACCTGTGAAGACTTGCCCGCGCGCCGAGCTGATTCCAATGAGCCCCGTTGAGCTGTTACCCGCGAAAAGAACTCCACCGTTTAGTCGCGCCGTAGTCTTCTTCGTCAGTGATTTTTGCAGCACCCCATACAACCAGTAATCCACCAACCCCGAACCGAGCTGTCTGCGCACATTGCCCGTCGGAGCTTCGACATAAAAGACAACAGACGCCGCCGGAACTTTCGAACCTTCGCGTTCCTCGAGCACCCTGACCTTCACGCCAAATTGTGTATCGCCAATTCCAGTCGGACTTCCAAGGGCTGACTCGCGGTCGTTGAAGATTTTGACGACCGGAGCATTTATTCCAAGCTCGACGCGATTGGTGAGGCCGTAGTTGAACGTGAACACGAACGTGTTCTGTTGTCTTCCAGGAAGAGAGGATTTCTGTAGCCAGTCGTGTTCGTTTGAGAATTCGACGTGGAAGTTCCCTTTCGCCGTTGTGTCCGCATCATCGGTATAGAACGGAAGCTGAGCCCGAACCGACAGTGGCAGAAACGTGAGAGCAATAACGATGCAAGCCCATTTGAAGTGGCGCAACATATAGCTCAGGTCCCGCGGGTAATATGAGGACAATCAGACGGATGGTGACGACACGTCCTACAGAATAACTACGATCGCAAATGCAGAAGCCGCCTTTCGGCGGCCTCGCGCCCTAGTCCCGAAGGAATAGGGGGTGTAAACTAGGTGCATTATAAATATTTGTGGATACGCGGTCAAAATGAAATTGGGCTTGCGTATCTGCGGGTTCGCGCATTTGCTGCCAGCAGCACTTACGTTACCTCACGACATAAGTGAAAACCAATATATACGTTGACGGGTTTAACCTTTATTTTCGTTGCTTACGGGCTACGCCTTGTAAGTGGCTCGACATCGCCAAGATGTGCCAATTGTTGCTGCCAAACAATACCATCAACGAGATCAAATATTTCACAGCCAACGTAACAGCTCGTCCCGGAGATCCTGATCAGCCGCTACGCCAGCAAATCTACCTTCGAGCTTTAGAGACTATCCCGAACCTATCAATAATTCGGGGTACATTCCTGACAAACAAAGTGCGTATGCTTAAAGTCGGGCACCCACCAGATCAAGACACGTCTTACGTTGAGGTAGTAAAGACGGAAGAAAAAGGGTCTGACGTAAATCTGGCGACGCATTTGTTGTATGACGCTTGCAAAGGTAAATATGAGTGCGCGGTCGTAGTGTCGAAAGACTCTGACCTGTTAGAGCCGATCAGAATCGCCAGGCAGGAATTTGGTCTAACTGTGGGTCTACTTAATCCTGGTAAGAGAGTAAGCATGGCATTGGTTCCCTACGTCGATTTTATAAAGCAAATAAGGCGCACAGTGTTGATGGCGAGTCAATTTCCCGATGAGTTACAAGACGCTAAAGGGAGATTTAGAAAACCTGCGACTTGGTAGCACAAGCTATTGGCCCAAGACCATAAAAAGGTGCAAAATGCACAAAATACATTGACGAGCAGGCAGATTGCCGATATAAAGCCCACTCATTAATAAGAGCGCCAGTCCTCTTGGGAGCTTCCTCGCAAATGTCAACAAAAAATGAATTCTACGATGCGGTGATAATTGGCTCCGGATTCGGGGGATCTGTGATGGCCTATCGACTCGCGGAAGCCGGATTGCGCGTCTGCCTTCTGGAACGCGGCAAGGCTTATGCGCCGACTACGTTTCCGCGCAACCCTTACGACCTCGGCAAAAACTTCTGGGATCCCAGCTCCGGCCTTTATGGATTGTTCGACATCTGGTCGTTCAAACGTTCAGGCGCGCTGGTGTCGAGTGGTCTTGGAGGCGGATCACTGATCTACGCCAACATCCATCTTCGCAAAGATCCGAGGTGGTTCAAGGAAGATCGGCCTGATGGCGGATACGACTTATGGCCCATCACTTACGAACAACTCGAACCTCACTACCACCGCGTCGAGAAGATGATGAACGTCCAGAAGTATCCGCTCAATCATGCACCATACAATCAGACGCTGAAGACGCTCGCAATGCAGGAAGCCGACCGCAACATGCAGCTCGGCGACAACTCAACTCACAAGTGGATGCCTCTCAATCTCGCCGTGAGCTTCAAAACGAAGCACGTCTGTAATCCTGATGAAGACGATCCCGCAAACCCGCCGATCCTGGGCGCCGAGATCCCTGAGCCTTTGCCGAACTACCATGCCGTTACGACCAACCGCGAGCAGCCGCGCTCAACTTGCCGGCTCTGTGGCGAGTGCGACATTGGTTGTAATTACGGCAGCAAGAACACGCTCGACTACACTTACATCACCGCCGCCATTCACCAGAAGCCTCCCGCGAGAGTCGAAACGTTGTGTGAAGTGAAGCGCGTGACTCCGCTGAAAGACAACGGATATGCAGTCGAGTTTGTGCGACACCATCCCGAGACGATCGATCCATCGACGGGTAAGTGCTCGCCACCGCCGCGGTTCACCATCCACTGCAAGCGCCTCATTGTTTCCGCAGGAACTTTCGGTTCGCCGTATTTGCTCATGAAGAATCTCGACGCGTTTCCCGGGTTGAACCGCGACTTGCTCGGTACGCGTTTTTCGGTCAACGGAGATCTTCTCTCGTTCATCATCAACAGCAAGGAACGCAGAAATGGAAAGATGGTGCCGCGACGTTTAGATCCGAGTTTTGGGCCAGTGATCACCGGCGCCATTCGCGTCGGCGACACGCTCGATGGAGATGGACCACAGGGTCGCGGCTTTTTTATCGAGGACGCCGGCATTCCGTATCTGTTCAGTTGGATTACGGAATTGCGAGGTCTGCCGGGCACTGTCGTGCGTGGTCTGAAGTTTCTGAAGATGCGGCTCAAGTACCGCACGGGCTTGAACAACGATGCAAACCTAAGCGCCGAGATCTCGAATCTGCTTGGGCCTGCGAAGACTACGATGAGCTCGTTTCCGGTGATCGCGATGGGCCGCGACTTCGCAAACGGCCGTCTGTTTCTGAAAGGCGACTTGCTCGACTGCGACTGGACGCAAAAGAAGTCGCACGAGTATTTCGATCGCGTGAGACACGTTGGCAAAGCGATGGCGCAATCGTTGAATGCTAAGTTTGTCGATACGCCGTCGTACAAGTATCTGCATCAAGTGCTTACTGCGCATCCGCTGGGTGGCTGTCCGATGGGTTTCACGAGGAATGATGGTGTGGTTAATTCGTATGGCGAGGTCTTTGGGTTTCCGGGTCTTTACGTGGTTGACGGTTCGATCATGCCTGGTCCAGTCGGTCCGAATCCGTCGTTGACGATTGCCGCGATTTCAGATCGCGCGGCGGATCACATTATTGACCAGCACAAAGCGGAAAATATTTAGCCCATAGGAATTGGACAGAATTTACAGGATTTTAGACATGATTTACATGTTAATCCTGAGGTAATCATGTAAATTGTGTCCAGGAAAAACGTCAGGTTATGAAAATAAAACTTCTGCTTGTTCTCCTGTGTTGCGCCATCAACTCCTTCGCACAAGTTCCCGAGCGCCAGCAGTTCATACGCACTGAGGCGCCTGTGATCGCTTTGACCCATGTACGCGTTATTGACGGCACGGGTTCAGAGGCCAGGGACGATCAAACGATCGTCATCAGCGACGGAAAAATTCAATCCGTCGAACCCAGCGCCTCGGCGAAGATACCAGCGAACGCTCAGACACTCGATCTGAACGGCTACACAGTGCTGCCCGGGCTCGTCGGAATGCACAACCATATGTTCTTCCCGATGGGTGGTTCGCCGCCGATGTATTCCAACATGGGCATAAGCTTTCCACGCCTGTACCTCGCGCTCGGCGTCACAACGATTCGTACAACCGGCAGCGTCCAGCCTTACGCCGATCTCGAAATCAAGAAACTGATCGACGCCGGTCGCATGATTGGACCAAAGATGCATATCACCGCGCCCTACCTCGAAGGTCGCGGCTCGTTCACACCCGTCATGCACACACTCACCGGCGCAGACGACGCGCGACGTATGGTGAACTACTGGGCCGACCTCGGCGCGACTTCGTTCAAAGCCTACATGAACATCTCACGCGAGGAGTTGCGTGCAGCCGTTCAGGAAGCACACAAGCGCGGGCTCAAGGTCACCGGACATCTCTGTTCGATCGGTTACAAAGAAGCGGCCGAGATCGGAATAGACGATCTCGAACACGGTTTGTTTGCAGATTCGGAATTCGTTCCAAACAAACAGCCGGACCAGTGCCCGCAAGGCGTTTCAAACAGCCTGCGACAGCTCGACATCAACGGTCCCGCGGTGCAGGAGACGATTCGCACGTTAGTCTCGAAAAATGTCGCGATAACTTCCACGCTACCGGTGTTCGAAGCTGGTGGCGCGCCGTTGGCCCAATCAGGGATCGGCGCGAGCAGTGCGCTGTTGAATCAACGGATGCTCAATACAATGTCGACCGATGCTCGCGTTCGCTACTTACAAGCGCGCGCACGCGTGTCACCGGAAGCGAATTTCGTCCCACTGCTGCGCAAAGCGATGGAGTTTGAGCGAGCTTTCGTGAAGGCAGGTGGCTTGCTGATCGCCGGTCTCGATCCGACGGGTAATGGCGGCATCGTCGCGGGCTTCGGCGATCTCAGAGAGGTTGAACTGCTGGTCGAGGCGGGATTCACACCGCCTGAGGCAATACAGATCGCAACCCTCAATGGCGCGAAGTTTCTCGGTGAAGACGCGCGCATCGGATCGATTGCCGCAGGCAAACAGGCAGATCTGATGGTAGTGAAAGGAAATCCCGCCGCGACGATCGGCGACATTGAAAACGTCGAGATCGTTTTCAAAGACGGTGTTGGATACAACTCAGAGAAACTGATCCAGTCAGTCCAGGGACTGGTCGGTATTCGTTGAGCCACAAAAATGCACAAAAGGCACACAAAATGATTGTTCGCTATTTGTTAAGCCACAAAAATGCACAGAAGGCACACAAATGATTTTGTGATTTATGTGCCTTTTTGTGGCTAACTAATTCTTTGTCAGTTTGAGGCCCGTGACGATCGCTTCGGTGTTATGCGCGAAGCGGATACCGTAGACGCCGTCAGTCGACTTGAGCTTCCCCGCTGTGACGAGGTCGGCTTTGTCGTAGCTCGCAACGACCTTGTTGTTGATCGAGCACTCGACCTTTCCACCCTTCACAGACATCGCGATCTCCTGCGTGACCGGCTCGCCGACACCGGCGGCTTTGTTCACTGCGGGATCCTCAGCACCGCGCCCGTTCATCTGAAATGGCGCTGGTCCAAAACCGCGCACGATAAACTTCCCATTGCCGTAAGCCGCACAGTAGAGGTAGCTCTGCTGGTCTGTGCCGAGATCATTGCCCGCGATCACCAGGCCGTATGGATGTGGATGACTATTAAGGTTCATGTACTTCGGTTCTTTGAACGTCGCCGTAACGGTGTAGTCACCGGAGGCTTTGTTCTTAGGATTCCAGTAAGTTACCGCTGGACCAGTGGTGACGTGCAACGCGTTGCCTTCCTTCGACAGCTTCGCGCTGTTGAGCGTCATTCCTGCCTCTGCTTCTTTCGCGTCGATCTTTCCGGTCCAATCGGGCACGTGGACTCCGCCGCCCTCGACGCCGCGCGAAGCTTCCATCTGACCACCTTGAGAGAAATTGGCGCTCGGGACTGACAAAACCGCGAAGATGGCAAGCGCCAACGCAGTAAGGTAACGCATACGTGCAATCCTCCTATTAATTTGACTTGTTCTACTAATTCGAGGCTCGTATCTTTCGCCGGTAAAACAGTACACCTCCGGCGAGCGCTAATGCGGCGAAGCCACCGCCGCCAAACATCAACCACCGCGATCCCCAAACACTGGAAACCGTCACGAGTTGCAACTGATCCACCGGCGTCGGCCGTGCACTCTGATGATAGGCGCGCACTTCTGCGTCGGCGACTGCCGCTTCCAAACGTTGACGGCTCGTCTCGACCAGTTTCAGTTGCGCCAACACGCCGTCTCTTTCTTTCGCCAACTGTCGCCGCCGGAACTCACGAAGCTCTTCAGGCCTCGTCGACCCGACTCCCGCAAGCGAACGTTCGATGTTCTCGGGTTTCATACTCTCTTCCAACTGCTGCGCATGGTCCCGTAACTCCTGCTCTTTCGCTTGCACGTCCAGCAACTGCGCCTTCAGTTTCTCGAGCGACTCCGCAGCCGTCGCCGGCTGCTCATCCTGTGCGTAACCATTCGCGGCAAAAATTAATATCAGGACCAGCAATAAGATCGATTTCACTTTCATTTTCTTTGTGTCTTTCTTTGTGCCTCTTTGTGGCTATGGTCGGAGCCTGATACGCGCGAGGATGTCGGTGAATTTTCGTTGTGAACGGAGTTTCGCGAATACCGGATCGACTTTCAGATTCATCAACCAGATGTCGCGCTCCTCGACGGCAGCTTCCAACCACTTGAACGCCTGATCCTGATCGCCGAGTCCCGCGTGAATCGCGGCGACCGTGTACGACGAGACGTACCGTTGTCCCTGCAACTGTTGCAGGTCGCTGAGCACCTGTTTCGCCTCCGCAGTTCTTCCCGAGACGGCGTAAGCGTGTCCGAGCAGCGCAAGCATCAGCGGACTACCCGAAAGCTTCACGCCTGTTTGGAACTCCGCGATTGCCTCCGTGTACATTCCCTTTGCTTCATACGCCAGACCCAGGTAACGCCGCGCCGGGAATGAACTCGGATCGCGCTCGAGAATCTTGCGGCATTGCTCGATCGCTTTGTCGTTCTGTCCGGACAGGTAGTAGATCCAGCCAAGATGTGAGCTCGCAACAAACGAGAGTGGTTCCAACTCTTCCGTGCGTTTTGCTTCGGCAATTGCTTCGTCAAAACGCTCGATCGCGACGAGGTAAGAGCTGTACCACTGATGCGCCGGCGCGTAAGCGGGCTTCAGCTTGATTGCGGTCTGGAACTCGCGCTCCGTCGCCGCGCGATCCCAATCCCAGCGAAACTTTATGAACGCGAGCGAGGTGTGTGCCTCCGCTGAGCTCTCGTCGATTTCGAGTGCGCGTTCTGCTGCTTCCTTCGCTTTCGGAAAGCCCTCCTTCGGCTCCAGCCTTCCGTAGACGACGAGCATGTTGTAGCAGTCTGCCAAGCCGGCGTACGCAGCGCCATAGTTCGAATCGATCGCGATTGCCTGGTTGAAAAAGTCGATCGCCTCTTGCAGCGCGTCGCTGGTGCGCTTGTTCCAGGCGTTGCGACCTTTGAGATAGAGTCGATAAGCCTCGAGCTGCTTCTTCTCCTCGACGTTCAACTTCAGACGGAGGTTCTCGAAGATATCGCGCGAGATGTCGTCCTGGACCAGCAGCACGTCGGAGACTTTATGGTCGTAGTGCTGACCCCACAACTGCGCCACGTTCTCGAGATCGATCAGATCGGCCTGGATGCTGATGATGTCGCCGTGACGGCGCATGCGACCAGTCACGACCGCACGAACGTTTAGCTCTTCACCGACCTTGCGCGGATCGATCTCCTTTCCTTTATAACCGGCAACTACGCTGCGCGGCACGACGCGCAGTTGCGGCAGTTTGGAAAGACTGTTGATCAGGCTCTCGGCTATCTTGTCGTTGATGTATTGCGCATCCGGATCCGCCGATTCATCGATAAAGGGTAAGACGGCGATCGACTGAATCGACGCGTCGTTTCCCGCTTTTCCCCAACCCGTGAAGTAGACGAGACCGATAATTCCGACGACCACGACACCGGCGAACGCAGCGAACACCGGAGTTTTCCTGGTGCGTGCGAATTGACCATTCGTGTTTGGAGTTGAGACAACGGGAGTTGCAGTGGAACTCTCGAGAGAATGCTCTGTGTGGCCGTTCCCTGCGGGTGCCGTGTGTACTTCGTCGCCCCACGTCTGGCTCGTCTCGGCAACGAAGCGGTATCCGCGGCGCGGTACAGTCTCGATAAACTGCGGGCCGCCCGGCGTTTCGCCCAGTGCTTTCCGCAAGAGCGAGATGTTCTGGGTGAGATTTCCCTCCTCGACAAAGGTGTTAGGCCAGACGCGCTTCATCAAATCGTCCTTGGCCACAACCTGCCCGCCGTTCTCTACGAGCGTCACCAGTATGTCGAAGACTTTCGGAGTGAGCGGAACCAGTTCACCTTCGCGCAACAGGACGCGTTCCGCGACTTTGAGGCGGAACCGGCCGAATCCGTAGCTGTGATTGTCCTGTTGACCCATAAAACCGGCCTTGAGAAACATCTTTGAGGAAATCTTGAGTGCAGTCTGAGGACTTGCCGAGCTCTGCTAATTAAAATTTGCGAGTTGATTGTAATGCAAGCACTGAGTCTGCGCCACCATTCACATTACACAGAGGAATCTCCCCATGATCGATCAAAAAAAGGCTTCCGAAGTTATCGAAACCTCACTGGTCTATCTCTTGAGTGCAGCCGTAGCGGTGGGTGCGTTTGTTCTTGTCTGGCTAATCTCGCTGCTGTTTGGATTGAGCCAGGGGTGATTTTCTGATTAGCAACCATGCACTGCCGCCGCTCGCCAAAGCCAGTGCCGCAGAGGTCAAGATGACTATGCGAAAACCGAACACAAACGAGTCGGCGACCGCTCCTTTTACCGTGTCCTGCGTCGCGGGATCGACACTCGAAGGTAATTCCAAACCCGCCAGCTTCACGCGTTGCTCGTAAACCGAATGTTTCAATTGATCGTCCAATTGAATTTCATCCAACCGTCTCGTCAGTGCCTGGCTGAACGCATGCAGCATAACCACTCCAAAGACGGCGATTGCGAGCAGACCTGCCGTTCGTGAGACCGCGTTGTTTATCCCCGACGCAACCCCGGCCTGTTCCTCACCAACAGCGCCCATCACCGTCGTAGTCAGTGGCGCAACAGTGATCGCCATGCCGAGTCCAAGCACAACAATCGCAGGAAAGAAACTCGTCCAGTAGTTGTCACTTACCGCCGGCAGAGCCATAAGCGCGAAACCAACCGCCACGATCGCCGGACCGACCGTCAACGGCAGGCGGGGACCGAGGCGGCCGACCAAACCTCCGGACCAGCGAGATAACGAGAACATGATCACGATGAACGGCAACATCGCTGCGCCGGCGGCGGTCGCGGAATAGCGCTGGACCTGGATCAGGTTGAGCGCGAAGAAGAACATCATGCCGCTGAGCGCTGCGTAGAGGAGTAGTGTCAGAATGTTCGCGCCGGAAAAATCGCGGCTTCGAAAAAGTGTTAAAGGCACCATCGGATTCTTTGTCCGGGCTTCGTTGAACACAAACAACACCAGACAGATCAGGCCGCCAATCAGTGGCACAAGCACCATCGCATTCGAGAAGCCGACCCGTGGTGATTCGATGAGCCCGTAGACCAACCCGCCGAGACCCACCGTCGCTAGTGCAGCGCCTACCCAATCGAGTGATTCCTGTTCGCCGTGCTCGCGACTCTCCGGAACTTTCCAGACTGAAATCACCAGCACTGCCACTGCCAACGGCAGATTCAGAAAGAACGCCGCGCGCCACGTCCAATTCTCGACGAGCCAACCACCGAGCACAGGACCGATCGCGGTAGTGATTGCAGAGAAACCTGACCACGTTCCGATGGCTTTGCCGCGCCCGTCTTCGTCGAACGACGAGCTGATGAGTGCGAGGCTCCCGGGAACAAGCATCGCGCCGCCAATTCCCTGCATCGCCCGCGCTGCGATCAGTTGCTCGATGTTCGCTGCCAACCCGCAGAGACCTGACGCGATCGCGAAGATGACGACGCCGATGTTGAAGATGCGACGACGCCCATAACGATCGCCGAGTGAACCTCCGACGAGCAACAGCGCGGAAAGAAATAATAAATAAGCTTCGACGACCCACTGAATCCCGATCGCCGTCGCGTTGAGGTTGGATTGGAGGAAAGGAAGAGCGACGTTAACAACCGTGCCATCGATAAAAGCCATGCTCGAGGCAAGAATTGTCGCCGCTAAAACCCATCTACCCATTTCAGCCACAAAAAGGCACAAAAGTCACAAAAGAATTGTTGGACCAATATAAATCATTTCTTGCATAAATCATTTTTTGTGACTTGTGTGCCTTTTTTGTGGCTTAAAACGGTTCGTCTATCGAGGCGCTCTGCCTGGTGAAAAACTTTGGTCCATCCGGTGTGATGTACAAACAGTCTTCCAGGCGGATCCCGAACTCGCCATAGATCACGATCGTCGGCTCATCACTAAAACACATCCCCGGCTGGATCGGAGTCTTGTTGCCGCGCACGAAGTTGGTCCACTCGTGACCGTCGAGACCTATGCCGTGCCCGGTGCGATGTGGCAGTCCCGGTACCTTGTAGTCTGGACCAAACCCGGCATCGACGATCACTTTGCGCGCGGCGGCGTCGACGGCTTCACACGGCGCACCCACTTTCGCCGCGGCAAATCCCGCATCCTGCGCTTTCCGTTCGAGGTCCCAGATCTGTCGCTGGCGATCGTTCGCCTTACCAAACACGAAGGTGCGAGTGATGTCTGACTGGTAGCCTTCGATGCTGCAACCGCCGTCCATCAGCACGACGTCGCCTTCCTTCAGACGCTGCGGCGTGCTGCTGCCGTGTGGAAAGGCCGTGTACTTCCCGAAACTGACGAAAATCCCTCCCGACGTTCCCAGCGCGCGAAACGCTGCCGAACAGTTACCGGCAAATTCGCCCTGCGTCATTCCTTCGCGCATGCTGTCGCGCGTCGCTTTGTAAGCAACGATCGTGATGTCGTTCGCGATCTGCATCAGCGCGAGTTCCGCGAGCGATTTGAACATGCGACCACCCGCGGTGATCGGCGTCGCATCGACAAACTTCAATGCCGGTGCGGCCAGTCGGATCCCGTCGTAGAGAAAGAACCGAACACGTTCTTCCATACCGATCGTGCCCGTGCGTATGCCGCGGTCTCTGAATATTTCGGCGACTCGCTTGTACGGACTCTCATCTTCTTCCCACGTGCGAATGTCAGTTCCCATTTTGATGAGCTCGCGAGCGCGCTCTTCCTCAAACTTCGGGCACACCCACGCGATCTCGCCGCGCGCTGGAATCACCATGGCAAGCATTCTCTCGCTCGTGCCCCAGCGCATGCCTGTGTAATAGAACATGGTGCTGCCCGGTTCGACGTAGATCGCGTCGACGCGATGCTCGCGCATCAACCGCTGCGCTTTCTCGATCCGGCCTTTGCGCTCTTCGAGCGTGATAGGGACGACATTGTCTGTCATCCGGCGCAACTGTCGAATCGCTTCAGGTGGCTCGCCTTGCTGCGCGTGGACCAATGAACTGCCGAGCAGCGTCGCTCCAGCCATACCTGCGGACAAACGTAGAAAGTCTCTGCGATCGGTACACATTTCTTGTGGGGCCTCTTTGTGTGTTTTGTATTTGAAGCTTCGTTCCTGATACTTTGTACTTCGTCAAGGGGGTGATTGTAAATGACACGTGCTCACGATCTTCATGGCTCGGCGCCAGACAAGTCCGACACCGCACTTCTTTTAATCGACGTCGTCAATGACTTCGACTTTCCCGAGGGCGAACAACTGCTGAAACTGGCGATGCCGGTCGGCAAAAACATTGCCGACTTGAAGAAACGAACCAAAGCCGAAGGCATTCCCGCCGTCTACGTGAACGATAACTTCGGTCGCTGGCGCTCCGACTTCAAAAAGACCGTTGCTCACTGCCGTGAAGCTCGCGGCAAGCAGTTCGTCGAGCTGCTACTCCCCGACGAAGACGACTATTTCGTTCTGAAACCAAAACACTCCGGCTTCTACTCAACCACGCTGGCGCTGCTGCTCGAACATCTCGCGGCAAAGAACCTGATTCTCACGGGTATCGCCGGAAACAATTGCGTGTTGTTCACTGCAAACGATGCATACATGCACGACTTCAAGCTCTTCGTCCCTTCGGACTGCGTCGTCTCAAACACCGAAGAGGAGAACCTTCACGCGTTGAAACAGATGCAGACCGTGTTGAAGGCGGACACGACTCCCGGCGCCGAATTGGATCTAAAAGCGATGAGCAAGTAGAATCCCCCGCCAGTGACAAAGTGCACAACCCTCCTTTCTAAATCATTCTGTGCCTTTTATGCTTTTTTGTGGCTGATCTGTCTTTGTGGCAACGCTCGTGCGCAGCAGGTCCTGCGTTGGGGCGCTGATCCAAGCGGCGGCGCGCCTTATGTCTATACCGATCCCGCAAACCCCGAGAGTTACATCGGCTACGAAAAAGAGATGGTCGACGCCCTCGCAGCAGCGATGGGCCGGCGCGCTGAATTTGTTCCGAGCGATTGGGAAACGCTCGTGTCTGCGCTTCAGCGCGGATCGTTCGACGTAATCGTCAACGGCCTCGAGCCGACGGGCGATCGCGCGCAGCAGATCTCTTTCAGCAATCCCTATTACATTTTTCAACTGCAACTCACCGTGCGTCACGACGACGATCGCATCAAGTCGCTCGACGACTGCAAAAACCGCACGGTGGCAACACTCGGAAACACAGCCGCCTCCCGTCTGCTGGAACAAAACGGCATTCCTTATCGCAGTTACGCCGATCCTGTCGGCGCATATCGCGATCTCGAGTTGAAGCGGATCGACGCGGTCCTCATGGACGTGCCCGCCGAAGCGTTCTACGCGCGCAACAATCCGAAGTTGAAACCTGCTGGACCACCATTCATGCGCGGTCTCTACGTGATCGGTCTGCGCAAGGGCGACTTGGAACTGAAATCCCAAGTCGATGAAGCCATAAACAAAATCATCGTCGACGGCACGCTCGAGACGATTCTTAAGAAGTGGGGTCTTTGGAACCAGGCGCAAGCTGACTTTCAGGGACCGATACGCGCGGGCACTCAGAAACAGACAGACGTTCAGGAATTCACGCCGACCACTTCGATTTTCAACTGGCGTGAAGCGCTTTGGCGACTGACGCGCGCTGCTGCGGTGACAGTCGGTCTCGCACTCGGCTCGATGGTGATCGCGGTCGTGTTAGGTTTGCCGCTCGCCGTCGGTCAGTGGAAAGGCCCGCCGTGGCTCCGTCTCTTCTGCACGTTCTACGTCGAGTTCTTTCGCGGCACGCCGGTGCTGGTCCAACTGTTGTTTCTTTACTTCGGCCTGCCTGTGATCGGTATCGCGATGCCTGGTTGGTTGACGGCGCTCGTCGGTTTGGGTTTGAACTACGCGGCTTACGAATCACAAGTCTACCGCGCCGCGCTCGAGGCAATTGCCACGGGACAATGGGAAGCGGCGTACTCACTGGGCATGAGCCCTGTGCTCGCGTTTCGACGCATCATCCTGCCGCAGGCGTTTCGCATCGCGTTGCCGCCGATGACGAACGACTTCGTCTCGCTCTTCAAAGACACTTCGGTTGCGTTTGCGATCTCTGTTTGGGAACTCGCGACGGCTTATCGCGAGCTCGCGAACGCTTCGGGACAGTTTCTGCTTCTCGGTCTTGCTGTTTCCGCGTTTTATCTCGCGATGAGCTTGCCGATGGCCCATCTCGCTCGGTTGCTTGAGCGGCGCCTCCGCGATCGCGCAACGGAGCGCGTCGCCGAACAGGAGGCAACGGCATGATTCGCGTCACTGGATTGCGAAAGCGCTTCGGCGGTAGCGAGATTCTGAAAGGCATCGACTTCGAAGTGCCGCAACAAACGGTGCTCGGAGTCATCGGCGCCTCAGGCAGCGGAAAGTCGACGCTGCTCCGGTGTCTAAACGGTTTGGAGACGATCAACGGTGGCACGATCGAATGCGACAACGTGCGACTCGAGGCGAGCCTTTCGCACAGAGACTATGGCAAGCGCGTGAAGGATTTGCGACTCAGAGTCGGAACAGTATTCCAGCATTTCTACCTGTTTCCTCATCTGTCAGTGATCGGAAATATCATCGAGGCGCCGATGCACGTGCTGCACACGCCGCGGAAGAAAGCCGAAACCGAGGCTTATGAGCTTCTCGATTCTGTCGGGTTGAAGCAGGCGGCAGGGCGGTATCCCGGATCGTTGTCAGGGGGCGAGCAGCAGCGAGTCGCCATCGCCAGGGCGCTCGCGATGCATCCCGCGCTGCTATTGCTCGACGAACCGACAAGCGCGCTCGATCCGCGACGCATAAACAGCCTGCGCACGTTGTTGCGAGGGTTTGTGGACCGCGGTCACACGATGATCATCATTTCCCATTCAATGGGATTTCTGGCGGGAGTGGCTGACAGTATTCTCTTTATGGAAGGCGGATACGCGGTCGAGCATGGAACAACCGAAGAGGTTTTGAAATCCCCAAAAGATGATCGGACCAGGGACTTTCTACAGCAGGCAGAATAACTCTGCGTACTTAGCCACGGATTTCACGGATGAATACGCAGATTTAATTGGTAAGAGGTCTTGTGCCCGAGAGCGTATCGAGGTAGCGCTCAAACTGCGCTCGATCGTCGACGTTGGTGATCTTTGTGCCCAACAAATATCCGTGGCCCATGTATGGACTCGTCAGCCGTTCACATCGTACCGGACTAACTTCCAAACCGACCACGCCGCCGGGCAAATGCAGCGAGAGATTCAACCTGTTGGAGCCGCTGCAAAATCTTTCGTCGATGATCGTCGAAGGCAGGACCATCCCGAGTCCTGTCGCGCTGAGATCCTGTGTGCGCCCGAGGAAGACAAGCGACGAGTCGGAGTTCTGAACGTCGTTGTCCAGAATCGAGAGGTTAGCGACAAGCTCGACCTCGCACCTGGCCTTGAGCCTGCGCATTCTTCTGCGTTCGATTGAAGAGGCAAGTTTATCCAAGCTGGTCAGTTGAATCGTCGGGTAACTAAGACCGTTTCCAGTTTCCTCAAAACGTCTTTTTATTGTTAAGGCCCTGAGCCTGAGGCCGTGCTCTCCGGCTGGCCAGTAGTAGCACGAAACTATAATTTTGTACATGAAGAGCCTGAACGAGAACGAGAGCGTTGAGATTGCCGCTCCGTCCTCTGAGATTCCTGTTATTTTCGATTTCCGAATCAGTTAAAAAGCTCAATACGGCTATAATCCCACTTTCGATCTATGGAATCGAACGACCAGCCCAACCACCGAGCCAGGTTAATAGAAACCCTGCAATTAGCCTATTCCGGCGAGCTCGCGGCGGGCTATGCCTATCGCGGGCACTGGCACTCCGTCAGCGACGCGGACGAAAGGGCTCGAATAAAGATCATCGAAGACGAGGAATGGCATCACCGGAAGCTGGTCGGAGAGATGCTCGACAGCCTTGGGGCGGGTCCAAACAGAGTCCGCGAAGTACGAGCGACGGTGATTGGACGCGTGCTCGGTTTCCTGTGTCACGTCAGCGGCTGGTTCGCGCCGATGTACGGGGCGGGCCGGCTCGAGAGCCGCAATATCGTCGAATACGAAACGGCCGCGCGTCACGCGCTTGGCTGCGGGCGCGAAGATCTGATCGATTGCCTGTTAACGATGGCCGAAGTCGAATGGGAACACGAGCATTACTTTCGCACTTGCGTGATGCGTCACCCTTGGTCCAAACGCGTTTCCATCTGGGCCGAGCCACCACCGAAAGAGGCGATCCGAAGGTCATTTGAAATGGAGGCGACGAGTCGATAATGAAGGTTTCCCTCGCAAAGACGCAAAGCCGCAAAGGGAAAACCTGCTCTTCTCTGCGCCTTTGCGTCAAGGTCATTTGAATGGAGGCGACGAGTCGATGAAGGTTTCCCTCGCAAAGACGCAAAGCCGCAAAGGGAAAACCCGCTCTTCTCTGCGTCTTTGCGTCTTTGCGAGGAAAAACTCATGAACAAACTCGGAATCTTGCTCGTCCTCCTGCTTCTGCCATTGTGCGTTCATGGTCAAACGCCCAACAAAAACCTGGCGGCGGAAGTCAAAGCAGAGTTTTTTCACGCGTGGAACGGCTACAAGAAATACGCCTGGGGACACGACGATCTTAAACCACTCTCGAAGACGTATCACGACTGGTATCCGCAACCACTGCTGATGACGCCGGTCGATTCGCTCGACACGATGATCATCATGGAGATGGATGATGAAGTCGCGACGACGAAAAAGTACATCCTCGAAAACCTCTCTTTCGATAAAGACATGGAGGTGCAGAACTTCGAGATCACCATCAGGCTTCTCGGCGGTTTGCTTACGAACTATCAACTGACCGGCGACAAACGCTTTCTCGATCTCGCAGAGGATCTCGGCAATCGACTCCTGCCGGTGTTCGAATCGCCGACGGGTCTGCCGTATCGCTACGTCAACCTGAAGACAGGCAAAGTCAGCAAGCCCGTCAGCAATCCCGCCGAAACAGGAACGCTGATGATCGAGTTTGGCACGTTGAGCAAGCTCACCAGCAAACCAATCTTTTACGACAAAGCGAAGCGAGCACTGGTTGAAACTTATAACCGCCGGTCAAAGATCGGGCTCGTCGGCGAATGGATCAACGTCGAGACCGGCGAGTGGACCAACACGGACAGTCACATCAGCGGCGCGATCGACAGTTATTACGAGTATCTTCTGAAATGTTCGTTGCTCTTCGGCGATCCGGACTGCAAACGGATGTGGAACGACAGCATCTCCGCGATCAATAAATACCTCGCTGACGAGTTTAGCGGTGAGGTCGGGAAGGAGCTGTGGTATGGCCACGCGGACATGAACACGGGTGCGCGACGCGCGACTACGTACGGTGCGCTCGACGCGTTCTTTCCCGCAGTGCTTGCGATGTCGGGTGATTTGAAGCGTGCAGAACGTCTGCAGGATTCGTCGTTCAGAATGTGGAATCACGCGGGGCTAGAGCCGGAGGAGTTTGATTATCGCGCGCGCAAGATCGTCTCACCCGGATACCCGTTGCGCCCTGAGATCGTCGAGTCGACGTACTACTTGTATCGGTATACCAAAGATCGCAAGTACCTGCTGATGGGTGAGAAGCTCTGGCGAGACTTCGTAAAGTATTGCCGGACGGAAGACGGTTATGCGGCGCTGAAGAGCGTGGTGACGAAAGAGAAGAACGATTCGATGCAGAGCTTCCTCTTCGCGGAGACTTTCAAATACTTTTACCTGCTCTTCTCACCGCCCAACACGCTCGACTTCAACAAGGTGATCTTCAACACCGAAGCTCATCCAATTCGCAGAACCTGGTAGGACTACGAAAAGGCGCAAACAGGAACACAAAAAGGCGTTTACACATTTACTTTTTACCGTTTCTGTGCTTTTTTGTGGCTCATGAAACACCTAATCCTTACCTCGCTGGTCCTGTTCTTCGCCTTGCAACAAACTCCGACTGCCGTCGACCGCGAAGATGCCGATCTCCAGGTGGTCAAGTTTACCTGGACCAAGTTTCGGCAGAACGGCGATCTGATTCACGGCGCACAGGATCCTGGACCACCGATGAATGAGCCGATAGCGATTAAACCGCCGGAGCGGAAGAATGAGCCTCCTGAAATAAAGAACCGCAGAGACATGCAGGAGCGACGCGCGGACATGAACAACGCGCAGGTGAATGCAGCGCAATCCGCTGAGCGACAGCATGACCATTATGTTCTGCACCTCGAGGTGAAGAATGTCGGTACCAACACGATCAAGAGCATGGTGTGGGAATATCAGCCGGGGGCGCAGATCGCCGACTACGATTTAAGGCAATACGTCTGCATGATGAAAGCGAAGCCAAGGGAAAGCAAAACGTTTGAGCTGATTAGTCCATCGTCGCCCGTGAAAGTGGTGAGTGCCGACAAGAAGAGCTCGGAAGGGAAAGTCGTGATCAACCGGATCGAGTACCTTGACGGGACGGTCTGGAAGCGGAAAGGCTGGTCCATCATGATCCCACCCGAGCAGATGGCGGCGATGAAGAATGGGGAATGCTTTATGTTTTAGAAGAATTTAGCCGCAGATGAACGCGGATGAACGCTAATCTGATCAGCGTTCATCCGCGTTCATCTGCGGCTAAATTCAGTCGATTACTTGTAATCCACGCCCAGGTTCTCAAACAGAAACGCATAAATATCTCGTTGCTGCTCGATCGCCTTCGTAGTGTTGCTGGCTCCGTGGGCCGATTTCGTATCGACGCGGATCAGGATCGGGCTCGATCCACCCTGCGCCGCCTGTAGCGCCGCCGCGTATTTATAGTTGTGCGCGGGAACGACGCGATCGTCGTGATCGGCAGTGGTAATCAACGTCGCCGGATACTTCGTGCCGGTCTTGATGTTGTGAAGCGGCGAGTAAGCGTAGAGCGCTCTGAACTCCGCTTCATTCGCTTCACTCGAACCGTAGTCAGCAACCCAGTTCCAGCCAATCGTGAACTTCTGGAACCGCAACATGTCCATCACGCCTGCCTGTTCGATCACCGCGCGGAACAGTTCCGGTCGTTGATTTGAAACAGCACCGACGAGCAATCCACCATTTGAACCGCCCTGAATCGCGAGTTTATTTGACGACGTATACCTGTTTGCGATCAGCCATTCGGCCGCGGCGATAAAGTCGTCAAAAACATTCTGCTTCTTCAGTTTTGTTCCGGCCTCGTGCCATTTCTCGCCGTACTCGCCGCCACCTCGGATGTTTGCCATCGCAAAGACGACGCCCTGTTCGAGCAGCGCCAGGCGAGACGCGCTAAACGTTGGGGCCTGTACAACGTTGAAGCCGCCGTAACCATTAAGCAGCGTCGGATTGTTTCCGTCGAGCTTCAGTCCTTTCTTGTAGACCATGAACATTGGCACGCGTGTGCCGTCTTTGCTGTTGTAGAAAACCTGCTTCGTTTCGTAGTTCTCAGGTTTGAAGCCCGGAATCTCTACCTCGCGGAAGACCGTCGATTTTTGCGTTGCGATGTCGTACTTGTAGATCGTGCCTGGGAAATTGAACGACGTGAAACTGTAGAAAACGTACTTGTCGTCGTTTAGACCACCAAAGCCGCCGGCGGTTCCGACGCCTGGTAATTTCACTTCATTCTCGAACTTGCCGTTGAGACTGAACACGTACGCGCGTGTGGCTACATCCTTTCGCCATGAAGCGAAGAGCTTGCCACCGGCCGTGCCCGTACCCTGCAAAGGCTCTGCTCTCTCGGGCAAAACGTCTTTCCAGTTTTTCTCGTCGGGATTCTTCGGATCGACGAGCACAACCCGACCGTTCGGCGCATTTCTGTTCGTGCGGATCAAAAACTTGTCGTCGACGTTGTCGATCACGCTGTAACTGTCGTTGCTGATGTCGGCAACGATCGGTGAGAACCTGGCTTCGTTCTTCGACAGATCTTTGTAGTAAAGCGCGTTGCCTTGTTTGCCTTTGCCGCGTTCTGAGACGGTGAGAATCGCAAACCGCTCATCTTCCGTTGTGCCGACGTTATGAAAACGCTGCGGGTTCGCCTTGTCTTCGTAGATAACTACGTCTTCGGATTGCGGCGTGCCGACCTTGTGGAAGTAGACGGTTTGAAATTCGTTCTTGCTGCTGAGCTCCTTGCCCTTTTCCGGTTCCGGATAGCGGCTGTAATAGAAACCGTTGCCCTGCCATGCAACACCCGATGCCTTGGACCACTGGATTTCGTCCGACAGCTTCTGGCGTGAATCGACTTCCATCACGTAGAGCGTCACCCAGTCTGACCCGCCTTGCGAGATGCCGTAAGCGACATACTGGCCGTCCTTCGACAGCGCGAACGCGCTCAAAACGGACGTGCCGTCGGTCGAGAACTTGTTTGGATCGAGAAAAACCTCAGGCGTGCCATTCACACCTTTTTGAATGTAGTACACGCTCTGGTTCTGAAGCCCGTCGTTCTTCGTGAAGAAGTATGTTTCACCGCGACGAAACGGCGCGGAGATACGCGGATAATTGTAGAGTTCGGTCAAACGAGCTTTCAGTTTTTCGCGATAAGGAATCTTTTCGAGATAGGCGAACGTCACGCGGTTCTGGTCGTCGACCCAGGCTTTTGTGTCGGCGGACGTTTCGTCTTCGAGCCAACGATACGGGTCGGGGACTTTCGTGCCGAAGTAATCGTCAAAGTGCTCGACTTTCTTCGTTGGGGGATATACGAGCTTGCTACCGTCTGTGGTAGATGGTCCGGCGCCGGCAGACCCGCCAGGCGCTGCGGCGCTCTGCGCGGCCGTGCGAGACAAAAACGGCGCAGCAGCGGCCAGTGAAAGGACAACGGCCACACACAAAAAGGCAAACATGCTTCGGATCTTGTTCATGTTTCTTTCTCCGGAAGGCAGGAATTGAAGTCGTACTTTAATACTTTTGCTCGCAAAGACGCAAAGGCGCAAAGGATGATTTTGCTGGCCTCTCTTTGCGACTTTGGGCCTCTGCGAAGACGAGGTGGCACCTCCATCGCGGTGATGGTAGAATCGCTCAGCGATGTTTAATCCCCAACCTTTACACTATCGCCCGCTGGAATCTCGCGCAAACCTCTTCGCCGACTAGTTTTCGTCTTCATAAATCGCGATTCTTTCGTCACCGGTTCGTCGTTGAACCAGGTCTATTGGCCATCTTTCAAGGGAGGAAGAAATGTCTAAAAGCGTAGTCGCACCACTCAAACGTCCGGAGATCAAGACGGAGCTGCCGGGTCCCAACGGCAAGAAGATCGTCGAAGCGGATGCCAGGTTTGTTAACCCCGCGTATCCCCGCCCGTCCTTTAAACTCGTCGCCGAGCGCGCGAGTGGAGTTTGGGTCGAAGAT
>DATNCH010000278.1:0-10532 GCA_035571655.1 Pyrinomonadaceae bacterium
TGTGATCTTCGTGTTGATGGCATTGATGCGTTCGCGCCTCAGAGGTAAAGTACAGGCATGAGCAAAAGTAATAAGTTGTCATCACAACAACGCGAAGAACTACTCACAACACTGAAAGCCCGCTTTGAGAAAAACACGAACCGCCATAAAGGTGTTGAATGGGCCAGGGTACAAGCAAAGCTGGAAGCTAATGCTGAAAAACTATGGTCGCTGAATGAAATGGAGTCGACGGGCGGTGAACCGGATGTTGTTGGTTATGACAAGAAGGCCGGCGAGTTCATTTTTTACGATTGTTCAGCGGAGAGTCCCAAAGGTCGCAGAAGTGTTTGTTACGATCCGGAAGCGCTGGAGTCGAGGAAAGAACACAAACCCGCGAATAGCGCTGTTGGGATGGCAACTGACATGGGCATCGAGCTTTTGACAGAAGAACAGTATCGCGAGTTGCAGAAACTCGGAAACTTCGATTTGAAAACGTCGAGCTGGGTGAAGACACCTTCTAATATTAGAGAGCTCGGCGGCGCCCTCTTTTGCGATCGCCGCTATAACCAGGTCTTCCTGTATCACAACGGCGCCGAATCCTACTATGCCAACAGAGCGTTCCGTGGCTGGTTAAGCGTCTAGATTCCGCCTTCGCGTTGATTAAGGCCACAGAAGTCATGGTGATTCGAGGTTAATCTGAATGCGGGTGATTTCATATCTCGCGATGTGCGTGCTGGTTGTTCTCTCCTACGCCGGCGCGGCACATCCCCAAGCGGCTAAATCCGAGCTGATCGGAGAGGTCAGAGATCAAAATGGCGCACTCGTTGCAAACGCAAAAGTCACGCTGACGGAGGTCGCCACTGGCCAGACGTCTTCGAAACTCTCTGCGGATGGGTCGTTCATCATGACGAACCTCAAACCGGGAATCTATAACGTTGCCGTAGAGGCCGGCGGATTCAAACAATCTCTACAGGAAGGTGTGCGACTCGCAACCGGAGAGCGCGTACGACTGGACGTCGTGCTCGATCCCGGAGCCGTAACCGAGTTGGTTACGGTTGTGCAGGACGCTTCGCTGCTGCGAACTGAGAGCGGTGGTCTGGGGCAGGTTATTTCCAATCGAAAGATTGTCGATGTCCCACTCAACGGCCGGAATTTTCTTTCGTTGGTGACGCTATCGGCCGGAGTGGCCCAACCGCCGCCAACCACAGCCGGTCCTTCATTTCCACGTATCAATGGCGGGCGTCCGAGAACCAATGAGTATCTGTTCGACGGCATTTCCGTGTTGCAGCCTGAGCCTGGGCAGGTAGCTTTCTTTCCGATCGTCGAAGCGATTCAGGAGTTCAAGGTCGAGGTTAATAGTCCTCCTGCTGAATTCGGCCGCTTCAACGGCGGTGTTGTTAACCTGACGACCAAGTCAGGCACAAACGACTTTCATGGATCAGCTTTCGAGTTTTTGCGTAACGAAGCATTGAATGCTCGCAACTTGTTTGCGCCTGCAACCGCTGCGAATCCAAAGAAGCCGGTCTTTCGCCGAAATCAGTTCGGGTTCGTCGCAGGTGGTCCCGTAATAAAGGACAAGACTTTCTTCTTCGGCGACTATCAAGGCACGCGACAACAGATCGCCAGAGTGCGCACGTCCACCGTGCCGACACTGGCCCAACGTTCAGGTAATTTCTCATCGAGCCTTGGCGCGCTCCTCTTCTTGCAGCCGAACGGTTCGATCTCGACCAGCCTGACGGCGAATCCGGTGAACGTAACTAATACGAACGGCAACACAACCCAGGCGCGAGTGGGCCAGATCTTTCGTCCCTCAGATCATCGTGCCTATGCCGGCAATTTGATTCCCACAAACACGTTCGATCCGATCGCCGCGGAGTTATTACAACGTTACCCGAATCCAACAACCAACGGCGCAGCAAACAATTTCACGCGAATCGGAACTGAGAACACCGATCAGGATCAATTCGACGCTCGCCTGGATCACCGCTTCTCCGAGAACAACCAGATCTACGGACGCTTTTCATTCGCGAAAGACATCACCGCACCCGTCACGCCGCTGCCGGACGGTAGTGGGAGCATCACGACCGGCGTCACCGGATTAACAGACACTCGCGGGCATTCGCTTGCCGGAAACTACATTCACGTCTTCAATTCCCGCGCACTCAACGAGCTGCGGTTCGGATATACCCGCCGATCGATAGATCGAGGCGCAACCTCACTCGACGCCCCTCCGTCACAGAGTTTGCAACTGCCCGGCATACCGACGAACGGCGCCTTCGAGAACACGCTCCCGACATTCACAATCGCAGGATTGCAACAGCTTGGTCCATCAGCTAACACCGCATCCATTTTTCGTACTGACGTAACTCAGATCTTTGACGCCATCGCGCTCCAGCGTGGCCGTCACTCGATCAAGTTTGGCATTGACTTTCGCTGGGAGCGGCTCGATGTAATTCAACCGCCATCTCCGACTGGCAATTTCAGTTTCAATTCGTTGTTTACCAACTCGCAGGCTTTGCCAACGATCGGATCGGCACTGTCGAGCTTCACGGGCAACGCCCTGGCAAGTTTTCTGCTTGGTCAGGTGCAGACTTTCTCGATCGATATTCAGGAAAAGGTCTTACGACCGAGGGCGAGTACGAAAGAGTTTTTTGTGCAGGACGATTTCAAGGCGTCTTCGCGTCTGACCATCAATGCGGGTTTGCGTTACACGCTTAACTTTCCTTCAACCGATGCTGACAAGCAGGGCGCGGTTTTTAATCTGCAAACTCAACAGCTGGAGTTCCTGGGCCAGAATGGTTTCGGAGAATCGGCAAGAAGATTGCACAAGCTTGATTTTGGACCACGGCTCGGTATTGCCTATCGCTTCAATGACAAGACCGTGGCGCGCGCGGGCTATGGTGTTAGCTGGATCGAGCAGGCTGGTATCACGACGCCTTTCACGATCCCGCAGTTTCCGTTTATTCAGGCAGTCTCTCAACGCACGCTCGATAACATCAGTCCTGCATTCGTACTCGCAAATGGACCAAGTGTTGCGCCGACTCCGATCGGTCCTGACGCCGGTCTCGGACAGGGGGTGTTCACCGTCGATCGAGATCTCGGCAGCGGGTATGCGCAACAATGGAACTTCGCAGTGCAGCGCGAACTGACCAGGAACATGGTGGTGGAAGTCGCTTACGCCGGCTCGAAAATCACACACGTCGGTATTCCCGACACCAACATTAACCAACTGAGTGCCAGTCAACTCGCGTTGGGCCCGGCATTACTCACTCGCGTTCCCAATCCTTTTTTTGGCCAGATCCCAAGATCGTCGAGCCTCGGCGATCCAACGATTCCGCTGGCGCAGCTTCTGAAACCGTTTCCGAGGTTTACCAATGTGACGTTCTATCGAAACAACGTGGGTAACACTAACTACAACGCATTACAGGCGAAGCTCGAGCAGCGATTCGCTCATGGACTTTCTTTTCTGGTGTCGTACACGAGATCGAAACTGATCGATGAGGCGTCGTCGGTGTTCGATGCGTCGATCCTGACTGGTCCAATTGCTAATTTCCCGGTCGCCGACAGCTTCAACCGCAAGCTGGAGCGCGATCTCTCGACAGGTGATATCCCGAATGTTTTTGTTGGCAGCTTCACGTATGACGTGCCGATCGGCAGAGGAACGATCTTCGGTGGCTGGGAATTGGCAGGTGTGATCCAACTTCAGTCAGGGATACCACTCGCAGTTACGCAAGTCACGAACTTCAATGCGTTTGCCGGTTTTGGTACGCAGCGACCGAACCTGGTTACGGATCCGAGCCTTCCGTCATCAGAACGAACGACGGCTCGGTTTTTTGATACTTCGGCATTCACGATAGCGCCGCAGTTTACGATTGGTAACAGTTCGCGCAATCCGGTTCGTGGTCCGCAGTATCGAAACGCCGACATCGCACTCATCAAGCGCACGTACTTCGGCGAGAATCGCAACGTCGAATTTCGTGCTGAAGTGTTCAATGTGACGAATACTCCGCCGCTTGGAGCGCCGAACACGGTTGTGGGAGCTGCGGGGTTTGGCTCGATTACATCGGCTGGCGATCCGCGCGTTCTGCAGTTTGGGTTGAAGGTGAATTTCTAATTAGGGCCGGCTTATTTTTTATGGCTCACCGTTATCGAAGCAGGCCTTTCTCATTCTCCAAGCTTTAGCTTGGGGCCCACCGCTCTAGAAACACTATTACGAAGGCGGCCTCTCTCATTCTCCCCAAGCTTTAGCTTGGGGCCCACTGCTCAGAAACATTGGAAAACCATTTAAATGGTTTTCAGGGGTATGGCAGCGAGAATCCCCAAGCTAAAGCTTGGGGAGAATGAGAGAGGCCGGCACACCTACTCCGCCGCTCGCAGCGCCGAATACGGCTCATACTTGGACGAGGTCAGTACCGTAACGCGGTAGCGTCGGGTCGACGTTAGCAACAATGGCGCAAGGCTCAACGTCGACCCGACGCTACCGCGTTACGGTACTGACCTCGTCCAAGTCTGTCTCTAAACAATCCGACCAAGGGCGGCCCACGGAGGGCCGCCCCTACAGCTACGTTTCAGCGTCGCAGTTATCCAGCGTTAGTAGTTATCCAGCGTTCGCTAACATTGCATTCACGACGTTCGCATTGCAACGTACTTCTCCCTTCGATCTCGTATGTCTATCAACCAAATGGTTTAACTCCAGCCCAAACGCTAGTTACTTGAAATAAAACTGCAATTTTTTCCTTAGCAAAGCGGCAGAAATTTCACACTTGAGCCATGCGGCTGCTTGCGGCATCGCGTTTGCAAAATGTGCTGGCATGTACGGGACAAAGGAGAACGTCATGAAAATCAATTTGCTAGCGAAAAGAGTGTTGGGGTTTGTCTTTGCTTTATCTCTCCTTATCAGTATCGGAATAGTTTCGAGCTCTGAAGCCAAAGCCCAGTGGCAGGATCCATATTGGCGTCAGCGCGAACAGCAGCGTGAACAAATAAGACGTCAGCGTGAATGGGAACGCGACCAGCGACGTCGTGACCGGCGCGGTGGGCGTTATGACGATCGGCGTTATGACGATGGCTACGGTAACTATGGTGGTTCTTTTCAGCTTCGACAGACTGCATTGAACGCAGGCTACAATGAAGGCATTAAGGAAGGCCGTAAGGACCGAAACAATGGTGAGCGTTACGAATTCCGCGATGAGGAAGATTATCGGAATGCGAATACCGATTACAATTCGCGCTTAGGTAGCAGAGAACTCTATCGTCAGTATTTCCGACAGGGTTTTGAGAACGGTTACGCTGACGGTTACAGAGGTTACGGACGTTAACAAGACGCTTCAGTAGCTAAACATAAACAGGCGGGATCGAGTTGTTCGATCCCGCCTTTTGCATTGCGACTATTTCTCGCTTGCGGTCCTCTGCGTTCCACTAACCACAGATATCAGGGAAAAACGCTGACGGCCGTGGAGAGGATCAGTTCGCGCAAGCAACCTTATTGATTCGCCAACCTGAAGCTGTTTTGCTCAGCGTCACGTCGATGTTGATCTTGTCGATCTCGCCTGCGGGCAACGTGACGGTTGCAGTGGCGCTCGCATTTTTGATCTGTGGTGTGCTCACGCTGAAATTCTTTTCCCATCCTTTATCCCAATCCTGTGCGCAGATAAAGATGTCTGCATCCATACGCCGGATCAGCCTCGGCGCGTTTGCGTAAAGCTGCGGCGTCAGATACTTCAACGCGGTCGATTTCTGTTTGAGGGGATTCATGTTTTCACGACTGAGCTGATGCAGATACCAGGAATAAAAACCCCGCGTCACATCCTCGGGCGTGGCAGCCTGCTGCGCTCGCGCCGGCAATGAAAGAAACGCCACACCGGTTATAAGTATGCCCGCAAGTATTGAGAGAGATCGCTTGAGCACTGGCTCCTCCTGTTCGGACAGGAAATCGAATGGCGTGTGATAGTTTGACGAGTTCGTCGACTGTTAGCAACTCAGAGCGATGGGGAATGTTAGTATTCCTGATAGGCCGAAGGCGTTAAGTTGATCATGCAGGAGGCACGCGTTGTGGTCACGATAGACTTCATGGAAAAGTTGTTATTGCTGGCTTCAGAGGCTGAGTCTTTGGTGGCCTGGAAAGATCGTTCAAATGAACGGGTGTGGAAGGAAGAGTTGTCAAAGATAATTGAAGAGGCTGAGTTTTGGTTTGGTCCAAGAGATCGTTCATACGAACTGCTCGAGCCTCGCGTCAGTCAGAGCTTTTATGCAACCCCCGCCATTTATCCCTTCCGGAAGATCAGAATATTCCTCACGAAAGAAGCTAAGCGCGAGCGGTATTGTGCTGCGTATGAACTCGCTCATGAAGCGGTCCATGTGTTGAGCCCCGTTTTAATGCTGAGACCGACGCTCCTGGAAGAAGGGCTCGCTACATATTTCTCCTTTAAATATGTAAATCGCAATTATGGAATCCAATACGAAACTACAGGCGACCGGCACTATGATGCTGCGTTCCGTGCCGTCTCTCGTTTATTGGCGAAGAATGAATTCGTGATAAAGGAGATGAGGGTTCGTCAACCCGTAATCTCACGAATAGACGTGAAACTCCTCGTTGAAGTAGCTGGTATCGATCTCGATCTCGCGAACTTTTTGTGTACGGACTTCCTCAATTACAGGCAGGCACCGATGTCGTTCAGCCAGACCGCTCAAGTGTTCCTCGACGGAGCACGGTCCCTGTGGGATCACTGGAGTTCTGAAACCAAAGCTTGAGCGCCTTTCATAAAATTTCATAAAAATCTCAACCCCGCAGCAACCGACTTTCCGCGTTTAAGAGTAGATGCAGTATTAGTAGGTTGTTGCCATGAAACAGTGTCCAAAATGCCGGCAGTTGTTTGCCGGAGCAGATCTCAGGTTTTGTCGCTTTGACGGCTCGCCGTTGATTAGCGGAGCCACGCCTCCGGACGAGGCTGCAACAATCCTGTTTTCAACCGAATACCTCAATAACCGATTTACACCGCGCGAGGAGCTTCACCGCAGAAGCAAGTCGGGAAAACTCTCCAAGTAACGAGTACGTCGGCGTGGCGTGGGGCCTGTCATAAATCCGCTTTCATCTGTGTTATCCGTGGCTTTCCAGGCGCGGATAACACGGATCTTTTATGAGCCTCGGTATGTTCGCGCGGCAACAATTTTGTAATCGCGTCACAACCCTCGACGCCCTTCGCCTCATGTAGTCTCTCCGCGTTCGAGCAGTAAGTTCCTTCCCGAAATAAATCCCGGCAACCCGATAAAGCAAATGAAATCCGATCTACCTATCCCTGTAATCATACGGAGCACACATGTCTATCTCCCAGGTCTGCTTTCCCCAACGCACCGTTTGTCTCAGAAGAAGTAATGCTTTCGCGATCCTTTTAATCTTATTCACATCTGCTTCAGCCACTCTCGGCGCGACTCTCGTCGTTCCCGCCGGCGGTGATCTGCAAGCAGCCATCAACACTGCTGCACCCGGCGACACGATCGTCCTCGAGTCAGGAGCTACTTACCGCGGACCTTACACGCTGCCTAAGAAGACAGGCGATGCGTACATAACCATCCAATCTTCAAGAGCAGGCGAGATCACAGGGCGTGTCTCACCATCGCAGAGTGGGCTGCTCGCAAAGTTGCGTTCCAGCGTTGGTGGTGATCCCATAATTGCCACTACTCGTGGCGCTCATCACTACAAGTTGATCGGTCTTGATATTTCCACATTCAATGCCACGGATTTGGTTTACGACCTCGTCCGGCTGGGCGACTCCAAGCAGACGCTTGCGGACGTACCGCACGATCTGATCCTGGACCGATTGTGGATTCACGGATTTCCGACACAGGCTGTTCAGCGCGGAATCAGCTTGAATAGCTCAGAAACCTCGATCTTGAATTCTTACATCTCTGACATACACACCGTCGACGTCGATACGCAAGCAATATGTGGATGGAACGGACCGGGAGGTTACAAGATCATCAACAACTATCTGGAAGCGGCTGGAGAAAATGTAATGTTTGGCGGTGCGCAGACCTCGATCACCAATCTCGTTCCGTCGAACATCGAGATCCGGCGCAACTACTTCTTCAAGCCGTTGTCATGGAAGGTGGGCCATCCCACTTACGCCGGGATTCCCTGGAAGATCATAAACCTCCTGGAGTTCAAAAGTGCGCGCAATGTGCTCGTCGACGGTAACGTGCTGGAAAACTCCTGGACTGCCACCCAGATCGGTTATGCAGTTCTGTTCACGATCAACAGCGAGCAGGGCAACATGCCGTGGGCGACAGTCGAGAACATCACCTTTACGAACAATACGGTCAAGAACACCGATCAGGCCTTGCAGTTGCGCGGCGCCGACCTTCCGTTTCAGTCGGGTCGCGGTAACGGGCTGATGATCGCAAACAACTTGTTCATCGGCATCGTGAATCGTTTTTACACCGTGACTGGTTTCAATAACGTCACGATCAATCACAACACGCACCTTCAGAGTGGCAACATCACGGCTTTCTTCGGCGAGCCTGCGACCGGTTTCGTCTACACCAACAACATCACCGTTCGTTCCGGGTTCGGGTTTTTTGGTGACAACGTAGGTGAAGGCAATGCGGCCCTCGCGACTTACGCACCCGGCTATGTGTTTCAAAAGAACCTGATCGCGGGAGCGTCGCCGTCCGTCTACCCGGTGAACAATTTTTTCCCGGCGTCGATCAACGGAGTGCTCGATTCAGCGTTTCGAGTCGTGGACTCCACGTATAAGTCCGCCGGCACTGATGGAAAAGATCTCGGTTGCGACATCAACGCGTTGAATGCTGCACAGTCAGGCGTTGGGTCGCCGACTCCAACGCCCACTCCAACGCCGACGCCGAGTCCAACACCCACACCCACGCCGACACCAACGCCTACGCCCGCGCCACTCGGCGCGATTCAATTCAGCGCTGCGTCGTATAGCGTCAATGAAGGTGCGGGTTCGGTCACGATTACTGTGACTCGCAGCGGCAACACTTCGGGAACCGCGAGTATTCAATATGCGACGTCGAATGGGAGCGCGTTGAGTCCGGGCGATTACAGAGTTACATCGGGAACACTCACGTTTGCAGCAGGTGAGACGTCGAAGAGTTTCGCTGTTCCGATCACAGACGACATCGTCAAGGAACCGAACGAGACGTTCAACGTCACATTGAGTAATGCGTCCAACGCGAACCTGGGTAGTCCAGCTACTGCCAGCGTCAGCATTGTCGATAACGACAAGCGCGCCCGTGGCCCACGCGTCGCTGTGCCACGAGTCGGGGCACGAAGACCAGGTAAATGGGCCGACATGTAAAGATATACAGTCGCATAAGGCTTTGGCCGTGTCACCGATCCGCGTCTTGAACTGTCTGCCACAACTATAGGGGCGGCCACAGAGGGCCGCCGCTACTGGTTGTCGCTGCGGTTCTTTAGTGCGCCGCGGATGTTTAGGAATGCGAGGCCGAGCTGGAGAGCGATGAGGGCGTAGGCGTTATCGTGCCAGCCCCACACGATCCAGAGCACGTTGCTGAACAGGAACAACCAGAATCCCCAGTTCCGTTTGAACTTTCTCTGCGAACCGACCATCCACGCCGCAATCACCGTGACTACCATGGCCGGCCACTGAATCCAATCAAGCATCTCGATCAAAACGACGCAACCGCCCCAACTGGCAGCGCGACGTCCAGCGGATGAATGCAGTTATCACACTTTCCGCACCGCTCCTCTTCCATCTCTTCGCCAAAGTACTCATGCAACAGTCGCCAACGGCACGTCACACTCTGCCCGTACTGCATCATTCGCTCCAACTTCTCTTTGTCCTTATTAACTTTTTCTTCAGACATGCGTGACAGTTCTTCGAGCTCGCGTTGCTTTACGTCAACTCTTAACAGCCGAAACTTACTCGCACGCAGCTCCTTGACGAGTTTCAGCTCTTTCAGCAGCGCCAAAACGACGCGCACCTTGCCGTCGCTCACCGTATTCGCGTGTTCCTGAACAGTCGACAGTGCAACTGGCGTGTCAGCCGCATTGAGTGTCTCCAATGCTTGATGCACGGCAAGAATATCGTCGAACTTCGGGTGCTTGCCGCCAAGAAAGAACTGCTGCGTGCGCCGATCGTCGAGCTGATAAAACAAACTGCACGTTGCCGGCTCACCATCACGACCGGCACGTCCCGCCTCCTGATAGTACGCTTCGAGCGAACCCGGCATCTGGTAATGGACCACGAAACGGATGTCGGGTTTGTCGATGCCCATTCCAAACGCGTTCGTCGCCACGATCGCTTTCAATTCATCGTTCATGAAGGCGTCCTGATTTCGCTTGCGATCGCCGGCTTTCATACGCCCGTGATACTTGTCGACTTTGAAATCGAACCCCTTCAACCAATCCGTCAATTCGTCCACAGTTTTGACAGTCGCGGCATAAATGATGCCGGTGCCCTCGTGTTCATTCAGTATTCGAATGAGCTGTTCGTGCTTCTCGCGCTCGTTTGTAACTCGCCTGACTTCAAGTTGCAGATTAGGCCGGTAAATACCTGTCTTCACCACTTGAA
>DATNCH010000279.1:0-13265 GCA_035571655.1 Pyrinomonadaceae bacterium
AGATCGAGCGTCGTCAACGGCGCCGCGACGTAAAACGGCACGCCATGCTCGCGCGCCAGAACCGCCACCATGTAAGTCCCGATCTTGTTCGCCGTATCGCCGTTCGCCGCGATGCGGTCAGCGCCAACCACGACCGCGTCAATCTTGCCACTCTTCATAATGTGGCCCGCCATGTTGTCTGTGATCACGGTCACGGGAATCTCGTCCTTCGCGAGTTCCCACGCGGTGAGTCTGAGGCCTTGCAAGTAGGGGCGCGTCTCATCTGCGATTACGGCAACATGTTTCCCCGCGTCGCGAGCTCCGCGAATGACTCCGAGTGCCGTGCCGTAGTCGCCACCAGTCGCGAGTGCGCCGGCGTTACAGTGCGTGAGGACTGTCGCGCCGTCTGGAATCAGTGGACCACCATGACTTCCGATCGCGCGATTTGCTGCAATGTCTTCTTTGAGGATCGCGAGTGCTTCGTCGACTAATAGCTTTTTAATCTTCTCGACGTCGCCCAGGTGTTTGTGTCGTTGAAATGCACTGCGCATTCTCTCGATGGCCCAAAACAGATTCACCGCGGTCGGACGCGTCTTGCCCATCACGTCGCAGATGTACAGAAGATCGTCCTCGAGATCCGCGACCGACGTTCCCACAGATTGGCTCGCGCCGAGTGCGATACCCATCGCGGCCGCGATTCCGATCGCCGGCGCGCCGCGAATCACCATCTTCCTGATCGCTTCAGCCACCTCCTCGTATGAACGCAGCATCAGGTAGGTTTCTTCAGTCGGCAGCAGGCGCTGATCGAGCATGCGCACGCCATCTTTGGTCCATTCGACAGTCTTGATCATTTCGAGGCATCTTACTGGAAGCCACAAAGAAGCGCAAAAAGCACGAAAACGCCCAAAAAACGCATAGCCGATTGCGCTCGTTGTGCGTACTGTGCTAGTGTCCGCGCGTTTCCGAGGTCTTTATAATTAAGCGTCTGGGTGCCCCAAAATCGGGGAGAATAGGGAAGCGGGTGTGAATCCCGCGCGGTCGCGCCACTGTGATGAGAACGCGTGTTCTCGTAAGCCAGGAGACCTGCCCAGGACGCTTTTCAGCCTTTTCGACACTCGCGCAAAGGTGTTCAGGCTTGTTATCGCATTTCGAAATTAAAAAACTCTCCTGGCTCGCATTCGTAGTACTGCTTGCTTCCTGCACTACTCAGCAAAAACCCGCAACACAAAGCTCGAGAGAGATCACAGATGACGCTGGACGGCGTGTGAGTCTGCCGGCGCGGGTCGATCGTGTCATCTCGCTTGCGCCCAATCTCACCGAAATCGTTTTTGCAATCGGAGGCGGCGATCGATTGGTTGGCCGCACGACTTTTTGCGATTACCCACCAGAAGCAAAGGCGGTTGCTGAAATTGGCGACACGTTGCATCCGAGTCTCGAGCGCGTCATCGCTTTGCACCCGCAGGTGGTCCTGATCTCGACGGCGTCGCAACTCGAAGTATTCACGCAACAACTGCAAAACCAGAATATCGCAGTGTTCGTCACAGACCCGCGCAATCTCGACGGCGTCTTCCGATCGATCGAGCAGGTTGGTGAGATCCTCGGACAAAAGGAACAGGCGACATTCCTGGTGCAGAAGCTGCGGGATCGAACCAATGCAGTCGAACAAGCTGTCAAGCAAAAGCAACCGGTGCGAGTGTTCTATCAACTCTCGGCAGAGCCACTCTACACAATCGGTCATGACGCGTTTGAAACCGATCTCATCCATCGCGCGGGCGGGATATCCGTTACCGCCGATGTTCCCGGCGCATGGCCCAGGTACAGCAATGAATCTGCACTAGCCGCCAAACCGGATGCCATCATCCTGCCGACCGGAGGTTCGATGGGAGTGGCCAACTCGAACGTCATTGAGGCTCTTCACAAATCACCGGCGATGCTCGCAGGTCGGGTTTTCAAGATCAACGGTGACTATCTCGTGCGGCCTGGTCCAAGAGCCGTGGATGGCCTCGAAGCAATGGCCAAAGCTCTTCATCCGGAGGCGTTCAAGCAATGAGCAGTACTGCTTCCGGCTTTGTCAATTCGTCGGCGCGGCAAAACCGCGTGACGTTGCGGAAGACGGTCGTTTCGTGCCTGGTGCTAACGGCTGCGTTGCTGTTTTCAATCGTGTTGATGTCTTTGATTGGCAGCGAACCACTGCCCGCGCGCGCTTCGTTGTGCGCGCTTGCTTCGTTCGGCAGCAGTGCGTGCGGATTGACTGCCGACCAGTTCGATATTCTGTTTCAGATTCGTTTGCCGAGAATTCTTTTGGCTGCTGCTGTCGGTGGTTCGCTTGCAACCGCCGGGGCCGGATATCAGGCATTGTTGAGAAACCCGCTCGCGGAGCCTTATCTACTCGGGATTTCAAACGGTGCAGCCGTGGGAACGATGATCGCGCTCGTCTTCTTCGGCACGAACGAATGGACAAGACCCGTCCTTGCGTTCACGGGAGCCCTACTCGCAACGCTCGCGGTCTATCGACTTGCCCGCGGAAGAGCCGGTTCAACCCCGGAGCGTTTGATACTGGCCGGCGTGATCGTCACGACTTTTCTCTCGTCAGTGATCGTTTTTGTAACAACGTTGATGGACGCGACGAGAATACGTTCGTTCACGTTTTGGCTGTTGGGCGACCTCTCCGGGGCGAGCAGGACGCTGCTTCCCGTGGCAATCACGATCGCGATCGCGGGCACACTGGCGCTCACGTTCAACGCGCGTTCACTGAATTTGTTGATGCTCGGCGAGCGTGACGCATTCGATCTCGGAGTCGAGGTTGGGCGAGTCAGAGTCGTGGTTTTTGTAGTTGCGAGTTTGTTGGTGGGAAGCTCCGTGGCTGCGAGTGGATCCGTGGGATACGTCGGTCTCGTGGTGCCACACCTCGCGAGGCTTTCGCTTGGCAGCGACAACCGGATCAGCATTCCGGCTGCTGCGCTTGGTGGTGCGCTGTTTGTGATCATTGCAGACACAGTCGCGCGCACGATCATCGCGCCAAGGGAATTGCCCGTCGGCGCGATCACGGCGCTGATCGGAGCGCCATTGTTTATCTATCTTTTGAAGAGAGCGTAAATCAATGCCAGATTTCCTCGCAAAGGCGCAAAGGCGCAAAGAAGATTATTTGGCTTTCTTTGCGCCTTTGCGTCTTTGCGAGGAAAAGCGTGTCGAGGGTTTACATGTTAGAGGCGCGTGATTTAACAGTTAGTTACGATCATCGCATCGCGGTGGCACA
The DNA here is from genome assembly GCA_035571655.1 of Pyrinomonadaceae bacterium. Taxonomy (GTDB): domain Bacteria; phylum Acidobacteriota; class Blastocatellia; order Pyrinomonadales; family Pyrinomonadaceae; genus PSRF01. The sequence continues at coordinate 3,236 of DATNCH010000279.1, forward strand.
CGTTAGCCTGACGCTGAACGCGGCCGAGGTCACAGCGATCATCGGTCCGAACGGCGCGGGCAAATCGACGCTGCTTCGCGCTCTGAACGCCCAAATCAAACCCGCGTCAGGCGCGATTCTGTTGGACGGACAACCGCTCGAACGGCTAAATCGCAGAAGTATCTCGCGCCGCATCGCCGTGGTGGCCCAGGAAGCCGAGCTTCGGTTTCCGGTGACAGTGCTCGAGTTCGTGCTCGGTGGTCGCTTTGCATGGGCGACGAATGCCGGCTGGGGTTGGGAAACCGAACGTGATCTCCAGGTCGCCGAAGCGGTTTTGCACGAGACTGAATTGACCGAGTTGAGCGGCCGCTTGATGAATGAATTGTCTGGAGGAGAACGACAACGAGCGTTGATGGCGCGCGCGCTGGCAACTGAAGCTCCAATTCTCCTGCTCGATGAACCGACTGCGAATCTCGACCTTTCGCACCAGGCAACGTTATTGGCTCTGGTCAGAAATCGATGCGACCTAACCCGGGCATCAGCGCTCGTCGTCACACACGACATCAATCTCGCGTCGCAGTTTGCCGACAACATTTTGCTGATGAAACAGGGAAGAACCTTCATTGCGGGAACGCCTGAGGAGGTTCTTCAACCGCAAATACTGGAGGAAGTTTTCGAAGTAAAAGTTTTGGTTGATGCTCATCCGGTCACGGGTGGGCCACGCGTCACGCCGGTACACGATTCGTACCGGCACAATTGAAAACCACGAGCGACGTGCAACAGGGAAGGCGGTGAAAGGCCGCCACTGCCCGCGCAACTGTAAGCAGTAACGAGGCTCTTCAAGGGTTTAGTCACTGGGGATTCCCGGGAAGACGAAGAGCTGAGGCGATTCAGTCGAATCATGTCTGCGAGTCAGGAAACCTCTGCAACGCTCATTCAGCTCGCACTGCGACGGGCAGGAGAAGCTAAGATGATTAAAAGTCTCGCGATAATTCTCGCACTCGGTATTTGGACACATGTGTTTGCGCAGACCAACGGTGCGATCAAAGGCACCGTCACGGATGAAAACGCCGCCAAGATCGCCGGAGCGCAGGTTGTTTTACTGTCGAACGCAGGAGTTCAACTCAACACGGCAACAGATCAAGCCGGCACTTTCGAATTCACGAATCTAAGGTCTGGTTCCTACTTCATCGAAGTCAAAGCCGGCGGCTTTTCGACTTTCACTTCCGAAGAGATCCGGTTCAACCGCGGTGAAAACAAGGAAGTCGCGGTCCAACTGAAGATCGCGGCCGTCAACGCCAACGTCGTGATCACCGCCACCGGTACGGCCCAACGTGCCGATGAAGTCGCAAAAGTCGTATCCACGCTCGACTCTCAGGCAATCGAAGCCAAACACGAACTAACTCTGCCGGAAGCCTTACGCGGAATCCCCGGCGTACGCGTGCAGCAACAAGGTTCGCCCGGATCTTTAACGACCGTCCGACTGCGAGGACAGCGGAACTTCGACACCGCGCTGCTGCTCGACGGTCTGCGCGTGCGAGACGCGGGCGATATCAATGGCTCGCCCGTCGCGTTGTTTGCGGATCTCATGCCGGTCGCGCTCGATCGCGTCGAAGTTCTGCGCGGCGCCGGCTCGTCGATCTACGGCACACACGCGATCGGCGGCGTCGTCAACATGATTCCCGAAGTTGGCACCGCTGGTCTGCACTTCAACGCCGGTTTTGAGGGCGGCACTCTCGCAACTTATCGTGAGCGTCTACAGGCGACAGGAGGCGGAAAACTGTTCGGGTTTGCGCTCGGTGTGAATCGTGTGGATGTACGCGATGGGATCGATGGCGATGACGCCTACGGCAACACTGGTTTTGGCGGGCGTTTGCAGTTCAATCCGACTCCGTCAATCGCAATCTCAGGCAATCTTTACGGCAACATCGCAAACGGTCGAGTCAACGATAGTCCGTTTCCGTTACCTGCTGCTTTCAACGGTGAAGCGTTTCCGCGCGCGGTGGCCGATGTCACTTTTCAACCCGACTTCAACGATCCGGATCAGGGACGACGCAACCGGCTGATCGTCGGTTCAGGGAGGTTTTCACAAATCGTCAACGGTACGATCTCGTATTCGGTTGCGTACCAGCGAGTGAGCAGCAACAGACGTAATTACAATGGACCGGCAGCCGATCCGAGGTTTGTTTCGTTCGAGCCGTTTGGTGAGTTTGAGTTTCTAAGCATCAACAACGGCAACATCGATACAGTTGACGGTCGCGTGAATCTCAACTTCTCGCCATCGAATCTGCTTACCGCGGGCGTTGAGTTCGAGCGTGAATCGTTGTTTCAGCGTTCTGAACCCTCTTTCGCTACGTTCAATAACACGACAGATCGCCAGCGTACGTTCGCAGTCTTCGGACAGGACCAGTTGTCTCTTCTCGACGATCGTCTGCGATTGTCACTCGGTGTGCGCGGCCAGTGGTACCGCATCAGGAGCGCCGATCGACCGGGTGTTCTCCAAGGTCGCGAAACCGAGAGTTCGATAACCGGCGACGGCGCGATCGCGTACTTTGTGCGCAGCAGCGACACGAAGTTGCGAGCACACGTGGGGAACGGATTCCGTGCGCCGTCACTCTTCGAGCGATTTGGAGAGGGAAACTTTGGTTCTGGGGGCGTCGTGAGGTTCGGCGATCCGACGTTGAAAGCCGAGCAGTCAATCAGTGTCGATGGTGGTTTCGATCAACAACTCGCAAATGACAAGCTGGTGTTTGGCGCCACCTACTTTTACACTAGACTGCAACGGCTTATTGCTTCCACTTTCTTCCTCGTCGATCCTCTTGGTCTGGGCCGCTTCAACGGTTTTGTGAACCGGCCTGGCGGGCTCTCGCGTGGCGTCGAAACTTACGCCAATACGTCACCGCTCAAAGGCATGGACCTGCGTGCGTCATACACTTTCACGAACAGCGATCGTCAGATACCCGGACGTGGTCTGGTGCCGGAGACTGTGATTCCGAGACACTTGTTTGGTTTGTCGCTGGTCCAGCGGTATCGCCCGCTGCTGTTCAGTTTCGATCTGAATCGAACGGGATCGTATATCGCACCTGTTTTCGAAAGCGCCCCTCCGTTCAGGACCGCTGAAATGACGTTTGATGGTTACACGAAGGGAGATCTATTCGTCAGTTATGAACGGAGGCAGACGGAACGCGTCGTGATTGTATTATTCGGCGGGGTGGAGAACGTCTTCAATCAGAGGTATTTCGAGAATGGTTTCCTTGCGCCGCGAGCTCTCGGTCGTGGCGGGGTGCAGATTAAGTTTTAACCACAGATGACGGAGATTCTGTGGCTCAGGTTGCAAGGGTTGGAGTTAGCGGACGCGAGTGCGCCACTTATGAAACCCGCCCTTGCAACCTGAAAGTTAAGCTTTTTTCGTGAACAGCCCGCCGGCCAGAAAGATGATGCCGAGCAGCGCGTGAATGCCGTGATCGGCCTGGCCAAAGTGCAGCGGTCCTACCATCCACATGCGATCGGGAGGGGTACCCATCACGAACCCCAGACAGCCGAGCGCAAGATAAACGATACCAAATATCAGACAAAAGTTTCTGGCTCCGGACAGAGTTCCCGCAAAGCCAAAATAAAGCGCGATGACGCCCGAGACGATATGAACTGCGTTATGTACGGGCGAAAGGTGGGCGCCGAGTAACGTCGGGGCTACAAATCCAGCGACACCCACCAACAAAAAAACGACTCCCAAAATCTTGCAAACCGTCTTTGCCATTCTTCATTCGCTCCTCTGGTGAAATGTTGGAATGACCTGCTTGGTTTTTCGTTTTGGTGCGCCGCATGTATATCAGAGAGAGGGGTTAAATGCCAACAATTTTACACTCGGTTACGCAGAGATAGCCGCCGGTGGTATACTCTCCGGCCAAACCCCGTACAGTGCGGATGCGGATCTCTTCAGAAGTGAGGTGTGCCATGGCTTTGAGAAGACTTTGTCTTGCTGCTTTGTTCCTGGCTCTGATGGCTTCGATCGCAAACGCATACACCATCGTCCTGCGCGATGGGCGTCGGGTCGAGATCCCGAGCCAGTTTACCGTCACCGATTCAACGCTGACTTACGAAGTAGGTTCAGGAGTACAGATAACGATTCAGCTTGCCAGCATAAATGTCGCGGCCACAGAGTGGACCAACGGCGAGCAGCCGGGATCATTCCTGCGCCGGGGCTCAGCCGTTCCGCAGCAGCAGGTCGGTCCGGCGACCTCCAAACGCGCTACCGCCGGCCGGTCGATTACGAACAAGGACCTCGAGACCTTCCGGCAGAAACGAATTCAGAGCGAAATCGCCTTCGACAAGCGGCGCAGGCAACTGGGCCTGCCCTCGGCTGAAGCGTGGCGGCAGGAGTCTGCTGCAATCGTAGATCGCACTCGAGAGCAACTCTCGAACGTCCGTTCTCAGCAACAGGAAGCTGAGGAGTTCTGGCGAGGTCGCGCGAGTTCGCTCCGCACCGAGATCGCGGCTAACCAGGCGCAGATCGATTACATCCGGCGCAGGCTCGACGAGATACCGGTAACGCCGTCGTTGGGCGGGTTCTCGACGATAAGCCCGTTTGGTGCGCCCGTTCTGAACTCTCCTTTTCAGAACCTGGCGACGCCAAACATCTTTTCGACTTCGCAGATTTATAACCTGAACCAGCGTCGATTCCCGTATGGGAATAACCGCGGCCGGTTTAATCGAGGCCGGTTCTCGCCGTACATGGGAAACAACCTGCTGGCATATCCGATCCAAACGACAGATTATAGTTACGAGCGATCGGAGCTGGTGAACCAGTTGACTGAACTTGAAATGACCCGCACTGGATTCATAGTGCGTTGGCGTGAATTGGAGGAAGAAGCACGGCGCGCTGGCGCCTATCCGGGCTGGCTGCGACCATAAAAGACGCGGAGATAGGGAGACTCGGTGACGCGGAGAGGGGAGGGTTCTTCTTCTCCGCGTCACCGAGTCTCCCACTCACCGTGTCCTTTTCATTACCATGACCTGGGAAACAGTTATTGGCTTGGAGATCCATGCGCAACTGAGCACGGAGTCCAAGATTTTCTGCGGCTGCGCGACGCGTTTTGGCGACGAGCCTAACTCAAACACCTGTCCCACCTGTCTTGGATTGCCGGGCTCGCTGCCCGTTCTGAATCGACGTGCAGTGGAGCTCGGCGCGCGCGCAGCACTCGCGCTTGGGTTGCGCATCAATAACCGCTCGATCTTCGCGCGAAAAAACTACTTCTATCCAGACCTGCCGAAGGGCTACCAAATCTCGCAATACGATCAGCCGTTTTCAGCCAACGGCGAGCTCGAGATCATGACCGCCGAGCGCGACGAAGAGGGCCATCCGCTCGAGTGGCGTCCGAAGAAGATTCGGATTACCAGGCTGCACCTCGAAGAAGACGCTGGTAAAAACGTACACGAGGGCCTCCCGGACGTCGATCGTTACTCCTACATCGATCTGAACCGCGCCGGTGTTCCTCTTGCAGAAATCGTCACCGAACCTGACTTTCGCTCTTCGTGGGAGGCGTACGATTACGTCAATCACGTCCGCCGGTCGCTGCAATGGGTCGGCGCCTCCGAAGCCGACATGGAGAAGGGAAATCTTCGCTGCGAAGCAAACGTTTCCGTCAGGCGTGTCGGAGATGAAGTGTTTGGGACAAAGGTCGAGTTGAAGAACCTGAACTCAGTCAGGTTTATGCAGCGCGCGATCGAGTTTGAGGTCGAACGACACATCAGGGTTCTTGAATCGGGTGGACGATTAACTCAGGAGACTCGACTCTGGGACGATCGTGCGATGGAAACGCGTGTCATGCGTTCGAAAGAGGAAGCGCACGACTACCGCTATTTTCCCGAACCGGATCTGCCACCGTTGATCGTTTCGGAAGAGTTGGTGGAAGAAGTGCGGCGCACGATGCCGGAGTTGCCCGAGAATCGTAGAAAGCGTTTTAGCGAGCAGTATGGGTTGAGCTACGCGGATGCTTCGCAACTCGTTTCCGAGAGATCGTTAGCTGACTACTACGAAGCGGCAGCGGAAGCGTCGGGAAACCCGCGTGCGGCTGCGAATTGGATACGAACTGAATTGCTGCGGGAACTCGAAGCTGCCGGACTCTTCGCCGCGGATTCGCGCGTGTCGCCGGAGGAGCTTGGGGCGCTGGTGCGCCTGATCGACGACGCAAAGATCAGCGGCAAGCAAGGCAAAGACGTCCTGGTGGAGATGTTCAAGACCGGAAAGACTGCGCAAACAATCATCGAAGAACAAGGCCTGGTCCAGGTGAGTGACACCGGAGAGATTGATGCGCTCATCGATGGCGTGATCGCGGCGAATCCCGATCAGCTTGCCAGCTACCGTTCCGGTAAAGAAGCCCTGCTTGGCTTTTTTGTGGGCCAGGTGATAAAGGCTTCCAAAGGCAAGGCGAACCCGAAAGTCGTCAACGAACGCCTGCGCGCGAAGTTACAAGGCTGAAGTATTTTGGATCTCACAAACAGAACCGCGATCGTTACGGGTGGCACGCGTGGAATTGGACGCGCGATCGCAACGTCGCTCGTCGCCGCAGGCGTGAAGGTCGCAATCACCGCGCGCAGTGAAAGAGATCTTTCGGATGCAGTCTCGAAGTTGGGTAACGCGGCGGGTTATGTTTGTGACGTTCGCGACTACGAGCAGGTAAAGTCGACTATCGCGCAAATCACAGCAGACCTCGGCGGTATCGACATTCTCGTCAACAACGCCGGCATCGGCATCTTCGAAACTGTCGAGTCGATGAGCGTTGAACACTTCCGCGCAGTCCTTGAGACAAATGTTTTTGGGGTCTTCTACTGCTGTCACGAAGTCATTCCAGTGATGAAGCGGCGCGGTGGTGGCTACATCATCAACATCTCGTCGTTGGCCGGTGCAAACCCGCATGCGCGAATGGCCGCTTACAACGCCTCGAAGTTTGCTCTGAACGGCTTCAGCGAAGCGTTGATGCAGGAAGTCAGGCACGACAATATCAAGGTGAGCTACATCATGCCGGGCTCGGTGAACACGGAGTTTGGTGGTGACTCTCCAAGCGACGAGAATAGCTGGCAACTTCAACCCGCAGACATTGCCCAGGCGGTAATGGACCTGCTCGAGTATCCCGAGCGCGGTCTGGTTAGCCGCCTCGAGATTCGGCCCAGTCGCCCTCCAAAACGATGAAGACATGCGAGCAGTAGTCCAGCGCGTCACGCGTGCCAGCGTCACAATTGACGGTGAGATTGTCGGCGAGATCGAAAACGGTCTCGTCGTTTTGTTGGGCATTGCTCGTGACGACACGAAGCAGGACGCGGATTATCTCGTGCCGAAGATTATTGCACTGCGAATCTTCGACGACGCAGAAGGCCGGATGAATGTTTCTCTCAAAGACATTGACGGCGGGCTGCTGGTAGTTTCGCAGTTCACACTGTATGGAGACGTGCGACGTGGCCTGCGGCCGTCGTGGAGCGACGCAGCGCCACCGGAGATCGCCGAACCTTTGTACGATTATTTTGTCGAAAGCAGCCGGAACCTGCTCGGGCGAGTTGCGACCGGCAGCTTCCGCAAGATGATGCAGGTGGAGTTGGTTAACGATGGTCCAGTGACCATCCTGCTCGACAGTCGTCGAGCGTTTTAGATCATGTTGTCCGTGGCTTTTGAATTCTCGTCGAGCTCGTATCGATCTCGATCGCGTTTCTCGATCTTGTCGATGAATTCCAGTTCTTCGTTGTCTTCATAACTGACGCCCATCGCCGAGGCGTTTTCCTCGACGAGCGATTGGTCCGGCGTCGGATTGTCACCCGCGACAGTCTCCGAGCCGCTGTCGTTCACGTCTTCCCACGCTGCATCCAGATCGCCACCCGCATCGCGCGGAGAAGCCGCGGTGTTGTTACGCAGGCGTTGAGCCAGCAACTCCGGATCCTTCGGTGCCTGCGAAATCTCGAGCTCCATAAACTCCTCGATCTCCGGGTCGGGTACGTAGTTCGGGTCGTTGGACAAATATTCGAAATCGTCGCCGCGTTTCTTAGCCATGCGAATCTCCCTTGCGCTCAAATGTAGGGGGAAGGTAGTCGAGACTATACCACTTTTGTGACTTTTGTGCCTTTTTGTGGCGAGTGGTAAACTCGATTTATGCCAGATAATTCCTTTGATTCTTTGCAAACCTTCAGCTCCGATTCCGGTCCCGTTGGACAGTTTTTTTCACTCCCACAACTCGAAAAGACTGGCGTCGGCCCCATATCACGACTGCCACACAGCATTCGCGTCGTTCTCGAATCCGTGCTCCGCAATTGCGACGGCGAGAAGATCACTGAAGAAGACGTGCGTGCGCTGGCCAACTGGCAACCCAACGGCAAGCGTGTCGAGGAGATTCCGTTCGTCGTCGCGCGCGTGTTGCTCCAGGACTTCACCGGCGTTCCGCTGCTAGTCGATCTGGCTGCCATGCGATCTGCCGTCGCGCGTCTGGGAAAGAACACGGGCGTCATCGAGCCGCTCGTGCCTGTCGATCTCGTGATCGATCACTCGGTTCAGGTCGACTTCTCCAGCACTCGCGACGCGTTTGAAAAGAACATGGAGATCGAGTTCAGACGCAACCAGTCGCGTTATCAGTTTCTGAAGTGGGGAACGCAGGCGTTCGATGGTTTCAGCGTCATTCCTCCCGGCATTGGCATTTGCCATCAGGTGAATCTCGAGTATCTCGCAAAAAACGTTTGGGAGAAGCACGTCTACTACCCCGATTCGCTTGTCGGCACCGATTCACACACGACGATGATCAACGGTCTCGGTGTTGTGGGTTGGGGCGTTGGCGGCATCGAGGCCGAGGCCGCGATGTTGGGCCAACCAGTGTATTTTCTGACTCCGGATGTTGTCGGCGTTCACATGAGCGGCAGTCTGCGCGAAGGTGTGACTGCGACCGATCTCGTTTTGCGTGTCACTGAGATGATGCGGCACGCGAAAGTGGTCGGAAAGTTTGTTGAGTTTCACGGCGAAGGCGCAGCGAGCCTCGCCGTGACGGATCGTGCGACGATTGCAAACATGGCGCCGGAGTATGGCGCCACGATGGGATTCTTCCCGGTCGATGAAGAGACGTGCACGTACCTGCTTGCAACCGGGCGTTCGAAAGAGCATGTCGACCTGGTGAGGCACTACTACAAGGCGCAGGGCATGTTTGGCATACCACGAAAAGGCGAATGCGATTACAGCCTGGTGCTCGATCTCGATCTCGCGTCGATTGGACCGAGCGTGGCCGGGCCCAAGCGTCCACAGGATCGCATCGAACTCTCAGCCCTGAAGAATCAATTCACTGAACTGATGGTGAAGCCCGTCATCGAAGGCGGATACGGGAAAACAGAAGACGATCTATGGACCCGCTATCACGTGAAGATTGGCGCCGACAGGCAACTCGCCGTTATCGGTGGTGGTGGTGAGCAACGACCCGAAACGATTCCGGCAGTGGCAGGGAATCATCTGACTGCACAGAATACCAACGTGTGGACTGAGACGGAGATGGTCAATAACCGTCCGACACCCGACCGTGTGGCTGAGATCCCGGAAGATGAGTTTCCGACGGGTGATGAACTGCTGGGAAACGGCGACGTTTTGATTGCCGCGATCACGTCGTGCACCAACACCTCCAACCCGAGCGTGATGCTGGCTGCGGGTCTTCTCGCTAAAAAGGCCGTCGAAAAAGGACTTACTGTCAGTCGTAAGGTGAAGAATTCTTTAGCACCAGGGTCGAGGGTGGTTACAGAGTATCTCGAACGAACCGGCTTGCAGCCTTACCTGAACGAGTTGGGTTTCAATCTAGTTGGTTACGGCTGCACAACATGTATCGGCAACTCCGGACCACTCGATCCAGCCATCGAGCAGATCGTTAACGAACGTGACGTTGTTGGCGCCTCGGTGCTTTCAGGAAATAGAAACTTCGAAGCACGTGTACACCAAAGCATCAAAGCGAATTTCCTGATGAGTCCACCACTCGTCGTCGCGTTCGCGATCGCCGGACGAATCGATATCGACTTGACGTCGGAACCGCTCGGCACAGGC
>DATNCH010000280.1:0-24262 GCA_035571655.1 Pyrinomonadaceae bacterium
TTGAGCAAGCGATCGGCAGATCCGGTGACAATCACTACCGGCATCTCGATGTCGCGATAGTGTTCACTCAAAACCGTCAGACTTGCGCCCAGGGTCCTTTCGTCGTTAGCACATGCCCTGATGTGATCTGGTTTCATCCAAAGGTCTAAAGACCGCTCCGCATAGTCTTTTTGCACGTCCTGAGGAGCATAAGCTTGCTTTAAACTCTTTCTCACCATGGCACGCCCGAGAGACGGTGTCAGCGTATTAACAACAATATTTCCAATCAGTGGAATGTGAGGAAGAAGCGACCACCATTCAATGCTCACGCTCGGGTACGCCGCTGGAGCGAGTAACACAATTCCTGCGAGCTCCTTTCCATAAGCGACTGCTGCAGCCAGCACGAGCGATCCGCCCCACGAGTGTCCTACCAATACAGGTTTCTTGAGTCCGAGTTTTTGCAGCGCGTCACGGATAATGAGTGCCTGAACCTCAACAGTCGCCGGCACAGAATCCTGTCGCTCGCTGTAGCCATGTCCGGGACGATCGAAAGCCACTACGTAATACGATTGAGATAGTCTTTCAACGACTGCCAGTGTGTAATCCTCATATGAACCAGGGTTGCCATGAATCAGGACAACCGGCCGGCCCGAACCAGCACTGACATAATTCAACGTCATCCCATCCACAACAACAGATTGTCTTAGGTAAGAGGGCGGCCCGGCAGCAACAGGAGCTCGTTCAACTTTCATTTCCTTAGCGCCATGGCCTTTTCTTTCGAGGTTCTCATGCGGCGCCAGGCACGACTTATCTGGCGAGCGATCAGGTATGTTGGACCAGCGGGTACGATGGCATGGATACAAGCACTCAGGACGCGCGGAGCTGCAGTCGCGTTTTGCGATATGAGAACGTACTCACTCTCCCACCAGCTCGGCGCAAACTTGGCTTTAAACCGCCTCACGCCTTCGAAGTTGTATAAGAAAGAGCAACAACGGGCGACGAACCATACCGCTCTTGAGAGTATGGAACTGACGTGTATGTCAGGATCGGCAACACCCTCGGCGGCCATCAAGGTTGTGCCAAGCGTGGCGAGCCTGGCTCCGCTCTGCTTCAACGAATCTAGTACTTCGACGACGAGAAGATCCGTGGTTCCATTAGGCGCATGCCGCGAACGCAAAACATCTTCAAGATACCAGCCGTCACGCGCGGGGATCGGACTGGCAGCAAGAAATCCAACCAGTCTTCCGTTAGCGTCGCGAGCTGTGAAGTATTTCTTTTTTTCTTTATGTTGGAAGAGGTCAACCGTGAATAACCATTCAAATCTGATCGCGCTCCGTCGTGTAGTCAGCCAACTCTTGCAAAGGCACGCTGTTTCGCGAATAAGTTTTTCATCAACCTCGATTACTTCGCTGACATGGACACGAGCCCGACGTGCCTGATTTACGCCGGCTCGTGCTTTCTTTGCGCGATCACCACGAGGAGCCCAGGTGGCCAGATCGAAGTATGGTGCGGAACCAATCTTGATCGCTCGCAGGCCCAACCCGCTACTCTGCTTTGCAAACTGTTCGGTCGCAGGCATGAAGCCGACGACGCGACCCTCCGCGCGTGCCTTCTGCAAGAAGCAATCTGAGACCTTCGCGAGGTTCTCGACGCTTGCGAGCGGGTCTCCCGGCACCAACCATACTTTGCCAAACTCGTTGTAAGCGACGGCTCCCTCCGTCTCCGGACAAGTCCATACACGAGTCCCCCTGGCAATACCAACCAGAGCGTGAGCGTTGTAACCATGCGATTGATAAAACCTGAAAAGGTCTACAGTTGGATCGGGAAGAATGACGTTGTGAGTATGGCGTATGTAGAGCTGTAGATAGCGCCCTGCAACACCGACACCACCACTACCGGCAACAATCAACCAAAGATGCTGGGCGAAGAAATGTAACAACACGTGCTCAGTGGCCCACTTGGCCACGGCGAGATGGGGAGACGTTTCTGTACGAGTAATAAAGGAACCTGGCCGTGAAGTCAAACAGGTGGCTTTTCTGCTATAGATGAGCGGGCGGTGTTGTGCGTGCGCGTGGCGTCTTGCGCGTGGCTTGCCAAAAGGGCGCGAGGTTTCGTAACTTAGCAATCGAAATTTAGGCCCAGAGTGTTCCCCTGATTTAGTCTCTCTCTCCAGCTTTACTTTACACCCCCATAACCCGGTATGGTTGGCGGCTTCTCTGTTCACCGCCTCTATGCGACTGCGTTTTCTTGACTCAAACAAGGGAAGGAAGAGGTAATGAGAGTTAAATCACTCAAAATTTTTGTTCCAGTCGTCGTGTTCGGATTGCTGCTTTGCGCTTCGTCAACTGCTCACGCGGACACCGTTGTGATCGCCTCGTTCAATTTCAGCAATCTCCAGTTCAACCCGGCGACAGGCACTGCCGTGTTCACGCCCACTGGGTCAAGCGCTCGTGCGCAGGCGACGAACAGTCTCGGTCAAACCCAGGACATAACCTCGAACACGTTCCCCATCTCTCAATCAACCTCAGTTGTGACCTTTGCCAACTCCTCCCAGTTGACAAATGCCGCCAACCAAACGGCTAACGCAACCGCCTCCGTCAGCGTGGGAGCTTGCACTTGCAGTGCGTCCGCCTTCACGATAGGCATCTTCACCGGCACACTCGTCATCCTCGGCGGCGAAGGGCTTTGCCCCAAAAGTCGAGAGTCATTGTTGGATACGGTCAGTACCGTAACGCGGTAGCGTCGGGTCGACGTAGAGCCTCTCAATTTTGCTAAGAATTTCGTATGTTCGAGACTGACCCGACGCTACCGCGTTGCGGTACTGACCTCCTCCAAGTGTGAATCCTCACTTTTGGGGCAAAGCCGACCGATGAACGGAAGCGAGACGCGAGGCGTTCGCTCGGGACGTTTCACAGCCAGAGAAGTCATAAACGGTCGCTCGAATACGCGGAAGAACAGCCACGCAAACCCGACCGACAACGGGATCATTATCACAAGTGAAATAGAACGGATGTGCCACCTTGTGAAGCCGAACCAGTACCAGTGCATCAGGACAAACGCGTGTATCAAATAAAGCGAGTAGGACATCAGACCGACTCCTGCCAGCGGCGGGATCAGGCGTGGCACACGCGAAGATATCAGCCGCCAACGCTGTTCTGCTGCGACCGACTTGTTAACAAGTACGAAGAATCCGACGCCCCACGCCGGGTGCATGATGGTCCACCCGATATCGTGTAACCAGCCGGCCTGGTCCAACAGCGGTAACACCTGCGCCAGGACCATCGCACAACCGAGCGACAGCACAGCCGCTAAATTCCTGTAACACCACGCCGGAATTTTTGTTACTCCCAACGCTGCCTCGACACTTACAGCGCCCAGTGCCCAGATAAACCAATTCGTAGCGGCCGCTTCGCCCAGCGGAATATGAATGCCGAACGAGTGGCTGAAATAACGGCCCACAATCACCCAAATAACACGCGCGGAAAAACAGATCAGCAACGTCCTCGTCCACCCGAAGCGAATCCGCAGGAAAAGCAGCAGGAAATACGCGAGGTACAACTGTTCTTCGATCGCGAGCGTCCAGAAAGCGCCGTTGATCGTGTAAGTCGTGCGCAGGTCCACGTTGTGCAACATGAACAGATGAAGCACAACGTCCCGCACGTAAAAGGCGGTGACTTGAACCGGCGTTTTGTATGCGAGGTAGCAGAGGTACACCGCGAGCGCGGCAAAATACGGCGGGTACAGGCGACGCACTCGCCGCTTCCAGAACGTGAAGAAGTCGATCACCGGCTGCTGAACACCGGCGGCGCGAGCCTTAGTCCAGAAGAGGTGGATACAAAATCCGGAGATGACGAAGAAAAGATAGATTCCGGCATACGCGAAGTGAACGACATACTCCGTGATTTGCGGCAACCACCACTCCCAGCCCCAGAACGCCGTCTGCGGTGCGACGCCGAGCGCGTGATACGTCACCACGGCCAATGCCGCGCCTCCGCGCATCGCATCGAGCGTCAACATGCGACCTAGTTTTGTCTGTTCTCGAGAATTAGCCACAAAAAGACACATAAAGCACAAATTTGATGTCAATCGTTTTGTGCTTTTTGTGCCTTTTTGTGGCTGAAATGGATCAGCGACTTACGGACAGGGTGTCAATCCGTGGTTGGGGTTCGCAGACGTTCCTCCGCGAGGCGGTCGGCGGCGTGATTTGGAGCAATCGCTTGCGCTCGTGCCGCTTCAAAAATCGTCCATATCGTGTCGTAAATCTCATCGACTTTTCTCGACGCGAGTTCTGAGTTCCAACCGAGAAGCTCGACGCAACCGTTCAGGACGCCGCCGGCGTTGGCAACGTAATCGGGCGCGTACAGAATGTTTCTTTCGCTGAGCATCTCTCCATGTCGCTCATCCAGAAGCTGATTGTTCGCCGCACCCGCGATGATTTGGGCTTTGAGTTCAGGAATCGTTTCATCGTTGATGACACCGCCGAGAGCACATGGAGCGAAGATGTCGGCACGGACGCTGAAGATCTCATTTGGCTGCACGATCTCCGCGTCGAACTCTTCGCGCACGCGCGTCACGCTCCTGTCGTCAACATCGGTGACCACGAGTTTAGCGCCGGTCGTGTGCAGCATCTTCGCGAGGTGGTATCCGACGTGTCCGCAGCCCTGTACCGCAACTGTCACACCGGCGAGATCATCTGTATTCCACAAGAATTTCGTCGCGGCTTGCATCGCACGAAACACTCCACGCGCCGTGTACGGCGAAGGATCGCCTGAAAGCCCGCTGAGACCCGCGACGTGGCGAGTTTCCAAACGCACGATCTCCATGTCCGCGGGGCTTGTTCCAACGTCTTCTGCTGTGATGTAACGGCCCCGGAGCGTGTCGACGAAACGTCCGTGCGCGCGGAAGAGGGCTTCGCGATCCGGCGTTTTGTTATCGCCGATGATGATGGACTTGCCGCCGCCGAATGGCAGGCCTGGCAATGCGGTCTTGTAGGTCATGCCGCGAGAAAGGCGTAAGGCGTCGGTGAGCGCTTCTTCCTCGGTCGCGTAATTCCAAAATCGTGTTCCTCCGACGGCTGGACCAAGAGCCGTGCTGTGGATGGCGATGATGCCGCGATAACCGCTCGCCGTATCACGTGCAAACAAGACCCTCTCGTGATCGGTGTTGGTTACCTTCTCGATGATTTCCATATGCCCTGTTTTGTGATCTTCTTTTGTGTGTCGGTGTCCTCCTCCTATGCCAGGGACACAGACAACACAAAGTTACGTCCACAAAATCAAGGTTGTTGCATGTAAAACAAAGGCGGCTGGGGCGGGAGATTTCTAGGCTGCCCCAGCCGCTTTGTTTCCGTGGGGTGGGTGTGAGGGTGCACAACGAGTGTTCGTTTTGTTCCCGAAGAAAAACCCTGCCTTGGTTCGCTTTTTCTTAAACGCGTAATCCACTGGAAGATTCCCTCAGAAATTTTCAAGTGTTAAAATCAGCCCCAAAACGGGCGCCTTGCGATGGCCCACTCACGCACTCTCGGACAGTCTTCGCCAGACAGAAAGAAGATAACGAATGGCGATTCGCCCCTTTGACGGCATCACGCAACTCCTCGAAAGATGGAGCAACGGTGAGGAAGAGGCTCGCGACGAGTTGATGGGGCTCGTTTACGACGAACTTCACCGGCTCGCCGTCACCTATCTCCGCCGCGAGCGTCGCGAACACACGTTGCAACCCACGGCGCTTGTAAACGAGCTGTTCCTCAAGTTTTCCGAGCAGCACAGCATGAGCTGGCGGAACCGCGCACAGTTTTTTGGAGTCGCCGCGCAACTTATGCGACGCATTCTGGTCGATTACGCCCGGGCGCATTACGCGTCCAAGCGTGGCGGCGATCGTTACTGCGTGTCGCTGAAAAACATCGCGGCCTTTGGCGACCAGCCTGACGCCGATCTCCTGGCCCTTCATAATGTTTTGAACGGGCTGGAACAGTTGGATCCGGATCAAGCACGAATCGTCGAACTGCGGTTCTTTGGCGGCCTGACCATCAAAGAGACCGCGGAGGTAATGCGGACTTCGCACGCGACGGTCGAGCGCGAATGGAAGCTCGCCAAAGCCTATCTCAAACGAGAGCTAACGAGAACTCACGGTCCTTCTTGAGGGACTTAAGCCACAGATCTCGCGTTATAGTCAGCAACCATGCAACTACAACCTCAAGAATCGACATGATCACCCATGAAAGATGGCAGCGAATAAAAAAGATTTTTTACTCCGTTCAAGACCGCCCACCTGCCGAGCGCTCAGAATTTCTCAATGAAGTTTGCGGAGACGATGCGTCGATGCGGGAAGAGGTGGAAGCCTTGCTCACCGCAGACGCAGGCAATGATAACTTTTTAACTTTTCCGGCATACGAATTTGCCGCAGGCATGCTCGCAACTGAGGCGACCGAGTTCGCCGCCGGTCAAACAGTGGGGCGCTTCGAGATACTCTGTCCGCTCGGCGCGGGCGGCATGGGCCAGATCTATCTCGCACGCGATGCGCAGTTGGGCCGCAACATCGCGCTCAAACTCATCTCGCAGGAGTTCGCCACCGATCCTCGCCGCGTTGTTCGTTTTGAACAGGAAGCACGCGCCGCCTCCGCTCTCAACCACCCCAACGTGTGCGTGATCCACGAGATCGGAATCACGGAGCATGGCCGGCA
The DNA here is from genome assembly GCA_035571655.1 of Pyrinomonadaceae bacterium. Lineage (GTDB taxonomy): Bacteria > Acidobacteriota > Blastocatellia > Pyrinomonadales > Pyrinomonadaceae > PSRF01. The sequence goes on from DATNCH010000280.1 coordinate 6,659, forward strand.
CTTCATCGCCATGGAGTACATCCAGGGCGTCACGCTGCGCGACGAACTGGCGCGTGGTCCACTTAAACTTATCGACGCGTTGCAGATTGCCATTCAGGTCGGCACCGCTCTCGCCAGCGCACACGCAGTCGGCATCGTTCATCGCGACATCAAGCCTGAGAACATCATGTTGCGTCCCGACGGCTACGTGAAGGTAGTTGATTTCGGCCTCGCGAAGCTCACCGAAGCCCTGCCCGAGCAGCAACGCTCCGGCCAGGCGCAAACAATGGTACGCACCGAGCCTCGAACAGTGATGGGGACGGTCAAGTACATGTCGCCGGAACAACTGCGTGAAGCTCCGGTGGATGAGCGCACAGACATCTGGAGCCTGGGCATTGTGCTTTACGAAATGCTGACGTGTTCCACGCCTTTCGACGCGAAGTCACCAAACGAGTCGATCGCTTCGATTCTCAGTGCAGAACCCGCACAACTCTCCTTCCCTGAAGAGGTACCGGTTCAATACCAGGAGATCGTGAAGAAGGCACTCGAAAAGGAGTGCGACGACAGATACCAAACCATATCGAAAGTGATTGCTGACCTGGGCGGTCTGAAACGAGCGTTAGAGCACAACGAAAGTTACTTGATTGAAGTTCCTGGAAACCAATCGCCGGTCTCGTACACACCCGCGCTCCACGAACAACGAACACGCGGCTCAGCGATATTCACTCGCCTCAAATCGCAGGCGATTTTAACTGCCGATATCCTGATTACGGAGATCAGGACGCACAAGGCGGCAGCGCTTTTCGCCGGCGCGACCAGCGTGCTCGGTTTGCTTTTGTTACTTCCGGCCGTATCTCGTTGGGTTAACCGAGTCGTGAACCCGGTCAATCAGGCTCAACAAACAACTCCCGCGCGCACAATGAAGACGCTGACAAACAGCGGAACAACCGTCTGCTCAGCGATTTCTTTAGACGGCAAATGGGTGGCCCATGCCGAACAACAAAAAGGAAACCAACATCTCGTCATAACCAACATTGCTACTTCCAGCTCATCCGTCGCTGTTCCTCCGGAGGATGTGCAGTACCTCGGCATCACGTTTTCGCGCGACAACTATCTTTACTTCACTCGTAAAGAGAAGCACGGCCCCGGCATCCTCTACCGGCTCGCATGGCCCGGCAATAATCTGACAATAGTGAAAACTAACGTGGACAGTCCGATCAGCCTCTCTCCACAAGGAGATCGCTTTGCTTTCGTCCGCCACGATGAAGGAACAAACGAATTCTCGTTGATGTTGTCGAGTATCGACGGGACAAACGAGCAAGTGGTGGCGGGCCGCAAAAACGGCAAACGGTTTTCAGTCTATGGTCCCGCGTGGTCGCCTGACGGGAGCATGGTTGTTTGTGCTGAGAGTTCCTGGGCCAAGGGCTTTCAAACGAATCTGATCGGTTTCGATCTGAAAAACGGCCGCGAGCAACTGATCGCCGGGCCGTGGTTCTCGATCCTACAAGTAGCGTGGCAGGAAGATATGACCAGCCTGATCATAAACGCTCGAGACAGCATCACGTCACCGCACCAGATATGGCAGATAGATTTTCCGGCCGGACGTGCGCAAAGAATAACTAACGATTTGAATGACTACGCAGGAGTCAGCTTATCTGGCAAAAACATCGTCACGGTAAGTACAAATCTCGCATGGCGCCTGTGGGTTACGTCGCTTGACGGATCGCAAAAGGCGACCGCGATCGCACCTGGAGTCGGCCTGACCTATGGCCTCAGTTGGACCAGCAAAGGAAAGATAGTGTTCTCATCCATGGTCCAGGACAGACTCAATATCTCCAGTATCGATCCCGATGGGTCGAATCAGGTTCAACTTACTTCCGTAGGAGACAACTACTCGCCGGCGTCCTCAGCCGATGGCCGTTTTATCGTGTTTTCGTCGAACCGAGATGGTTTCTTTAATATCTGGCGCGTAAATGCCGACGATGGCAGTGATCCAAAACAACTGACCTTCAGCGATGGCAACTTCTATCCTTCAACCTCGCCGGACAATCAGTGGGTTGCTTACGATAACCTCATCGATTCGGGTATGAGTGTTTGGAAAGTTCCGATGAACGGCGGCGACCCGGTAGAGGTGAGTGAGAAATGCCGTATGCCTGCATTCTCACCCGACAGTCAATTCATCGCGTGCCGATATAACCTCGAATCGGGGACTCGTGACGTCGCCATCTTTCCGGCTCAGGGTGGCCCTGCTTTGAGACATTTTGCGGTGCCGATTCAGGAGTGGCAGCGCGTTCAATGGCTCGCCAACGAGCGTGAAGTGAGTTACGTGCAGAATGACGATGGATACTCAAACATCTGGAGCTACGATCTCGAGAGCGGAACGTCGAAACAGCTCACGAAATTCGACAGCGATCAGATCTACGCATATGCCTGGTCGCCCGACTTCAAGCAAGTAGCATGTCAACGTGGAACCAGGCTCAGTGATGTGACAATGATTAGCGAACGGTAAGGTTCGTTTTGTTATCGCTGCTCCGCCACAATTACGTAGATCGATCGCTGATCGGGTTTGGATTAAGTATTGGGGTCTCCTCCGCCAGTGGTTCCCTGGCCGCCTCCCGGAGGGCTGTAGCTGCAGCCTGGGGGATAATAACCCGCAACTCTTTCACTGATGGCGATAGCCGTGGTTATATTATTCTGTATCGCACAGCAGTCGATTTCGGAGCCAATAGGTGATTTCTTAATGGCATCTTTCAATTGCTGGAGGGTCCTGGCGAGTATCTTGCCTAGCTCTGTGAGGTCGCCGTTAATCAGTTGTTGGCCTTCGTTAATGGCTTTTTGGCTGAAATCTTCCAGTGGATATTCTTTTTGAAGGACTTTCAGAGAGAGTTCTGACGAAGGGTATTTTCGAGACATACAAACCTCCTGCCGGGTTGGCCGGCACTTAATTGGTGGGTTATTCAGATCTGGGGCTTAAGGAATGCCGCTGAGTTTAAGCACCAGCAACTGAACTTGAAATAAAGGCCCTGGGCCGCTTCTTCCTTGTAACAGTAGCAGGGGACTGTTTACTACAAGCGGACAACAATTCACAAACCTTGGTCCAGAGTCCTCTGGGCGTCCTGCTTGACGTACTAACGCGAAATCGACCGTTAGATTCCCTCAGTGACTGTCGTGATGTTGGTTGGTGAGACGATAGCAGGATCGTTATCGGTATAACGCCGAAGGCGTTCGTTCGTATAACGCCGAAGGCGTTCGCTAATTCGAGCCCTGCCATGTCTGCGGGTGTTGAGAAGCTGGGTCGTAAGACTTTTCGTAGTCTGTATTGATGTTGGTTGGTGAGACGATAGAGGATTCGTATCCGTATAACGCCGAAGGCGTTCGCTAATTCGAGCCCAGGGTTGGCGCGCAGCGACAACCCTGGGATCTACAAAAAGCGAAACCAACGCTGAAAGCGTTGGGCCTGTGCGACATTAACCCCTTCAGGGTTAAAACGATGATGGTTGACTTATCCCAGGGTTGTCGCTGCGCTCCAACCACTGGGCTGGAATTAGCCAACGCCTTCGGCGTTTATCAGAGCTTACCCAGCGACGGCGAGTGCCATGTCTGCGGGTGTTGAGAAGCTGGGTCGTAAGACTTTTCGTAGTCTGTAGTGATGTTGGTTGGTGAGACGATAGCAGGATTCGTATCCGTACAACGCCGAAGGCGTTCGCTAATTCGAGCCCTGGGTTGGCGCGCAGCGACAACCCTGGGTCACAAAAAGGGCTACGACAAACGCTGAAAGCGTTAGGCCTGTGCGACATTAACCCCTTCAGGGTTGAAAGGATGATGGTTGACTTATCCCAGGGTTGTCGCTGCGCTCCAACCACTGGGCTGGAATTAGCCAACGCCTTCGGCGTTTATCAGAGCTTACCCAGCAACGGCGAGTGCCATGTCTGCGGGTGTTGAGAAGCTGGGTCGTAAGACTTTTCGTAGTCTGTCGTGATGTTGGTTGGTGAGACGATAGCAGGATTCGTATCCGTACAACGCCGAAGGCGTTCGCTAATTCCAGCCCAGTGGTTGGAGCGCAGCGACAACCCTGGGATCTAAACAAAAGCGAAACCAACGCTGAAAGCGTTAGGCCTGTGCGACATTACCCCTTCAGGGTTGAAAGACTTATCCCAGGGTTGTCGCTGCGCTCCAACCACTGGGCTGGAATTAGCCAACGCCTTCGGCGTTTTTCACTTTTCATAGTCTGTAGTGATGTTGGTTGGTGAGACGAGAGGATTCGTATCCGTATAACGCCGAAGGCGTTCGGCGTTTATCAGAGCTTACCCGGCGGCGGTGAGTGCCATGTCTGTGGGCATCGAGAGGCTGGGGCGTAGGACTTTTTCGTAGAAAGATTGCTCGGAGATAGAGACGGGTAGGGCTAAATACCTCGTTCGAGTGTCGTCCTCCCACGCCACGATCAAGCGCAATCCGACAAGCTCCTGCAAAAACCGCTCGATCCATTCAGCCTCGGCTTGCGGAAACGCACGTTCTATCTCCGCCTGCGTGCGCGGCTGTTCGCAAAGACGAAAGAGATCTTTTTCTGGACCACCGATGCGCAGCAGGTTCAACTCTGACTCGCGCCGGTCCGCCACGTAAAGCTCACCTTCGATCTCAGCCGCCAGTAACCGATCCGCGCGGAAGTTCTTCTTCCAATCAGCGACGGCATCGGCAAGTTTCTGCCGCGCGACCTTGAGCTCCTCGATCTGATCCGAGTCGTGGTCATAGTAAAAAACATACCCAATCCGGTCGTACTCCAGCGACCGGCCGCCAAACATCACGGGATAAATCGGAGCCGGGCGGATATTCCGGATCTCGAACCGTTCCGGCGTCATGAAATAAGGACTGAACCTCTCGAGAAAGACCGCAACAGTGTAGTTCGGCGGTGGCAGGTGTTTGATGAAAGGAACGAGATCGGCCATGCGGTGATAATCGTCTGCCGTCTCGCCCGGATTCCCCCAGAGGATGCCGTAATGCGTCTTGACGTCAAAAGCACAACAATCGCGAAGGAACCGCACCTGGTTCAATCCATTCGTGCCTTTGTCCATGAGTTTCAGGACGTGATCGCTGAAGCTTTCAATCCCGGGTTGGATCTCATTCACTCCGGCTTCGCTGAGCGCGCGGATCTGGTCAGTGCGAATGTTTGATTTGGTCTCGTAAAAAACGTTGATGCCGTACTCTTCGTGGATCGCCTTCAATCCCGGCAAGAGCGTGCCGAAGTAATTCATATCGAAAATGTTGTCAGTGGCGAGAAAATTCCTGCGGCCATAGCGAAGATGTAAGGCGCGGATTTCGGCAAGCACTTTCTCCGCGGACTTCGCTCGATAGGCGAGGCTGGTGCCATTCAACCCGCAGAACGAGCAGAGGTGCTTTTGTCCCCACCAGCAACCACGCGACGACTCAAACGTGATGCGCGTGGTGTCTTCCAATTCGAATCCGTCGATCTCACGGAAATAGTCGTCATAATCCGGGATCGGAAGATCGTCCATCGCGATTTTTGACTCGCCATTAGCGGAACTCGGAGGAGCCTTTGTCACAACCACGCGTTCACTGCCGCGCGCGTGAACACGCGGCAAGCCGTTCACAGGCTGCCGCTCTCGAAGTGCACGGATGAGAGGAACGATCACCGTGTCAGCCTCACCACTGACGACAACGTCCAGGACGTCGAAGTTGTCGAGGAGTGCCGGTCCCATGTCGCCGTCGCACGCGGCGCCGCCAAACATGATGATCTTTTCCGGAAACCGTGCGCGGATACGATGCGCCAGAGCCAGACTGGCGACGGTTTGGTGATAACCGGTTGAGAAGCCGACGATGTCGTAATCATCCCAGTTGATTCCGTCCATCGCCGTCTCGAGCAACTGGGGAGCCTTGCGTGCCGCAATGTTTACGAAGTCGTTTTCCAATTCTGCCAGCACTTCATCCGAACGCGTGGGCCCATCGTTGGCCCGAAGGTAATCACGCCACAATTCCTGCGGCACGACGTCCGGATAGAGCGCGACGGTAAAACAGATCTCCGAGTGAATTCTTTCTCTTAACTGGTTGTAGCGCCTCTCACCAATGGCTTTGACGAAGGGAATGTTGAGGTAACGAATGTCAGACTCGATTCCCTCGCGTCGTCCGATGGCTTTCAGCGTGCCAAGCGCAAGGCTCCCCCATGACGCGGCGGCGAAGGGCATGCAAATGTAAAGCACCTTTTTCATCATTCTGCTCGCTGTTCTGCCTGTCCCACCAACGTCAGGAGCAATAGCCACTGCGCGGGATTCGCGAGGATCATCTCCTCCAACAATCGCGCCACGGTCGCGGCGACGAGGTGCATCAACCAGCGCCGATCGACTTCACCTTCTTCGCGTGGAGGTATCTGAACAGGCTGCGCGAATTCAACCGTTATGTCGTTGGCCTCGCGCCGGAAGTGACAGGGTAGCAACATGGTCCCTGGAATAGCGCAAAGGGCGATGAACGAAGAGGAGAAGGGCCACTTCATTCCGAAGAGCCGGCTATGCTGGACCTTGTGACCACGGTAAACGAAGTCGGGATAAGTCAGGAAGTAGCCGCCCCGACGCAGGATGCGCAACGCCACCCGCGCTGAAGCAGGACTGGCGCCCACCAACGTCACATTCGTCAGCCCCAGGATTTTTGCAATCTGTGAAAAAACACCTTCTTCGAATACATCTTCTCCATAGAGTGCGACGTCACGCGAACCGCTGAGCGAGTGAGTCATCCAGAGTGCGTCTTCAAAGGCGAGCATCATCGGTGTAATCAACACTGTGGGATGGCCCTCGGTGGCATCCCTGTGTTCTCGGCCTTCGATGTTTAACTTGCAACCGACAGATTCAGCGGACTGAATGCGACCGCTGCGCCACAACGCCTGCCGATGCTCGACCCATAACAACTGCTCGAGGTGTGGTTGCACTAACGCGTCCTCGCGCAACTCGAGTGGCAGCAGTTTTGTGGCGCTGCGAATCGCCGTCGCATAGTGCAGTAGATCTTTCTCCGCGACCAACTGGGCCAACTCTTCGATTTGAGCAGGCGTGGCGAGTTCGAGTGGAAACCCGCCGACCTGTTGGGCCAGCAGTCCTGCGAGCGTGCTTTGCAGCGAGACTTCAGTTTCTTGAAGCATAACAACCGTTCAGATAATCGCTTAACCGCGTGGATTCCGAGAGGTGACTGGAAATCCGATCGAAAGCATTGAGAGCTAACTGGCACTCGTCTTCGCAAATCCCGTCGAGCGTTTGCGCGCGCGCCAGGCACGTCCCGCCGCATACGGCCAACCAGATGCAAGTCCCGCATCGTCCTTTTTCCACGTCGCGCGATCGAATCAGCTTTGCCGTCTCGGAGTTGTGGGCCCTTGTAAGCGTGACGAGCTGGGTATTGCCTAAGTTAGACAGTGGTCCATGCGGATCGATGCAATCGCATGCCTCGATTTGGCCGTCGGACGAGATCGACAGCAGATCGCGGCCCGCTCCACATGCGTGCCGCATACACATGTTTCGGCCCGGTCCGTTAATGAAGTTGTCGGCATACTTGATAATCGGAGAGACGGCGAAGCCGTCAAACTCACCGGCGACTACGGCGTCAAACAGCTCGTTCCAGGAGTCGACCAACCTGTCGACGTCAAAGCAGACCTGCGGATGCGAACGCCCGCGTCCGATCGGTTGAAACAGTGACCAGTCCCAACCGCGTAGCCCGAGAGATTTAAAATACCGGGAGATACCGAGCAAGTTGTCGTAATTGGCAGAGGTGATCGTCGCCATCGCACTGCAACCCCGCACAAACTCGGGAAACTCCGCCAGGGCTTTTTCAAATCTGTCGTGTGTTCCCGCGCCGCTCCTCAGCACACGAAAGACGTCATTTTCCCGCGTTGGACCATCCAGCGAGAAACCCCAGTGAATGGCGTGCTCGCGCGAAAAGCTAATGGTCTCCGCGGTTAACCGGCTCAGGTTTGTTTGCCCGGCAAACGCTAAGACTTTGCCGAGACGGCGAGCGACGTTCTCTCCCGCAACGACGATCTGCTTGATGTGATCGAACACCAGGAACGGCTCGCCGCCGTGAAACACAACTTGCAAACCCTTATCACACGATTCGAGGCCTTCGGTTACAGAACGTATCGCGATATCGAGATCGAGCGTCGTCGCCGTCTCTTCAGGCTCGTAGTCGTAGCAGTAAGTGCAAGCGTAGTTGCACGCATTGGTGAGTTTAAGGATCAGCGTGTTGAGCGTATCGGAACGAGCGGGGAGAGGGCCGCCGATCCCGTATTTCGCAAGCTCCGCCTTCAAATTACGACGGACGCCCGCGACTTCAGGAGGTAGACGATCCTCATCTGTTCCGAGCAATCGAAGTGCCTGGCGGCTGGACTTCGGCGTGAAGACCGATCTACCAGTAAACCGGTCCATGACCAGCAGCTTGGAGCCTCTTTCCAGGACCGCGATGCGCTCGGATGGGCCTGGGGATAGCTGCGTGTCGATCACTGCTTACTTCTTTTTCGATCTCTTCTCGGCCTTTTTCGCGGCTGCTTGTTTGATTGTGACTCTGGCGGACTTGCCCGCTATGTCTTCGAACCGGATTGGATCGACGAACACTTCCGGGTTCACGACGAGTCCTTCCCGGCTCAACTCTGCGCGGTCGCAAGCGCGCGACCAGCCAATTCCGATACCGAAGCCCGCCTGACCTCCTTGAGTAAGTGTCACGCCCTCGATGCCGCTCAACTCAGTCCCTTTCGGGAGCGTTGCTGCCATTCGGCGCGACATATCCAGTGCTAATTTCTCCACTTCGTCGTCCGACATCTTCTCGAGGTTTGTATTCTGGGGGACTTTTAGGGAAAGGCGTCGCGGTTTGCTCGCTTCACGTGGGTCATCTTTGGCCATGGAGCCTCCTTTTGAGTGTTGTGTGATGGTTTCTATTTGAGAATAGACACTAAGCTCTTGGCGAGGTTTGGGGGGATATTCAGCCTGAGCGAAAATTTGAGCGGCCCAACGTAGTCCAAATCGTTTGGAATGTCAACGAAATTTGAGTAGCCGCAGATTTACGGCTGAAACAAAATGTTGACGTGCGTAAATCGGGGGCCGTAGTATTAGATCAGCGGCCCAGACCGACCTCGTCGCCGCCTCGACACGCACATTCCTTGGCAGTCTCACCGCAACCTGCCAGCCCCAAAGAGGAAAAATTATGAGTGCACAACCTGAACTTTGGCGTGTGAGTACGCCCGAAGGCGTTTTCGAGGCTGACCTCGACACGCTGAAACAGTGGATCTCCGAAGGCTGCGTCCTGCCCACCGACAAAGTTTGCAAAGGCAACTTGAGCTGGATTGAGGCGGGTCGCGTCCCGAAACTCAAAGGCGCGTTCAGTGGCGAGCCGGCGCCTGTGTCAGAGCAGAAGGCTGTCTCGTTTGAGACGTTCGTAGAATCCGACCCTGCTTTCGCGAATTCACAAAAAACAACTGTAGAACCGCCGGCAGTCGTAACGCCGCACAGCACGAACGCTTGTCACAACCATCCTGATGCGGATCCGGCATACGTCTGTCGGATGTGCGGGGCGCTGTTTTGCAAACAATGCCCGAAGTTCGTTGGCACCGTCGCGGTTTGTGCTTTGTGTGGTGATCTCTGCCGCGAATATAAGGCAGTTAAAGAGAAGGCAGCGCGCGTTCAGCTTCAGAGCTCCGGCTTCGGGCTCGCTGATTTTGGTCGCGCGATTAGTTATCCGTTTCAACACAAGGCCGCATTGATCGGCGGCGCGCTGATCTATGCATTCCTTCTGTTGGCAGGGTTCCGCGGTGCTGCGCTGGCGGGCGTGCTTATGTTCGGTTGCGTTTCGCACGTCATCAACCAAATCGCGTGGGGCAGGCTCAATCGCAGTTTCATGCCGGACTTCAGCGCGTTCTCGATTTGGGACGATCTGATTGTTCCGATATTTCTCGGACTCGGAGTGTTTATTGTTACGTGGGGCCCGTTGATGGTCCTGGTGTTCACACTGATGTTTGGTGTGATAAGCGCGCATGTCGCGGGTGGATTCGGCGGCGGCGGCGAGCAGGTTGCGCAGCAGACTGGACCTTCGTCAAAAGACCTTTCGGTGCTCACCGATCCCAACGCCGATCCGGCGAAACTCGCTGAGGCAAACAAGAAGCTTCAGGAAACGCGACCCGGAGTTGAGATCGCGCAGGAAGCTGAAAAGTCCAAAGCTGAGACCAGTGATCCCGCCGCTACCGTGAGAAATTTATTGCCGTTGCTCGGCGCGGGAGTGTCGATCGTGATTTTGTTGCTACTGTTTGCTGGATGGGGGCTGTTCTACTACCCGATGGCTCTGACAGTCGCCGGCTACACGCAAAGCTTTGGTTCAGTCATAAACCCGCTCGTGGGATTAGACACGATTCGCCGCATGGGTATTACTTACTTCAAGGCATTCGCCATGGTAATCGTGGTCCAGATCGTCGCTTTTGCGGTGGGCGTGGTAATTGCGGTGATAACGGCGCCGCTGGCACTTCCCTTCATCGGGAACATCGTTGCTACCTTCATCAGCGCGACAATTAGTTTCTACTTCAACCTCGTGGTTGCGTGTATTCTCGGCCTGTCACTCTTCAAGTCCGCCGATCGCCTGGGCATTAGCGTCGATTAGAATATCGGCCTCAAAAGACCGTAACTTTTCCGCCGCCCGGCAGTTTTAGTAAAAGAAACGGGCGCTGCGAGGACTAGTTAGACTTGAGCCAGGCAACTGAATCCGACGAACGGCTCCTGATCGAAGCTGCTCAGATGGACCCGAGCCGCTTTGCAGAGCTGTACGAACAGAATTTTCACCGCGTGTATGCTTACATCGCGCGGCGTGTTCGTGATCGTGCGGAAATTCAGGATCTTACCGCCCACGTCTTCCATCAAGCACTCGCAAACCTCGGAAAATTCAAGTGGAAAGGCTCGCCATTCGCCGCGTGGCTTTATCGCATCGCTTCAAATGCGATTGCGGATCAGGCCAAGCGAAAGGTGCGTGAGTCGAGTGACCCGGCGGCAGATCCATCTGCTGAAAGCTCGAGCGCAGCGGATCTGGAAGAAGTTGAACGTCGCGCTCGTTTGTTCAGCGCAGTCGACAAGCTGCCGGAGGACCAGCGCCGCGTGATCGTGATGCGTTTCGCAGATGAGAAGAGTATCCGTGAAATCGCGGATGAGTTGGGGCGCAGCGAAGGAGCAGTGAAACAACTCCAGTTTCGCGGATTGGAGAATTTGCGTAATCGACTTCAAGAGAAGTAAAGACCGATGGCCGAACGTTCTATCATTGACCAATTAGATGACGCTGTCGCAGCGCTCGCTGAAGGGCGTCAAATAAATCCAGGGCCGGAGTTGTCTGCGCTCGCCGGGGTCGCGCAGGATCTTATTGGTCTGCCTCGCGACACGTTCAAGGCTGAACTTCAACAGCAATTTATAAGGAGAGATTCCATGAGCAGTCCTGCAGAACAATTGGAAACGAATTCCGTGCAGTCACTATCGCTTTATATGTGCATAGCAGGTGCGAGCGCAGCCATCGATTTCTATCGAGAAGCATTTGGAGCAAAAGAGTTGTCGCGACTTGCCGAACCAGGTGGAAAGATTGGTCACGCCGAAATACAAATCGGCAATGTCGTCCTGATGATCTCTGACGAATATCCGGACTACGGTGTGTTAAGTCCACAAACGATCGGCGGTTCGTCGGTGAGAATTCACCTGGAGGTGCCCGACGTCGACGCGTTTGCCGAACACGCTATCAAGGCCGGCGCAACTCTGGTTCGGCCCATCGAGGATCAGTTTTATGGAGATCGGTCGGGTCAAATAGCAGACCCATTCGGTTACACGTGGATTGTTTCAACGCATAAGAAGGACGTGCCTCCGGAGGAGGTGCAGAAGGAGTTTGATAAGTTTACGCACGAACGGACGGCGAAGAATTCAGCCGAGGCTTATGCGGTGAATGAAGATAAGATGAGGCGCGAAAACCGCCGCGCCGTCACGCCATATCTCACCGTTCACAAACCAGCGGAACTGATTGATTTCGTCACTCAGGCGTTCGGCGGGATCGAGCATTTCCGGGCCGGCGGTTCAGCGGGCGGGATGCACGCCGAAGTATCGATCGGAGATTCAGTAATAATGATTGGCGGGGCCGAGCACATCGAGCCGAAGCCCACCGCGATTCATCTTTACGTGCCGGATGTGGATCGGGTTTATGAGCGCGCGCTCAAAGCCGGTGCGAAGTCGTTAATGCCCGTGGTTGATCAGCCGTATGGTGAACGTTCCGGCGGAGTAGAAGACGTTCACGGAAATCGGTGGTACATCGCGACGACGTTCGCACCGCTGCAAACAATCGCGCCGGATCTTCATACGGTGACCGTTTACTTTCATCCGATCGGCGCTCAACGTTTCATCGACTTCGTTACAAACGCGTTCGGCGCTCGCGAGCTGATGCGCCATGCAGAAGGTGACATGGTGATGCACGCGAAGATTCAGATCCGCGATTCAGTGATCGAGTTGGGCGAGGCTCGCTATCCAACACAACCTCTGCCCACGGCTATATATCTCTATGTGGACGATGTTGACTCCGTTTATGAACAAGCGCTGAAGGCAGGAGGCGTCTCGATGCTGTCACCAACTAATCAGGCCTTCGGCGATCGAAACGCCTGGATAAAGGATCCGTTTGATAACGTCTGGTACATTGCTGCACCGATTAAGTAAAGCCACAAAGAGGCACAAAAGACTTCAGCCCGGCATGTTCCTTGCACACTCGTGATTTGGTGCCCAGTTGCTCGGTGAATTGTTCGAGGAAGGTTTCGAGAGTCAGATGTTTCCGGCACCTGCGAGGAAGTAATGAATTGTCAAAGTTGTCACTCGAGAATCGTTTACCTTTACGAAACGAACTGTGCGCAATGTGGAGCTGAAGCAACTCAGATCGATGCTCCTGCAACGCTTGCGTCAATCGGTTTGGTCCAACAATCTCTCACGTGGAAACAACGTGTGGCAAACCTTGCTTACGTCTTAGCGAGTGCGGGAGCGGGGATGGTTTCAGGCGCTGTAACGGTCTACTTTCTCGGCGTAATTTTTTACATGACTTTCCTCAGTGGCCCCACCGGCAACCCCAGTCGAGATTGTGCGCGAGGAGCAGCAGTCGCGTTCCTGTCGATCGTTTCAGGCGCATTCATGGGAACAGTAGGCGGCACCGCCTTTGCGATTAAGAAGCCACTGTGCCGTGCTATACTCAGCCCGTGGAGCAACACGATTTAATCGAAAAAATAGAGAGACTACCTCCAAATCGCGTAGCTGAAGTCGAGGCATTCGTCGACTCTCTCTCGCGACAACCTGGTCTCGATCGAAGAGCCTTACACCAGGCCATTAGTGATTATGCAAATCAAAACGTGGGAACAAACGCCGACCTGGATCCTGACCTCGAGGCGGCTGCCAGTGAGCAACTACTCAACTCAGACTAGAATTGAAGCGTGGTGAAGTCTACTGGGCACATCTTGTTCCTCGTTCAGGGTCCGAGCAACAAGGTCGTCGGCCAGTAGTTGTCATATCTCACGACGCTTTTAACCAGACACTCGGTTGGCGATCGATTATTGTCGTCCCGCTTTCAACGTCTTTGAGACAATCCCGACGCGGGCCAACAGCGGTGGCATTGCCGAATGGTGCAGCGGGTCTCGCTCGGAACAGCATTGTGCTCTGCCATCAAGTGACAACATTAGATCGATCAAAACTTGGCCAACGCATTGGGGAATTGACGGCCATTGAGCTTCGGCAGATAGAAGATGGCCTCAAGGCAGCAATGGACTTGTTCTAACAATCATTACTATGCTCAGACCTCTGATCTCCGTCCTCTTCGTCGTTGTGGCAACAACTCTCGTTTATCACCCACTGTCTGCGACATCAACAGAGCGACGCTCAGTCAGGTGGCGGCTCGTGTGGGCGGATGAGTTTGAATATAAGGGACTGCCGGATCCGAAGAAGTGGGGATACGACGTGGGAGGGCATGGTTGGGGTAATAAGGAGTTGCAGTACTACACGCAGGGGCGCGAAGAAAATGCGCGAGTTGAAAACGGGCGCCTAATCATCGAAGCCCGCAGAGATGCGTGGGAGGGTCATGAGTACACGTCGGCGCGTCTGGTATCGAAAGGCAAAGGTGATTGGACCTACGGCCGGTTCGAAGTCAGAGCGAAGTTACCTTCGGGCCGCGGCACATGGCCCGCCATCTGGATGCTCCCTAGCGGTAAGGACTACGGAGGTTGGCCCAGCGGCGGCGAGATCGACATCATGGAGCACGTCGGGTTTGATCCGGACGTGGTCCATGCCTCGGTGCATACGAAGTCGTACCATCACACGATCAACACTCAAAAGACCGCGAAGATCAGCGTTCCGACTTCGCGCTCGGAATTCAACATCTACGCCGTCGAGTGGACGCCGGAAGAGATTCGCACGTTCGTCAACGATCGTCACTACTTCACATTCAAAAACGAACGCCTGACAAATCCCAACGCTGATTACAAAGAGTGGCCGTTTGACAAACCCTTTCACCTGCTCCTCAACCTCGCAGTAGGAGGCACATGGGGCGGCGCAGAAGGAGTGGACGAGAGCGTCTGGCCTCAGCGGATGGAGATTGACTACGTTCGCATCTACCAGCCAGTCAATTAGCCACGGCTTAATTCAACTGCTTTCGAAAGCGCCATGCACTCACGCCGACCAAAATAACCGTGAACGCTAGCAGTGCGAGGAAGTTGGGATAAAGCACTTCGAGGCCGACGCCTTTGAGCATTACGCCGCGCGCGAGTACGGCGAAGTGTTTCACCGGATTCAGGTTCGTCAATGGTTGCATCCAATGCGGCATGGCTTCGATAGGCGTCGTCGCGCCCGACAACATCGACAACGGCGGGTTCACAAAGAAGCTCAACAACTGCGCCTGCTGTTGTGAACGTGTGAACGTGGCGACAATCGTCCCGATGCCGATTCCGGAAAGAACGCAGAGCATCCCTGAGCAATAAAGCAACGCGAAACTGCCGCGAATCGGCACGCCAAACACGAAACTTCCAACCGCGGACGACACTCCAATATCCAGCGACAGCAGCAGGAAAATCGGCGCCATTTTGGCCAGAATGATCTCGGCGCTGCCTGCCGGCGTCATCAGAAGCTGTTCGACCGTGCCCACCTCTTTCTCTTTCACCATCGACGCCGAGGAAACGAGCGAGCCGAGCATCACGAGAAGCATTCCGATCATGCCCGTCACGATGAACCAGGAGTTTTGCAGTCCTGCGTTGTAGAAAAGCGAAACACGAGAGACTGCGCGTGCCGGCCGGACGCTCGACTTATTCAAAGCGATCTTTTCGTTCAACGCGCCGATGATGCGCGCTGCGTAACCACCCGAGATGCCACCCGTGTTGGAGTTCACACTGTCGACGAGGAATTGCACTTCCGCAACTTCCCCGCGCGTCCGCTTCGTTGCAAAGTCAGACGGTACAACTATGCCGGCCTCGAGTTCGCCCGCACTCAGCGCACGACTCAACTCGGCGATCGACGAATAGTGTCCGGCGGCGACAAACGATTTGCTTTCAGTGAACGCGGAGATCACTTCACGACTTTCCGCCGTGCGACTTTCATCAACAATTCCCAGGCGCAAATCCGTGACTTCAGGATTCATCGCAAAGCCGAGCAACACAAGATTCACCGTCGGCGGCACAAGCATCATCGCGACGAGCCTGCGATTGCGCCGAAGCTCGTTCAGCTCTTTGAAGAAGAGCGGCCAGAAGCGCCAATTGAGAATTCTATCGAACATAAATTTAATCCTGTTTAGAACAAGCCAAAGCTTGAACTCACGCCTCGATCTGCATCTTCCGCAAACTCATCCAACCCTTGAACAGAAACACAAGACTCAACACCGCAAGCAGAACCGGCACGTGCCACGTCGCGGACCAGCCGCCACCTCGCACAAACACATCACGCGACACTTCAATGAAATACCGCGCGGGCACCAGCCCGGAAATCCATCGCAGCCACGGCGGAATGTTCGAGATCGGAAACACAAACCCCGCGAGCAGAAACGAAAGCAGGAAGCAGACGTTCTGCACTGCCTGAATCGCCGCGGCCTGATTTGGAATTGAGGCGCCCGCCATCGCTCCAAAGCAGACGTTGCAGAACAAGTAAAGAAACGAACTGACCAAAAATGGCGTTGGATCGCCGTGGAACCAGATCCCAAACATCGGAATTGCCAGCGCCAGCGTCAACACCCATTCCGCGACGGCGACGATCATGTACGCGAGAATCTTGCCTAACAGATACTCGTGCGCGTGAATACTCGCCACGTAAACCTGAAGAATCGTCTTCTGCTCGCCCTCGCGTGACATTGCGAGCGCAGCAAGCAACGGTGGAAACAGTGCCAGCACGAGTCCGAAGACTGCTGGGCCAATATACTGATCAGAATCGTGACCCGGGTTGAACCAGAAACGCATCTGCGCATCGATCGCGGGCGCGCCCGATGGTCCATTTTGTCGATTAAACGCTTGCGCGATCATCGCGGCGTCGTTGCGCATGATGTTGGCTGTGTTCGCGTCAGTGCCGTCGATCAGCCATTGCACTTCCGCGGTCCGACCACGCTCGAGATCCGCTTCGAATTTCGCGGGGATGATGATCGCAGCACGTGCTTGTGCCTTGTCGAGCGCGCTCTCAGGCGCGGCAGTGATGGGCAACGAAACAATTCTGAATGTCAGCGACGCGCGAATGGTTTCCACGTAGCGACGGGACGTTGGCGTCTGGTCAAAGTCCTGAATTACCACCGGCAGATCGCTGACCGTGAGCGAAACGGATGATCCGATGAGCCACATCAGGATCAGCGGCAACACAAGCGCCAGTACAACCGTCAAGCGGTCGCGCGAGAACTGCGTCAATTCTTTGCGTGTTTGAGCAATGATTCGTTTCATGATGATTTCTTCCGCGCTCTCTCAACCACGGATATAAAAACGTCTTCCAACGAATATGGCGTTTCGTATGCACGCAGCACGTTGATGTTCGCAGCGTTCAATTCTTTCTTCAGCCCCGCAATCTCATCGGCTGGATCCGCATCTACAACCATGTGAAGTCGATCTCCGAAGAGTGAAATTCGCCAGCGCTCACGAGTCTTCTTCAACAGATCTGCGGCCGCTTGAGGATCATCGGTAATCAGCTCGAGCAAGTGTCCGCCCTGTGCCGCCTTCACACGCGAAGGCGTGCCCTCGGCGACGAGCTCGCCGGCTACCATGAACCCGAGTCGATTGCACTGCTCCGCTTCTTCGAGATAGTGCGTCGTCACCAGCACAGCCACGCCGCGATCGGCAAAGCTATTGATCATCTTCCAGAACGCGCGCCGCGCGAGTGGATCGACGCCTGATGTCGGTTCATCCAAAAACAGAACACTCGGTTCGTGCATCACGGCAGCGCCGAACGCGACGCGTTGTTTCCAACCACCAGGCAAGCTGCTCGTCAACAAGTGGCCCTTCCCTTCGAGCCCTGAAATCTCGAGCACCCAACGCTTCTTCTCTTCGCGCTCCGCGCGCGGCACTTGATAAACTCCGGCGAAGAAGTCGAGGTTCTCTTCGATCGTCAGATCGTCATACAACGAAAACTTCTGCGACATGTAACCGATGCG
>DATNCH010000281.1:0-8051 GCA_035571655.1 Pyrinomonadaceae bacterium
TTATCCACCAACGATGATCACGACGGCGGACCACGACGATCGCGTTTGGCCGGGACACAGCTTCAAATTCGCAGCCGCACTTCAGGCTGCACAGGCGGGCAACGCTCCGATCCTGATTCGGATTGAAACGAAGGCAGGGCATGGGGCGGGTAAGCCGACGTCGAAGATCATCGAGGAGATCGCCGACCGCTGGACTTTCTTAGTCAAAACGCTCGAGATGAAAAGTTAAGCCACAAAAAGGCACAAAAAGCACACAAAGGAAAACAAAGAAGCGCGCCGAATTCAATAGAGAGCGCCGAATTCAATAAAGGAAACAAAGAAGAGAGCCTAATTCAATAGAAGAGCGCCTAATTAAAGGAAAACAAGCAGAGCGCCTAAATTCAATAAAATGTTTATGTGCCTTTTTGTGGTTCTGTTTGTGCCTTTTGTGAACTTTACTGCGACCAAGGCGCGGGCTTTCGCACCCAGCGGAAGCCCTTCATTTTTTCCTGCAACTCCGGCGGCAATGGTCCAGCGTCGCTCGCGTCGATGTTCGCCGCAACGTGCGAGAGCTTGCGCATCCCGGGAATGATCGTGCTCACGTCCTCGTTCCCGAGAATGAAGCGCAACGCGAGCTCCGGCATCGTGATACTGGTCGAACGCTCCCTGTTCCACTCCTCGAGCGTCTTCTTCACCGCATCCGCACGCTCGACACTCGGAATCAAGTTTTCAGGAACAAAGTAACTGTTGCGCCAATCGCCTTCAGGCCACGTGCTGTCCTTCGTCAGCGTCCCCGTCAACGTTCCTTCGTCAAAAGGCACACGCGCGATCACCGCTACGTCCATCTCACGACACGCAGGAAACAACTCGTCTTCCGGATTCTGATCGAAGATGTTGTAGATCACCTGCACCGCATCGATCTGACCACTGCGCACCGCGCGCACTCCATTCCACGGCTCCCAGCGATTGATACTGATCCCGATCGCGTTGATCAGTTTCTGACTACGCATATCGTCGATACGGTAGAACCAGCGATCGTCGCGCATCCATTCGTCGTTCCACGTATGGAACTGCATCAGGTCCAATTGTTCCAACCCTGCATTCTCGAGACTGCGATGCACATATTCCTCGACGTGATCGGGTGGATACGACTGCATCAAGGTGGAGTCAGCCGCTGCAGGCCATTTCAGATCTTTCGGCGGGATCTTGCTCGCAGTGTAGAGTCGCTTTCCGGCATTGGACCGTACGATCTGGCCCAGAAGGCCTTCACTGTGACCACTGCCATAGGCATAAGCAGTGTCGAAGAAATTACACCCGCGCTCGACGGCCGCCTGCAATGAGCCAAGCGACTCATCGTCATCGGAGTTGGACCAACTGGCCATCCCCCACATGCCATAACCCATCTCACTGACTTCCCAGCCAGTTCTTCCGAATCTTCTATATTTCATTTGCATGCATTGTGTGTTGTTTGCGGCTAAAAAACAACTACGCCTCGAAACACGCGGGCTTTCGAGGCGTAGAGGGGAATGGGGTTAATAGGATCTTAGTTGTTGCCGGACGTTGATGCGCCGTTGTTTGCGAGCATGATGTCTTTGTCGGAGCCGCCGAAAGTGACGCCTACCAACTGCATGTCATTGCCACTGCCAGTCGATCTCACCTGGAAATCAACGGCCTTCTTGGTGCGCGGTTCGGAGCGGGTCATTGCCTCGGCGATAACCTTGCCCTGCTTGATGAGCGAAAGTTGACCGGTCGCGTCGTCGAATTTGACGTCGTAGGTGCCCTTCTTCACGAGTGTGCCGTTTACTTTGATATCGTTTTCGAAAGTCACTTTCTCCTTATGCACTTTGGCCAGCGCAGCAACACTCGCTAATGCGCCGACCAGCATCACCACCAACATCCTGTTTACGATTGACTTCATTACAGCTCTCCTTGGTTATGTTTCAGTATTGCTCTCTCACCGGACTAAACACCACTCGCCGTTCCCTTATGACAAAGAAATCGAATGAGTGCGTCGCTTGGTACGCATGTAAATTCATAAAGGTTCCTTCTTTACCTTCTCTATACAAATCTTTACATTCCGTTACAGTTTTTTGTTCTTCGTTTTGTTAGACTCGCGCCACACGTACGAAATCATGAACAGTTGAAGGAGATCTTGAATGAGAAAGTTGGTTTACGCTTTTGGCCTGACAAGCGCGTTAGTGTTTGCTCTGGCTGCGCAAGCTGCTGCGCCGAACTTCGCCGGAACCTGGACGCTTGACAAGAGCAAGAGCCAGGGTCTCTCACAACGTGTCCAGAACGCGGAAAGCATTTCCTGGGTTATCACGCAAACAGAGAAAGAGATCACGATCGAAGAGAAGGTCACTGGCGGCGGTGGTCCGGGTGGTCCTCCGTCAGGTGCACCGGCAGCAGGTGGAGCTCCTCAGGGCGGTGGTCAAGGGGGTGGTCGCGGCATGATGGGTGGTCCACGCACCTTCAATCTCGACGGCACTGAGACGACGGGAGATACGGGGCGTGGTAAGTTCGTGCGAAAGGCGGTTCTGTCGAGCGATGGAAAGACGCTTGAGTTAGTCAGCAAGGTGACTGGACAGGGACCAGATGGCAATGAAGTTAGCTTCACCAACACTGACAAGCTGACGCTTTCAGCAGATGGAAAAGTGTTGACTGTCGTTCGTCACAGCGAAAGCCCACGTGGCCCGCAAGATTCGACGTGGGTCTTGAACAAGTAAGAAGAAGGTCTTACAAGTAAGAAGAAGGTCTTATAGGTCCGCCAGGGCCTATAAGACCTACAACCAATCCCGCGTTACGTCGCACCAGAGCGCGAGACCACGCCACTCGTTGAAGCGCGCGTAGTAGCGCGCGATCTTCTTGTCATTCGCCTTCCGGCCGTTGTTCCGCACCTTGAAGAATTTTGCTCGCGTCCACGAATCCAGCGCCAGTCCGTCGTAACGTCCGAGCAGCTTCAAGAGATTTTCCGCCGCGTAATTGCCCGCCCCTTTGACGCCTTTGATCTGTTTGACGAGTTCGGACGTTGGCAAATCGCTCGTCAACCACTGCTCGACATCCAATTCTCCGGACGCAACTCGATCCGCGAGTTCCTTGAGATACGGCGCGCGGTATCCAGCGCGGACTTCGTCTACAAAAAACTTAGCCGGCATCGCGGCCAGCGCTTCGGCATTTGGAAAAGAGCGTCGCCCGTCGTTGGTCTCGCGCCCGAGGTTTGCAACGAGGCCGGTCACCATTTTTTCTGTCAGCGCCCACGAACAGTTCGTGGTGCAGATCATCTTGACCAGGTCCTCGAAGACCGTGGGCGACCGCAGCAGGCGTCCGGCGCCCTGCTCGACGATCCAGGCAAACTCAGGGTCGTTCTCGGTGGCCAGGTAGAAACTTTGCAGATCGTCGTCGAGCCGGAGAATGTGACGCGCATCGCGCAATACGATGGCGGCTTCAGACTTATTGAGCGGGCGCGAGGTACTGATGTGGACGTGGTTTTTCCGTCCCGTTAAGACGATCGTCACCGGCGGTTTCCTGCCAACGTCGATGACGCGGGTCAGTTCCCATTTGTCAGCATCGAGGGCGAAGGGAAGCAGTCCGTACCAGCCGTGGCTGGCGACAGTGCGGCGAAAGCTGAAGTTTTTCGGTGTTGTTATTTTCAATTCCATTTGTGTGGCATTCTAGCAATTTGAGACTTGTATTGTTCACGTTCGGTCAAGCTGAATATTGACAGTTTCGGTGACGAAGCCTAGACTGATCGGACTTGAAAAAACAGTGTGTGGAAGGCTGTACTCCTCAGCCCCTAACACTTGGGGCACATGGGAGCGCGGGGCCAACTACTCGGCCTCCAACAGTATTCGGTGAACGTACGCACCGCTTCCGAGACAAGTGAAGCTGGAGCTTTCCAGCGAAAGGTTCGTCGCCCCACAGGGGAGCTAGCAGGGCACCCGGTGGGGCGAGACCGTTTTAAAGAGACAAAATTCTGTCCAGCTAACCTCTCAACGAACGTAAATCGGATTTGAGATGATCCACGGCTTTTGGGCCACCAGCCCGCCGAGCTGCGGCAGGTAAACCTCGACCCTGTAAACCCCTCGCTCAGTCACCGCAATTTCTTTGTTATTAATCCCGCTCTCATCCAAAAACACTGCCCCGTCCTTCAACACCACGATCCGGCTCGGAACCGGCGTTCGGACGCGCAGACGCGTCTCGCTCCGCAACGAAATCTCGTCACCCTGAATCTTGTTCTCGCCCTCGTTTTGCGCCTCAAACGCGAAACCCGCGGGGTCGCCGAGAAAGTCAAACCCGACAAAACAGTGCCCAGCCCTAATCGCCTCGAGTACACTCGCCTCGTCCAGCGGTCTGTTTTGCTCAACCAGCACGTGCAATCTCACGAGCCGAAAGCTGGTTGCGTAAGGATCGAGCTGAATCCCCAGCAGAGTTTTCCCTGAGCTGTCTTTCAAACTCACGCCAATGTTCGAGTGCGCATCGTTGCCGCCGACCGCTATCAATCTCGTTCGCGCCAAAGCCTGGTCCCACTTCTTCAGACTCTCATCCGGCCTTTGCAGGTACAACGCAAAGATCAGTTCCGGGTACGCGCGTTGAGACCACAAGACGTCGAAAAACGCGGCAACAGGATTCACTCGCCGCGCATTCGTAAACACGTTGTAGATCTCGACGCCATCGAGACCCGCCGTCTCCCAGTTCCTGAACTCTTCCGGGTAAGCGACGATCGAGATCTCCTCAGGAAGCACGAGCAGGCGATCGCCGTTTTCGGCACTCACCTCGTTTCCATTTATAAAGAGCACCCCGCCATGCATGCCCTTCAACGTCAGGCTGGCCGTGTCGAAATCCTTCTCGGTGTGCTCAGTCATGATGACAAACTGCAAACCGTTCGCCTGTGCCGCAGAGATGATTTCGGAAAAAGTGCCCGCGCTGTGCCCGCCCAGCGACGAGTGAACATGGACCACCCCCCTGTAATCGACGAAACCGGTCTGCGCGCCCGTCGTGCGTTGAGTGTTGAGTTGTTGAATCGCCGCATCGAGCCGGCGGAGTTTGACGCGACGATAAGCGAAGGGAACCTGTGAGAGCAGCAGCACCAGGACGACAATTAGGAGGATGAATTTTTTCGAGCGCATTAGTCGGCGGTGCGCGCTCAGGTTTCACCACGAGCGGCTTTGAGGTCTTTGATGAGTTCACCGATCGCATCGTCTGCAATCAGCATTTTCCTTGCCCTCCAAACGATGCGCGGCGGCTTCAGTTTCTCAGGAGAACCTTTGACGATCACAAACAACTCACCGTACGGGTAATACGTGTACAAGATTCTGCGAAACTCGACCACGTTGAAGTAGATGACGTAGTCGGCATCGGCGAGTTCAGTCGCGGCACTCAGGCTTTTGTACTTCCGAATGTACTTGTTTAGCCTGCTTGCTAACTGCATGTAGACCCAGCGATAGCGTCCTTGCGGTATCGGATCGGCTTTCAGCACATCCTGGATGATTGCACGTTCGCGATCATTGACGTCGAGAACGCGAGATTTGAAAACGACCAGCAACGCGTTGTGCATGTCGCGTACTTCCGCCAGCGAATTCGCCGTGCCGGCAGTCGCATCATCGCCGGCCGGCGCCTGCGCCATGACACAAAAACACATGAGGAGCACAAGGGCGGCAGGAAACAAAGCTTTCATAACTTCTAAAACTTATCCAACCTTCGTAGCGCTCTTCGGCGGATGGGGCATAGCGGGAAAGTCGTTATCTCCATCCGGTTCATTCAGGCCGAGATGAGCCGCTCCCTGAGTGGTCAAAGAGACGTAGTCATTACCCTCGGTTGTGTGACGGACCAGCAGGCGTTCTTTCTTTTCCAGATCTTCGAGGGCGCGGACGATGTCGGCGTTTGCGTACGCATTCGTGCTGTTGAAAAGCTCCTTAGCAAGAATGTGCGTCCGTTGGTGAGTCTGAAAAAAGCCCAGTATGTATTCCTCGATCTGGCGCAAACGGCGTTTTTGCATGTCTTCACCCCGGCGCAGATTATGCCACGGATGAAGAGCGATAACACGGTTCCGCAACGGCCGAATTGTAGTAAACTGGTAGGCCTCACCGCCCCGCCAAAAGGAGACGCCATGAAGAACTTTCTCGTAGTGTGCCTGATTTTCTCGTTGGCAACGCTGGGCTCGGCGTATGCGCCCACACCGGAGTCGTTTATGCCTGCGGAACAGTTTGTATACCCGCAGCGGACGTTTTTTCGTTGGTCGACTTCAGCAGGGGGTTACCTCCTGCGACACGATGGCGTTGGTGAATTCACTCCGCCTCCGCACGTACGGACGGTGGCTCGACGGATTTTTTACGTGGGAATGAGCCCGAAAGACCGGCTTGTGCGCGTTTATTATCTCGAGCATGATCGCGACCTGTTTTTGCTTTACGAAGTGAGAGACCACGGGTTTTACCTCGTGAGGATTGAACAGAAGGAACAGGTGAAAAGAAATCTAAAGTGGGTGACGGCTCTTGGTAACCTCTCGGGCGAAGATCCGAGCATGGATGGCAACGTGGTGAGGATCGGTAAGAGTATTGAGATCAGTGCTGCTGATGGTCGTGTGCTGAGACGTGATTAGTTCCACGTGTATTTTCGGTAGACCGGATCAGCATCAAGCTCGTACTTCTTTAAAAACTCCCACGCCGTCTGGTTGAACTTCGCGGCCTTGTCGTAATACCAGTGATCGTGGTTTTCGATCTCGATCAGATCGACGGGAATGCCCGCTTCCTTCAACGCATCTCTCGTCTCCCTCACAGCTTTGAGCGGAAACAACTCGTCGCTGTCTCCAACCTGGATCGAGATCGGTATCTTTCGTTTGGCGAGACGGATCAAATCCTTGTCCTCTTCCGCCAGTGCTCCCGCGTGAATCGCAGTCGCCGCAAAATACTGCGACTCCATCAGCGACATGTGTATCGCAAACGTCGCACCGGAAGAGTGTCCAAACAGGTACACGCGCCGCGGGTTCACCGGGTATTTGCTCTTGAGCTCCTCGACCAGATCGCGAAGGAAATCCGGACCATCTTGCGGCGACGCCCAGCCACGCAAATTCAACGCATCCGGACCGGCGATAATGATCCCTTCTTTCTTCGCGTAGTCCTTCCACTTTTCAACGAGCGTGACGCCGGTGCGGTTCGATCCGTGAAGCATAACGATCAGCGGCGCTGGAGCTGTGACGGTAGAGGGAATGTAAAGATAGTACACGCGTGTCTTTCCGTTTGACGTCATCAATTCTTTGGTGATGTCGTCTTTGGCGACGGACGTAGACACGCTGGGGATTAGCAGTGTTAGCGCAAACAGAATGTGGAGTTTCATGTGGCTCCTTTGCCGGCGACCTGCAATGAGGCGCCGGCATTTTGCGTCAGACGCACACGGCGAATGCGTCGACCTTCGAGACGCTCGATCTTGAATGTCGAATCCAGGTACTCGACCACCTCACCTTCGTTTGGCAAGTGCCCAGCCTGGGCCATGAGGAAACCGGCGAGCGTAGTGTAGCTGCCATCTTCCGGAAGGTCGAGATGAAGCTGGCGATTTGCGTCGCGCACCGTGAGCATACCGCTCAGGAGGTAAGAACCATCGGCCTCTTTCAGTATCTGCTTCGATCATATTTAGCAGCCACAAAGAAGCACAAAATGCACAAAAAGAATCTACTTTATGTGTCCTTTTGTGCCTTTTTGTGGCTAAGACTTGGTGACCAGCGGCAGCTCGATAAAACTCTTGCCGTAGATCCGCTGTGTCGCTTTTTTGTAGTCCTCCGGCTTGGCCCAGAAGATGTTCTTTACAAACGTCTGCGGGTTGCGATCGTAGAGCGGGAACCAGCTCGACTGAATCTGGACCATGATGCGATGACCCGGCAGAAAAACGTGATTCGCGGTCGGTATCGCAAAACGATAACGCAGCGGCGTGTTCGCCTCAATCGGTTTCGCAGTCTCGAAACTCTCGCGATAACGACCGCGAAGTACATCAGCCGAGATCATCAACTGATAGCCACCCATGTTGGGCTGCCCCGCAACCTGCGCCGGATAAAGATCGATCAGTTTCACCACCCAATCCGAATC
>DATNCH010000282.1:0-36755 GCA_035571655.1 Pyrinomonadaceae bacterium
TCTCAAAGTGGTGGAACGAAATGTACCCCTTTTTGTACCCTTTGTCTAGAAGCCCTGATTTCACCATTAGTGGACCTTAATGGACCTATTCCCGATGAAACAGGGGGGATGCGTGGGAGACATCTATGCGACTCGGCAGACAGGATACCAGGCCTTGGCCATGCTGCTTCACTGGCTCTTTGTCGAGGTGTCGCTTCGGCTGCTTTGTATTGACTGTTCTAAATATTGAGCCTCTCGATCGCTTTCGGAACGACATCAAAAGCAACGGCGCTGCTTGAGATAGTGTAATAACCGAGTACGCGGGTGTCATTCTCTTCGGTTGCAACATATGTGCGACCCATCCCTTTGCGTTCGTGTTGACCGGAATATCTCTGGAGGTAGGCGTTCAGGTCTTCGACGCCGCAATCAAAATCGCGTCGGTTGTGGTGAGAAGAGAGTTTTTCGATAACGATCATCGTTAAGTAGAGGCATGATCTTACACAGATCCTCTCGAGTGTGCGGCACAATCATGCGTCTTGTGGAAGTTTCTGCCAAACCGCATTTGCTTGGAGAATGGTTTATAGCTCTGGGTGCTACCGGTAAGCGCGCTTAAACCGTTCGGCTGCTTTGCGCAACGCTCGATTCGGACGAACGTCTGCTTCGAGTGCCGTGAGGAAGAGATCGCGATCGCGGTTAGTGAGGTGAATCATTCGTTGACGTTGAAGAGCTTCCTCGGAAACACGCAAAAGGCTGGTCACAACAAAATCAGTCAACGACTGATGTGACAGCACCGCTGCTTGCTCGATTTTCTCTTTGGCGCTTGGATTGATGCGAATATCCAACCGAGCTGCGCGAGTACTTTCCCTTTTTATACGACCTGTTGCCATGATTCGTTTACCTGTGCTGCGAGAAATAATAGCACATGTACGGCAATGTGCCACACAGAGACTCAAGCAGCCTTCGGCTGCGATACCTCCGCGATGGTTAACCCAACAGCCTCAACCACTTTCTTGAGCGTCACGTACCCGACGTTCGGGTTGCCATTCCGTATTTTTGAAACCGTCATCACCCCTACACCCGCCTTATCCGCCACGAGCTTGTTGGTCAGCCGGCGAGCCCCCATAGCAGCATTGATTAGATCGGTTCGGTAAGGCGGATCAGCACTCATTTTGTTGCCCATTGGAAACTATTTATTACCTATGCGCAACAGGGAGTAAGGGGCGGTCATTTTGGGGCGAAAACCGATGCCTATAGGAATCAGTTTGCGTTCTATAGGGTGAGTGTGATAAAGAAGGCATACCGGAAGAGCAATAACGTTCCGGACGTCTGGGCGGCCCCACCAAACGGATTTTCGGTGGAGGTTTAGGTGAGTTGTCGATCGCGCGTTTTCCTTTGGTGGCGCGTCCTTGCGTTGCTGTGAATTTGGAGCCCACCAAAATGGCAAATAGGAGTCCAGAAACCCTCGGGGACTTCGTTCGCCGAATTCGCGAAGAGAAGGGGCTTTCGCTGGAAGATGTTTCCAAACAAAGCGCCCGTTTCGGAAAAAAGATAGCGGCGAGCTATATCAGCCGAATTGAGAACGAGCCGGCACGAAAGGTCACTACACACCGGATCACGGCTCTCGCGAAAGGTCTCGGTGTTCCACCAGCGGAATTGCTCGCACGATCGGCGGGCCTGGTCGCTCCCGGTGGAGATTCCCCGCGGGAGCTCAAGCTGGTGACAAGGTTCAGGGAGTTGTCTTCAGCGCGGAAGGCTGATGTTTTGAAGATCGTGGACATGTGGTACGCAGAGGAACTTTCACAACGTGGTCCACGACGAAGATCAGCTTAGACAATAAAAGATAAAAAACGGCGCCCAGCCGAGCCGAAACCCTTCACCTGGGCTTCACGCCTAGTTAAAGCTACGGAAAGGCACCAGTCGATTAGCTATTACGGCTTTTCAGAACCCACACCAGTCTGACTAGACGAAAGTAGGGCTAAATGGTGCAGAACAATCCCGCATTACGTCTATACAACCTTACTCAAAGGCTTCGGTCCACCTCCGGTAATGGTCCGCCTGCAAGGTTGTGGGCACAGGCGTTAGATATTCCCATTAACCGCGAAATGACTGGACCACTTTTCATTCAAGTGGTTCAGGGGATACTCGCTTTTCTGGAGCTCCTGGACGAAATAGAAGCAGGCATAGAAGAACTCGAGTTCGATGACTTCTACTCGGACGTTTTTCCTCCTCTGAGGTTGGTGGCGCAGGTTTCGTTATCCAATCTTCGCGCAAATCAGCTCAACCTAACGCAGCCGATAACTGATGAAACCATCACGCTGCTCCGAGTAATCGCTTCGGAGTGGGGCAAGAAGAAACCCGATCCAAACATCGGCGAGGAGGCTCTGAAAGAGATCCAGGCGGAAGCACATGCGTTGTTCGAGGCTATAAAACGCGCGGAAATCCATCCGCGGCTGAAGCGGTTAATTCTCTTGTTGACTACGGAGATAGAGCAGTCGATACAACACTATCGAATCAATGGACCGGAAGGTCTCGAACGAGCCCGGGCTCTCATCATTGGCTACGCCCGTTTGGAAAAGGACATTCTCGACGAAGCGCAGACTAACCAGCACAGCAAAATCTGGTGGGACAGGTTTTACAAAATCGCCACTAAGCTTTTCGACGTTGTTAAGTTTGCAAACGATACTCGCAAGACGATCGACACCATTAGCCCGCTAGTTCGTTTGCTCGGTTCGACCGATGAGATTCCGCCAGTGGATTTAGACAAACAATGAAACAAACGGTGCAACACCAGAGGGGATCAACCCAAGGGCACTGCACCGTTGTTTTAACCCTAAATCCCACGCCGGTACCGGCGCGCGACCGTCGAGTCTATGTGCCGCAGTCTATGCGCGAGTGCGTCGGTCAGTCAATAAACGATCGCGAAATAAAACAGGGTGCGTGGGCTGGAATGTTTCGTGCACAAAAGGCACAAAGGCGAACACAAGATCCACATCATGTTGGTTGACTTCTATTCTCAACTCGAATAAGTTCCGAAACGCTTCAAATTCCCCGAGGCATTCCACGAAATTTCGTCTATCGCTGTTTGCGGAGGAGCCTACCATGAACGCTTGTCGTCTCGCTTCGAAGTCGCTCGCAATTCTCGCTGTGCTACTGACCACGAACATCAGTTTTGCGCAGCAGGGTTATAAAAAACCACCGAAAGAAGTGCTCGACATTCTGAACGCGCCCGTCACTCCCGGTGCTTCAGTGAGTCCCACGCGCGACAACATCCTCCTCACGACAGGTGTGCGCAATCCGCCGCTGGCTGATCTCGCACAACCGATGTTGCGACTCGCCGGCCGGCGAATAAATCCCGCGACAAACTCACCACACCGTTACCCGTACTTCGTCGATCTGTCATTGAAGCGGATCGCCGACGGCTCGGAAGTGAAAATCGATGTTCCTCCCGGCGCGAAGATAAGCGGTATTGAATGGAGCGACGACGGAAAGCATTTCGCGTTTTTGAATGGCGCCGCAAATCGAGTGGAACTCTGGGTGGGTGACGCAGCGACAGGGAAAATCCGCAATTTGAAAGGCGTAACTGTGAATTCAGTCACAGGTAACGCGATAAGCTGGATGCCCGACAATCGAACTTTACTGGTCCAACTCGTGCCACCGACGCGAGGCGCCGCACCCGCAGCGCCGTCCGTGCCCACTGAACCGAATACGCAGGAGAGTTCGGGCAGGCCCGGACCAGTAAGAACTTACGAAGACTTGTTGAAGACTCCTCACGACGAGGATCTGTTTGAGTACTACGCGACTTCGCAACTCGCGCTCGTCGACGCGGCGACGGGACATACGACGCCCATCGGCCACGCGGCGATCTTTCAGGGACTCAGCGTCGCGCCCGATGGCCATCACATCCTGGTGACGCGAACGCACCGGCCTTTTTCATATCTCTTTCCCGATGCTGCGTTTCCGAGGGACGTCGAAGTCTGGGACGCGAAAGGCAAAGTCGTTTACAAAGTCGCCAGCCTGCCGCTCGCGGATCAGGTGCCGATCGATGGCGTGACGACTGGTCCGAGACTGATTCGCTGGTTACCTACTCAACCGGCGACGCTTGTTTGGGCCAAGGCGCTCGACGATGGCGATCCGAAAAAGAAGGTTTCACATCGCGACAGCGTTGTCGCGATCAGAGCGCCATTCACGACTGAGCCGGTTGAATGGTTCAAGACCGAGCAACGTTTCGAATGGTTCAGAGGCGCGCAGCGCGGGGCGTCAGCGAGTTTCGGCGACAAAGGTTTGGTCCTTTTCTCCGACTTCGAGCGCGACAAACGCTGGCTCAGAACCTTTACGTTCGACTCGAACAACCCGCAGAGTCCACCGAAACTCATTTGGAGCCGTAACGAGCAGGACCGGTACAACGACCCGGGCTCGCCCGTCACGCGCGCACTCGCCGGTCAACGCGCAATCGTGCAGGACGGCGATTCGATTTATCTGATCGGCGCGGGCGCGACGCGGGAAGGTGAGTTTCCTTTCCTCGATCGGTTCAACTTAAAGACACTCAAAGCGGAACGACTCTTCCGCAGCGAAGCAAATGCTTACGAGTCCGTGGTTGCTTTACTGAGTGACGATGGCAAACAGTTCCTCACGCGACGCGAGTCGCCGACTGAAGCTCCGAATTACTTCGTTAGAAGCGGTGATGCTGCGCCGCGTGCCCTCACTCAATTCCCGGATCCGACGCCGCAGTTGCGCGGCATCAAGAAACAACTAGTCACGTACAAACGTGCCGACGGCGTGCAGTGTTCTTTCACGCTCTACCTGCCGCCGAATTACAAAGAGGGCACGCGACTCCCGACAGTCGTGTGGGCCTATCCAGTCGAGTTTTCAGATCCGACCACGGCCGGACAGGTCACAGGATCAGCTCAGAAAGCGACGTCAATCGGCGGCGCATCACATCTGTTTTTCCTCCTGGAAGGCTATGCAGTGCTCGACAATGCGACGATGCCGATTGTCGGTAGTCCTGAGACAGTCAACAACACTTACGTCGAACAGACCGTGATGAGCGCGAAAGCCGCGATCGACAAAGCGACGGAGATGGGTGTGACCGATCCGGATCGCGTCGGCGTAGGAGGTCACAGCTATGGCGCTTTCATGACCGCGAACCTGTTGGCCCACAGCGATCTCTTCCGCGCGGGCATCGCGCGCAGTGGCGCTTACAATCGCACGTTGACGCCGTTCGGTTTTCAGAATGAGCGACGCACGCTGTGGGAGGCGCCGGAGCTTTACCTGAAGGTGTCGCCGTTCATGTATGCGTCGAAGATCAACGAGCCGCTGTTGATGACTCACGGCGAAGCTGACGACAACACCGGAACGTTTCCGATTCAATCGGAGCGGATGTACCAGGCGCTGAAAGGACATGGCGCGACGGTGCGATTGGTGATGCTGCCGCACGAGGCACATGGTTACTCGGGCCGCGAGAGTATCGAACACGTGTTGTATGAAATGATCAGTTGGTTTGATAAGTACGTGAAGAACGCGCCGTCGCGTTCGAAGCAGACAGACACGCAGAATTAATCGCGCCAA
Organism: Pyrinomonadaceae bacterium; assembly: GCA_035571655.1. Lineage (GTDB taxonomy): Bacteria > Acidobacteriota > Blastocatellia > Pyrinomonadales > Pyrinomonadaceae > PSRF01. The sequence continues at coordinate 5,545 of DATNCH010000282.1, forward strand.
TAGTTCCGGAGTAGTTCGATTTGCGGGGCTTCGTCCAGAACCACGGTGAGCACGTCGTAGCGGTAAGGCTGGTCTTCGATGCCGAGCATGTGTCGATACGCGCGGGCGGCGCGTGCGATCTGGCGGCGTTTGCGCAGATCGACGTTGACTTGCGGTGGCGCAAACCAGTCAGACGCGCGGGTCTTCACTTCCACAAAGCAAAGCGTATCGCCATCGTAAGCAACGAGATCGATTTCCGACGTGACGACAGCGCCGCGCAGGTTTCGTCCGACGGGCAACGTGAAATTCGCCGCAACTAAACGGTAGCCGAGTTGTTCGAGATAGGCTGCGGCGTAGGCTTCGCCGAGTTTTCCGATTTCGAGTGGTGAGGACTTCAAGCGCCGCGTAGCTTAAGTTACTTCGAGACTGTCGCGCAAACTTTTTGTTTCCTTTTGTGCCTTTTTGTGGCTCTACTTTTCGTCGCGATCGTAAGCGACTTTGAGCCAGTGCTTCACCTCGTCGTCGATATCGTCCAGTGAAGTGATTGGGATGCGATGCGTGATGCGATCCTTCTTGGCAAAGCCTCCGGTGTCGATAAGTCGTCCCTTCGGTTTCATGTCGCCGAGTGCGAAACCCATGTCGATGCGAGTTTGGGTCGTGGGTTTGATCTGCGCGAACACGTGATTGCGATAAAGCGGAACGATGGTTTGGCAAGGGCAAGCCTTCGCTTCTTTACCGGTTTTGAGTCCGAGCTTTAGCAGCGCGTCGTATATCGGCCGCAATCCGGCTTTGCCTCCGGAGAACATCTCTTCCACGTAGCTTTCCGCGGCTTTCAGGTAGAGATCTGGATCGCCTGTTTCTTCACCTTTGCCTTCAGCGCGCTCGGCGAGCCACCAGCAGGTATTCGTGCCGAGACCGTACTCCTTCTTGAGCCACTCGCGACGCGCGTTCTCGGTTTTAGGACCTGACTTTTTAATGTGTGCGAGCCACTCTTCGAGGGTTCTGCCGGTTTTTTGCTTGAGCTCTGCGATCCACTTCTGGGTCATGAGAATGCCGGGGTGGACGCCATAGATTGATTTTTTACGAGAGGCGGTAGCTGTACGCGGCATGAGTGCTCCTTTCGAAAGGGAAGGATAGCAAGAGGCTTTGCCTCAAGAGTCAGGATTCAGACTTGGACGAGGTCAGTACCGTAACGCGGTAGCGTCGGGTCAGTCTCGAACATATGAAATTCTTAGCAAAATTGAGAAGCTCTACGTCGACCCGACGCTACCGCGTTACGGTACTGACCTCGTCCAACAATGAATCTCGACTTTTGAGATTAGCAAAATGGAAGCGATCAGGGCTTCTTGAAAATTGCTAAATCAATGATTATCCAAACTCCGCTTTCTCTAAAAACCTCGGTGGTTTGCGGGCCTTCGTGGCCTGCTCGAAGCCCCAGGCGAGCTGCGCCAGCAGTGGTTCGCTGTTCGCGGCGCCAAAGAACGAAATACCCACGGGCAAACCAAAAACGTAGCCTGCCGGAACCGTAATATGCGGATAGCCGGCAACGGCGGACGCCGATGAGTAGCCACCAGTGAAGTGATCGCCATTGATCCAGTCAGTCGGCCACGGTGGTCCACCGGTCGGAGCAACGAGCGCCGCCAGCCGGTGCTGCTTCAAAACAAAGTCAATGCCTTGTGAACGCGTAAGCAGTTGATTCTTACGCAAAGCGTCGCGGTATGCCTTGGACGTGAGCGGTCCCTTCGCCTGCGCCTTGATCATGATGTCCTGCCCAAAGTACGGCATCTCACGATCGCGATTCTTCTCATTGAAATCGATGATGTCTTTCAATGAACGAACCGGCGCAGTCGGTCCGAGTGCAGCCAGGTATGCATTCAGATCAGCCTTGAACTCATACAACAGCACTTCAAATTCAGAGTCGTCAAACTTACCTGAAGTCGGAATATCAGCCGGATCGACAAGCACGACGCCGAGACTCTTCAACTCCGCCAGACACTGGTCCATGAGCTTGTCCACGCGTTCATTGAATCCGAAATGCTTTCGCGCGACGCCCAGCCGCAGTCCTTTAATATTGAATTCTCGGGCGTACTCGGCGAGCGGCTTCAGTGGAACGTCAGCAATACTGTTGAAAAGCGTCCACGCGTCGGCAATGGTTCGCGCGATGGGTCCCGCGGTGTCCTGGCTGTGAGCGATTGGAATGATCCCTGCTCCGCTGACTTTGCCAAGCGTCGGTTTGATACCGACGAGCGAGTTCGCGGAAGACGGGCACACGATCGATCCGTCGGTTTCAGTTCCAATCGTCGCCGCACACAGGTTTGCCGCCGCCGCAGCTCCCGACCCGGAGCTCGAGCCACACGGATTGCGGTCCAACACATAGGGATTCCGGGTTTGACCGCCGCGTCCACTCCAGCCGCTCGAAGATTTAGTCGAACGAAAGTTGGCCCACTCGCTGAGGTTCGTCTTTCCTAAGATCACGGCGCCCGCATCGCGTAGCTTTTTAACCACGCCGGCATCGCGAGCAGGCTTCGCACCCACGAGCGCCAGCGAACCGGCGGTAGTCATCATCCGATCCGCTGTGTCGAGATTGTCCTTGATGAGGAGCGGAATCCCGTGCAATGGACCACGCGGTCCTCTTTCTTTGCGTTCGCGATCGAGGTCGGCCGCGATCCGTTCCGCGTCCGGATTCATCTCGATCACGGAATTGATCGCCGGACCTTTCTTGTCGATATCGCCGATCCGGTCACTGTATTTCTCGACCAGTTGCTTCGACGAGTATCTGCCGGACGTCATGGCTTGCTGCAACTGGGCAATGGTCCACTCGTCGAGTTCGAATGCCGGCGGAGCGGAAGATGGTTCGGGCGCGCGCGGGTGCGCGGGCTCTTCGATCGCTAGTGCAGACACAGGACTAGCGATAGTTACGACACACCCGGCGGCGGTCGTTTGCAGGAAGTCTCTACGCTTCATGGGTCGCGGTGCCGTCTAATTGACAGTGACCTTGAATGAGTTAAAGAATCGATTGATGATTACGGAATCGTCGCTACCCTTGGGTGAGCCAATCACGAGTTGATAAGGCCGGCGGCCAACCATGTAAACGCGTGATTTGAAAACCCTGTTTTCATTCTCCGCCGTAAACTCAATCGCCGCAAAGCCATCGATTCTGGTGGAGCGCGTCTCGAGTAATCGGGCATTAACGCCCTTAACAAAATTATCTCGATTCGCCTCCAACTCAGCGGTGCGGTTGAAGTTGAAACTCGGATCGTAGTCAACCCAGCCAATGAGAAATACGGTGTCCGTTTGCCTCAGAATCGACAGGTGTGTCGTGTATGGTCCATGTTCGCTCGGTGTTGTTTCCACCTTGTCCTCCGGTGTCCCAGGCATGAGCACGGAGAAGCGACCTTCGTCGTTAGTGATCCTGACCCAACCCGAAGCGGAGGCGTCGGGAACGCTTGCCGGCGCATTCGGCGCGCGCGGCGGCGTTGTACTTTTCGGTGGGCGACTGTGTTCCTGAGCGGCAACAGAAAGGCTTAGCGTTAAAGTGGTGATGAATAGAGCCAGAAACCTTTTCATAGGAGAACCCCTCGGACTTTTTAAGTACAGCGGGAGGATTATAGCGCGGATGACACGGATGGGAAGGGCCTTGTAAGCTATCGAGTCAATGGAATCGATTGCTAAAACCGAAGTTCAGCCACGCCGCGCTTCCAATCTCGTGGCGATTGTCGGCCGTCCAAACGTCGGGAAGTCGACGTTGTTCAACCGTCTGATCGGCGAACGAAGGTCGATAGTTGGCGACGAACCCGGAATCACGCGCGATCGGATTTACGGTGAAGTCGACTGGGCGGGCACACGATTTTCGCTGATCGATACCGGCGGGATCGTGCCGGACGACGACGCTGTCATTCCGGCCAATATCTTGAAACAGGCAGGCGTTGCGATTGACGAGGCGCAGGTGTTGATTTGGGTCGTGGACGCGCGGACCGGAGTGACGCAATTGGATGAAGAACTCGCCAGCCTGCTGCGCGGAACCGGCAAACAGGTGCTCGTCGCTGCGAATAAAACCGACTCGTCAAGACTCGAGAGTGAAAGCACGGAGTTTTATCGTTTCGGGTTCGAAAACGTTTTTCCGGTTTCGGCGGAGCAGGGAATCGGTATCGGCGAACTGCTCGACAGTGTTGTTGAGTTGCTCAATTTTGAGGGTGTTCAGGATGACGAAACGACAGAACCGCGCGAGCTTCGTCTCGCGATTGTTGGGCGGCCGAACGTCGGCAAGTCTTCACTGCTGAACCGCATTCTCGGCGAAGACCGCGTGATCGTTTCTCCCGTCGCCGGTACCACGCGCGACGCGATCGACACCGTGCTGCAAACACCGGAGCGAAACTTCCGGGTTATCGACACCGCCGGAATCCGTCGAAAAGGAAAGACAGACGAGATGGCTGAGAAGTTGTCGGTCATCATGGCGCGCAAGAGCCTCGAGCGCGCGGACGTCGCGATTGTTCTGGTCGATGCAGTCGAAGGCGTGACGGCGCTCGATGCGACGATCGCGGGTTACGCGGTTGATGCAGGGTGTTCGATCATTATCGCGGTGAACAAATGGGACATCGTTAAAGACAAGGAGACGAACACCGCGTCGGAGTTTGAACGAGGCTTGCGCGACAAGATGAAGTTTCTGGAGTGGGCGCCTGTGATCACGATCTCGGCGTTGTCGGGACAGAGAGTCGAGAAGATTCTGCCGCTGGTGTTGAGAGCTGACGAAGCGCGCAATCGAAGAATTCCGACGTCGCAGTTGAATGATTTCTTTGAAAAGGCGATCGCACAGCCGCGCGGCGGGACGGCGCCGTCGCCCGCGAAGGGTGGAATGTCGAGACTGCGGATTCAGTATCTGACGCAGGCTGGGCTCAGGCCACCGACGTTTGTGGTCTTCACTTCGGGTGGCAAACCGGGATTGCACTTTTCGTACGAGAGGTACCTGCTGAATCGACTGCGTGAGGAGTTTGACTTCTTCGCGACTCCGCTGCGAATCGTCGAGAAGCATAAGAAATCCCCTCGCAGAGGCGCAAAGGCGCAAAGGTAGTTGAATCTGCTTTGAGCCTTTGCGTCTTTGCGAGGAAGATCTTCCTAATGGCAAAACTTCCCTCGACAAAATTCCATATCCAGGCGCAGTCTGGCGAGGCGCGTGCGGGAGTTCTGACGACGCGGCGCGGGCAGATCGAGACGCCGGTGTTTATGCCGGTCGGCACGGCGGGCACCGTCAAAGGCATTCGTTTCGAAGAACTCGAGTCAGCGGATCTCGACGCCCGCATCATCCTCGGCAACACGTATCACCTTTGGCTCCGGCCCGGAATCGACGTGATCAGATCTGCCGGAGGTCTGCACCGCTTCATCGGCTGGGACCGTGCTTTGTTGACTGACTCGGGCGGTTTCCAGGTGTGGAGTCTCGGCGCGCTGCGAAAGATCACCGAGGAAGGCACTGAGTTTCGATCTCACGTCGACGGCTCTTTGAAGTTCTTATCTCCCGAGGTGTCGATGGAAGTGCAGGCCGCACTCGGATCTGACGTCGTGATGGTTTTCGACGAATGTGCTCCCGGCAAAGCAACTCACGAAGAGACGGAGCGCAGCATGAACCTCACCACACGCTGGGCAAAACGCTCCAGAGACGCCTTTGATCGCCTTCAACGTGACAGCGCGGACACCGGTCGTCTTGAAATCGAAGGCTTGAGCGGGCAGCAAGCACTGTTTGGCATTCTTCAAGGCGCGAGTCACCTCGATCTGAGGCGTCAGAGTCTCGAACAGACGGTTGAGATCGGTTTTGACGGTTATGCAATCGGCGGATTGAGCGTCGGGGAAGAGAAGTCGGTGATGTTCGACGTTATCGACGACATCGCCCCGCGAATGCCGAAGGATTCGCCGCGATACTTGATGGGTGTTGGCACACCGGCAGACCTGGTCGAAGCTGTAGCTCGCGGTATCGATATGTTTGACTGCGTTTTGCCCACGCGTAACGGGCGAACCGGTCAGGCGTTCACGTCGCATGGAAAGCTAAACATTAAAAACGCGCAGTGGACGAACGACTCCCGCCCGCTCGACGAATCGTGCCGGTGTTCGGTCTGCCGCAGGCACTCGCGGGCCTACCTGCGTCATCTATATATGAGCGGCGAGATGCTTGCCAGCATCCTGTTGACACACCATAATCTGGCCTTCTTCCTTGACACCATGCGAGGGGTGAGGCAATCTATCCGGTCTGGCGATTTCCCAATATTTCGGCGTGAGTTCACCGAGCGGCTGGATGCGAATGGTGAATAGTGGTTCGCGAGCTGGCCGCATCCGTTTGTTGGGAAGCCTGAGTCAAACCTTCGAACAATAAAGAGCCAAATGCACACTTCTCTGATCTTCTTGCAGGCAGGCCTCGGTGGACTTGCGCAGATGCTGCCGATTGTCCTCATTATCGCCGTTTTCTACTTCCTATTAATAAGGCCTCAGCAGAAGCGGCAACGGCAGTTACAGGAAACGATTTCTACACTGAAGATTGGGGATCGCGTGGTTACAACGGGGGGGATTATCGGAGTCATCACAACGGTGCGCGACACGAGCTTTATCATCCGCAGTGCTGACAAGTCGATCCTCGAGATCGCTCGTTCGGCCATCGCCGGTATTGATGAAGAGTCGCAAAAGGGCACCTAAGACACGAAATAGATTCACTTAATAATGAAGAAAAAGAACCTTCGTACACGCGCAATAATCATTGCCATAGTCACTCTCGTAGGTCTCTACCTCGTAATCGGTCCGCGCCATCGCCCACACTTAAAAGACTTCGGTTGGTCTGGAATCAAGGCGAATCTCAAATCGAATATTCACCTCGGTCTCGATCTTCAGGGCGGCACGCACCTCGTGATGCGCGTAAAAACCGCGGACTATCTGCAACGATTGACGGAAGAGAACTACCGCGCCGCTCAAACCGTCGCACAGGATGCGGGATTTGAAATCACTGGCGGTCGCGCGGACACAGGAGCGGGCAACCATCGCGTTGTTCTCGACCTCGCCGATCCCTCCAAAGCGACCCAGGTGAAAGAGGCTGTCCAGAAAAAGGTCGAACTCGGCGACACGACCTCATGGACCTTCGCACAATCCGGCAATCAGATTAGTTGGACGATGACGGCGACGGCTGAACGTGTGCTCGCCGACAACGCGACTCAGCAGGCGCTGAACATCATCGACAGACGTATCAACGCTCTCGGTATCTCCGAGCCGACGCTCCAAACTCACGGCGCCCAAAGTGCACACCAGATTCTCTTGCAGATGCCTGGCGTTCAGGATCCTGAGCGAGTCAAGGAAGTCTTGAGGGTCGAGTCAAGACTGGAACTCGTGCACGTCATCGGTCCGCCGAGTCCCGCGCCGCCGACGACTTATGCGACTGAACAGGAAGCAATCAATTCGCTTAACAGCGGCGGCACCATTCCACCGAATCGAAAGATATTGCCCTATAAAAAACGTGCGCGGCCAAATCCCGACGGCACGCCCGCGCCCGATCAACCGACGCAATACGTAGTGGTCGAAACTCCTGGAATCATCCGTGGCGAGGAGTTGAGAACGGCGACGGCGTCTCAATCACAAGGCGGCGGTATCAACGATTTCGAGATCTCTTTTGCGCTGAATAAGAGCGGTGCTGACAAGTTTGGCGCATGGACCGGCGCGCACGTCAACGACTACATGGGCGTCAACCTCAACGATAAAGTCGAATCGATCGCCTACATCAGGTCCCAAATCTACGATCAGGGACAGATCACCGGCAACTTCTCGAAAGAAGAGGCGGAGGATCTCGCGTTGACGCTGCGTTCGGGCGCACTTCCCGCGTCGATCGAGTACCTGGAAGAACGCACGGTTGGACCAAGTCTCGGCCAGGATTCAATTAACGCCGGAGTCAGGGCTTCGTTGGTGGGTCTCGCGCTAGTCATCGTGTTCATGCTGTTTTACTACCGCGGATCCGGAGTCAACGCAGTTGTTGCGTTGATACTCAATATGATCCTGATGATGGCCGGGTTGATAGTGTTTGGCGCTACGCTCACGCTACCCGGTATCGCCGGTATCATTCTGACAATCGGTATGGCCGTCGACTCCAACGTCCTTGTTTTTGAACGCATTCGGGAAGAATTGCGCTCCGGAAAGACAGTCGCATCGGCTGTCGATCAGGGGTTCAATCGCGCCTTCGTTACGATTATCGACACGCACGTAACCACGATCGTTTCGTCAATGTTCCTGTTCGTGTTTGGCACTGGTCCAATTCGCGGGTTTGCAGTGACGCTGGTCATCGGACTGCTCGTAAATCTCTTCTCGGCGGTTTACGTGTCGAGAACAATCTTTATCTGGCTGCTGTCTCGAAAGGAAAGAGTGGAGTCGTTAAGTATTTAGTGAGTCATCATGTTTCAAATTCTTCATGACGTAAATATTGATTGGCTGCGTCACCGGCGCTGGTTCATCGGCATTTCGGTTGCGCTAATGCTGGCGGGTTTGGGGTCAGCAGTGATTCGCCAGGCTACCGGCCACCCGGCATTCAATCTCGGCGTTGATTTTAAAGGTGGAACGGTGGTTACCGCCCGCTTCAAACAGCGCCCGGCAGACGACGCAATCAGAGAAGCGCTTAATACAAAAGGTGTTAATGACGCAACCGTTCAGCCCGTCACAGACCGACCCGATACAGTCCTGATTCGCGTGCCGCTGGTTGAGGGGCAGGACGGCAGGGCATCCGTCAGGAACGCTTTGAACACGTTCGGCACCGAAGCGGCTCCGAATCTGGAGCTCAACGCCGATCCAAACGCCGCATACAAAATCGTCGGCACTGACGCAGTCGGGGCTATTGCCGGTGCACAACTTCGGAACAAGGCGATCGCAGTTACTCTCGCCGCTCTGGTGGGAATCCTGATCTACATTGCGTTCCGGTTTGAATGGACGTATGGCGCGGCTGCCGTTATCGCAGTGTTTCACGACGTGCTGGTAACGCTCGGTTTCTTCTCGATCTTCCAGGTCGAGGTCAGCTTGAACGTGATCGCAGCACTACTCACGCTGGTCGGATTTTCTGTGAATGATACGATCGTCGTGTTTGACCGCATCCGAGAGAACCGCAGGCTGCACCGTCGAGATCCGCTTTACAAGATCACTAACGACGCGATCAACCAGACACTTTCGCGTACGACGATCACGAATGGTCTCGTGTTTCTGTCGGTGTTGGCGCTGGTGATTTTCGGTGGTGATGTGTTGCGGGCTTTCTCGCTGGCACTGTTTATCGGCGTGATCGTCGGCACGTGGTCGTCAATCGCGGTTGCGAGCCCGATCATGGTTTGGTGGGAGCAGCGACTCGACGCGGCGAATCGTGCAGCGGCATTGACTTTCAATCAGCCCAGAGTCATGAAGGCGGCCGGGGCAGCGAGCTCCACAAAGAGCACAAAACAGATTAGAACATCTTGATCGACGAACGAATTCCGGTTCTTTTTGCGGGCGACGGTGTCTAATGTTTGCGCTTGACTTTGAAATGGCAGGCGGACTAGACTGCGACCGTTGCTGGCCAATTAAATATCTCAAGTGTCGACCCCGCGTGTGTGAAATCAGGAAGTTGGGCGCGGTGGCGGTGTGTTGAGTCGGGCCGGCGAGTTTTTTCTCGCACAGCGGCTTCCATCTAATTTGGCTCAATGTCATAAGCTGCTGTTTCCCCTTCTATATTGACGGAACGCAAGCGGTATTAAATCGACACTAGCGAGGCAATTACTGCTTAAACTTTCGTAACCCCTGATCCATTTGGCGCCGGAGTCGGAGGACAATATCCATGTTCGATAATCTTGTTGAGTCAAGTTCGCACAAGGACGACATCACGCGAAAAGGCTCATTCATAGGAGTCACCGCAATCATATACGGTGTGCTCATTCTGGCCTTTTTTATTGTTGGTATTTTCTGGTATGACGCCAAGCTGGGCGAGATGGAGCTCGAGCTGACCACGCTCGTTGCTCCCGTGCCAGTCCCACAACAACAAAAAGAGCCTGAACAGAAACAGGAAGCAAAGCCTACCAAGGTTGAGCAAAACGTCGACGTTCGCAGAGAGCTGATCGCGGACGTTACGCGGACCGAACTGGTACCGAAAGAAGTTTCGGCAAAAGCCAGCGACGTACCGCCGGTTAGACGTGGCGTAACGACCGTGCTTGGTAGTTCTGACTCGAGCTCCGCTGCGCCAATGCCCGCTGGACCCGGATCGGGCACCGTGGTCGCGCCAAGCAAAGTGATGGTTCCTGACGAACCGCCGCCACCGGAGGCGAAGCCGACTCCACCTCGTGCCCCCATTTCCGGAGGCGTTCTCAACGGTAAGGCGATCAGCCTGCCCAAGCCGGCGTACCCGCCGATTGCAAGGGCAGCACATGCTGCGGGCACTGTGGTCGTCCAGGTGCTCATCGACGAGAACGGCAACGTCGTTTCAGCACATGCGGTCTCCGGACATCCGCTGTTACAGGCGGTTGCTGTAGGAGCTGCGCGTCAAGCGAAATTCTCCCCAACGAAGCTTTCGGGGCAGCCAGTTAAAGTTACAGGAGTGATCCAGTACAACTTCGTGGCTCAATAACTGCGGAGAACATTGGTCGTGTCGCCGCGGTTAACGTGGGCTGTCTCGGCTTCTCTGCTTGCTATCAATCTAAAAAACCTTTTGGAGGGGTTCACCGTGACAATGCTAATTAGTCTTTTTGGAACCAAGGCCCTTGGTCTCTTGATGTTGTTGCAGGAAGCCGCAACCAGCCCAGAGACGTCGAGTGCCGATCACTTCACGCTGACCGAAATGGTCAAGAACATGGGCGGCGTCGCTATCGCCGTCGTCATCGTGCTGCTGATTATGTCGGTCTACTCGATCGCCATCATGGTTGAGCGTTACCTGACTTACTCGGCGGCGAAGAAACAGTCGCGCGAGTTTGCACCACGCGTAGCGCAGGCGCTGAAGAACGATCGTATCGAAGAAGCGATCAACATCAGCGATAAGCATCGCAAATCGCACCTGGCAATGGTTGTCAGCAGCGGCTTGCAGGAGTTTCGTGCCCACGAAGCTTCGACCGATATTTCGGGTGATGAAATCGAGGCTTCCAAGCGTGCACTGCAACGCGCCATCGCGATCAAGACCGCTGAGTTCAAGCGTGGACTATCCGGCCTTGCGACGATCGGTTCAACCGCTCCGTTCGTGGGTCTGTTCGGAACCGTGTTCGGCATCATCAACGCGTTCCGCGGCATGAAGAACGCGGAATCAGCAGGTATCGCGGCTGTGGCCGGCGGTATCTCGGAAGCGTTATTTACAACGGCGCTTGGTTTGTTGGTGGCGGTGCCTGCGGTGTGGCTGTTCAACTACTTCACCGGCAAGGTCGATGGCTTTATCGTCGAGATGGATAACTCGGCTTCAGAATTGGTCGACTACTTCATCAAGAACCGCACGAAGCAGTTGAAAGCGTAGTTGAAACGGAAAGCCGAATGGTGAACCTCGAGGTGCGGCGCGCGCCGCACCTACAATTACAGGGGCGTTTACCGGGACGGCCGTAAAAGGAGATTTTGTTATGGCAATGGGATCTGGAGGCGGTGGCGGCTTACAGTCCGAGATCAACGTAACTCCCATGGTCGACATCATGCTGGTGTTGCTGATCATCTTCATGGTGGTCACGCCATTCCTGCAGCAGGGCATCACGGTTGCTCTGCCGAAGAACCTGAGCAACCCGGATGTCGATCCGAACATTATCAAGGAATCGTCGATCGTTATCTCGATTCCTGCCGATGGAGAGTACTACCTCGGTAAGCAGCGGATTGCGCGTGAGCAACTGACCGAAAAAGTCGACACGCTGCTCAAGGGCATCAAGAACGAGCAGGATCGGATCGTCTACATCAAGAGTGGCGTTGGCGTCAGCTATGGCGACGTCGTCAATGTTATCAACGAGGTCCGAAAACTCGGAGTCGACAAGATCGGATTAGTGGCTGACAAGAAGAAGAAGGGCGCAGCCGCACCGGCAGCTACTACGTAAGTATTAAAGGAGAAAATTTCAAATGGCGATGGGTGGTAGCAAAAAAGGCAGTACGACAGCCGAACCATATATCAACGTCACGCCTTTGATCGACGTTCTGTTGGTGCTGCTAATCATTTTCATGGTCGTCACACCGCTCAAACCGAGCCGGTTCAAGGCTGACATTCCGACCCAGCGGGATCCCAACGAAGACCTGAGCAAACTGAAACCGAATCCACTAACGCTGGTGGTTACAATCGCGCCTGATTTGTCGATCAAGCTGAATCAGGACTCGCTCGGATCGGTGAACGATCCGACGCCGCTGGCCCAGAAATTGTTGATGACGTTTCAGCAGCGCAAAGAGCAGCGCGCGTATAAAGTCGGCATGGAGACGCGCACGGATATAAAGGAAGACGAGCGTATCGAGAAGACTGTCTTCGTAAAGGCGCCGAGAGCAACCAAGTATGGCGACGTTGTAAAGGTGATCGACGCCATCAAGGGAGCAGGCGCGAGTCCGGTTGGATTGCAAGTGGACGATCTTCCGTAGTAACTATATAAAATTGGAGTCCGCATAAATGAAACTCTCTCAGACCAGGATCGCCATGGTTTTGGCGGTCCTTGTTGCCACAAGCTCCGGGTGCGGAGTAATTAACCGAATCAGATCCAAGAACCAGTTGAACGAAGCCGCGCGCGCTTACCGCGAAGGCAAGTTCCCAGAAGCCGAGCAGCACTCGAGAGAAGCTGCCGCACTGGATCCCAACAATAAGACGGCTCCCATGTTTATTGCTCGCACCATCCATGCTCAGTATCGCCCAGGCGTGCAGAGCCCGGAGAATATTGCGAAGGCACAGCAGGCGATCGACGCGTATCAGCAAATCCTCGCGAAGAATCCGAATGATGATGAAGCTTACAAGGCGATCGCATATCTCTACGGGGCAATTAAAGAAGACGCGAAGCTGAGACAGTGGATCTCCGCGCGCGCCGCTAACGAGAGTGCGGAGCCCGAGAAAAGGGCCGAGGCTTTCATAGTGCTGGCCAGCAAGGATTGGGACTGCTCGTTCAAGATCACCGAGTTGCCCACCAACAAGACAACCACGATCGACCAGTCGAACAATCGGGCCACCGTCGCTTACACAAAGCCCAAAGATACGAAGGAATTCGATCAGGCGCAGAAATGCGTGATGCAGGGATTGTCTGAGGCGGAGAACGCGATCAAGTTTGATCCGAATAATGAATCAGCGTGGTCTTACAAGACCAACCTTCTGCTCGAAGCCTCCAAGCTCGCCGAGATGGATGGCAAGACCGACCAGAAGGCCCAGTATCAAAAGGATTATGAAGCCGCTTTGAAACGCACCACGGAATTGAGCGTGGCGAATCAGAAGCGCAAAGAAGAGGAAGCGAAGCAGGCCGCTTCGCCGCCGAAGGGTTAACAGCTTAGGCAGGTTTTCCGCGCAAAGGCGCAAAGACGCAAAGGAAGTTGCGCAATTCTTCCTTTGCGTCTTTGCGCCTTTGCGTGGAAACCTCCTTCACGTACGTTTTGTTATAATTCAGCCGTTTAGATGATCCGGATCGAAGACATCGTCGAGAAAGTCGCCACCAACCACGCTCAGGCAGACCTCGATCTACTGCGGCGCGCCTACCTGTTTTCTGCCAAGGAACACAAGGGCCAAAAGCGCGCTTCGGGTGAATCGTACCTCGTCCATCCACTCGAAGTCGCCAACATCCTCGCCGACATGAAACTCGACGAAGTGTCTGTCGCCACGGGACTGTTGCACGACGTCGTCGAAGACACGCTGGTCGATCTCGACACGATTCGACGCTACTTCGGCGAGGAAATCACGCACCTCGTCGACGGTCTCACCAAGATCGCGCAGATCAGCAACATCTCGCACGAGGAGCAGCAGGCCGAGAACGTTCGCAAAATGTTGTTGGCGATGGTCGACGATGTTCGCGTGGTGCTGGTAAAGCTCGCGGATCGACTTCACAACATGCGCACGCTTCAGTATCTGAACCCGGAGAAGCGAAAGCGTATTGCGGAAGAGACGATGGACATCTTCGCTCCCATCGCGCACCGTCTGGGAATGGGTAAGTTGCGCGGTGAACTCGAGGATCTTGCGTTCCGGCATCTTCATCCTGACGACTATCGCGAGCTCGCCGAACAACTCGAAAAACGACGTCCCGAGAACGAGGCTTTCCTGAAGGACGTCACGGCGCGTATCGAGGAGAAGATGAACGAAGCCGAAGTGCCGTTCGTGCTTGTGGAAGGACGCGTCAAGCGGCTCTACTCAATCTGGAAGAAATTGCGACGCCAGAAGATCAGTCTCGACCAGGTTTACGATCTCGTCGCTGCAAGAATCATAACTCCGAACGAGATACGCCATTGCTACGCTGCGTTGGGCGTGGTCCATCACAACTGGAAACCCGTTCCCGGCCGCATCAAGGACTGGATTGCGACCCCTCGCGACAATCTCTACCAGTCGCTGCACACTTCCGTGATCGCAGCGAATGTGCAGTCGTTTGAAGTTCAGATTCGGACAGAGGAGATGCATCAGATCGCCGAAGAAGGCGTCGCGGCTCACTGGAAATACAAGGAAGGTAAACGCGGCGCCCGCGAGGACGACCAGGCTCTGCAAGCTTTGCGTTCGCTGGTCGAATGGACGCAGGAAGTCAAAGACTCGAAAGATTTTCTCGACTCGTTAAAGCTGGACCTTTACCCGAAGGACGTTTACGCCTTCACGCCCATGGGTAAAGTCATTCAACTGCCGCGCGGCGCGACGCCCGTCGACTTCGCCTACATGATTCACTCCGAAGTCGGTAACACTTGCACCGGTGCGCGTATCCATGGACGCATGGTTCCGCTGCGCACCCAGATTCAAAACGGCGACGTGGTCGAGATCATCACGAGCGCTAACGCGCACCCTTCGCGCGACTGGTTGAACTTCATCGTCACCTCGCGCGCTCGCAATCGCGTGCGGCACTGGGTGGCTGAGCAGCAACGCACCGAATCGATCGAGATCGGGCGAAAGCTCTTCGAAAAGGAAGCTTCACGCTTTCAACTGTCGCCGAAGAAGCTTTTGAGCGACACCGACAAAGACATGAAGCGGGTTGCGAGTGACTATGGTTACGGGCGCGTCGACGACCTGCTGGCGGGGATCGGTTACGGCAAACTCGTACCGCGCAACGTCATCGCGAAATATCTCGGACCGGAGCAGTTCGAGCAGCTCGACAAGCAGAAAGAGTCTCGACTTAGAAGCGGCGTACGCGCGGTCAAACGTCTGATCCGTTTAGGCGACGACTCGATTGTCGTTCGCGGTATCGACGATTTGATGGTGACGCGCGCTCGCTGCTGCAACCCGCTGCATGGCGAGGACATCATTGGTTACGTGACGCGCGGCAAGGGCGTGGCTGTTCACACCACGCGTTGTAAGAACGTCACGCAGTTGATGGTCAATCGCGAGAGAATCGTGGAGGTCGAGTGGGCGGGACGACCCGAGAAGACGGCTTACGCGGTGAAGCTGCTGGCGATCACTGAAAATCGTACAGGGATGATCGCGGGTATCACTGGCGCGATTTCGGACATGAAGACCGGAATTCGCGACGCGCGCGCGTCGGTCGCATCTGACGAGCGTGGTCATATCGAAGTCACGGTCGAGGTCTTCGACGTCAAGCACCTCGATCGCGTGATCGGCTCAATCAAAGGAGTTCCCGGCGTTCTCGACGTCGAACGTCTCCAGGGCGCCGCTTAGCCGCCGGCTTTTTGCCTTAGTGCGTAAGTCTGTTAGAATCCTGCCTTTGTTTTGAGGTGACTATTCTTGTGAGGCAACGTATCCAGACTGAAAATGCTCCAGCGGCGATCGGCCCGTATTCGCAGGCGATCAAGGCTGGCGGATTTGTATTTGTCTCAGGACAGATTCCGATTGATCCGAACACGGGTGAGTTTGTTGCAGGCGGGATTGGTGAGCAAACGGAGCGGGTGTTGAAGAATCTCGCCGCGGTGCTCGAGGCGGCGGGCAGCAGTCTCGATCAGGTTGTGAAAACAACGGTTTTCCTGGCAGACATGAAAGAGTTTGCAGGAATGAACGAGGTGTATGCGAGGTTCTTTTCCGCGCCGCCACCGGCCAGGGCTACGGTTGCTGCGGCTGGTTTGCCGAGAGATGCCAGGGTTGAGATTGAAGTCGTGGCGCTGGTTTCAGAATGAAACAACCGGCCCTCGAGCGAGGCGCCGGTTGGAGGTTGACAAGAAAATCGGGGAAAGGGCTCAAGCGGCCTTGGAGACCTTGCCCGCCTTGATGCAAGTTGTACAGACTTTCATCCGGCGCGCGCCACCCTGCGGTTGCTGTACGCGGATCGACTGTAGATTCGGATCAAATCGACGCGGGGTGCGATTGTTTGCGTGGGAGACATTGTTCCCGAATTGTGGTCCCTTGCCGCAGACTTCGCAACGTTTAGCCATTTTCTTCAACCTCCGGAGTACTTGGGTTTATACGGACGGCGATCTCGCCGTAATCGAAACCAAGGTTTATAACAAAGAGATTTCTGAGTCGTCAAGTTTGGTTTTTACAGGATTTACAAGATTAGACAAGATTTACATGTTAATCCTGAAAAATCATGTGAATCCTGTCAAACCGACTTAAGAGTCAAAGGAGCAGAGTTAAAGTGCGCAATATCGCAAAAGTTCTTATCGTTACGTGTCTGTTCGTTTCGGGCCTCGTCCTGAATGGTTGTGCCTCAGGCGGTGCTGAGCTGCAAAACAATAACATTGCCGCCACCGTCAACGGCCACAACATCATGCTTTCCGAGGTTGAGCGCGTCGTCAGTCAACAGGCTGGCGGAAACACGTCGTCGCTGAACCAGCTTCAGATGGCCCAGGCGCGGTTGCAAGTGCTGAGCAACCTCATTCAGCGAGAAGTGCTCTTCCAGCGCGCCGAAAGAGAGAAAGTGCTTCCGACCGAAGCGCAGATCGACGGCGCCATCGCAGCGCAGAAGCAGAACAGCGGCATGACCTCCGAGGACTTCGACAAGAGCCTCAAAGCACAAAACATGTCGATGGAAACCCTGCGCGAAGAAGCCCGCAAAGATCTCGCGATCTCGGCGCTCCAGGACAAGTACAGCGGAAAGATCGATATCAGCGACAGGGAAGTCGAAGAGTTCTACAACAACAACCGCGACCGGTTTAAGAATGAACGCGGCGTGGCGCTGGCAATGATCGTGGTTGACCCTGCCGATAACAGTTCAACCGGAATAACAGACGATGCCAAGAACGACGCTGACGCGAAGCTGAAGATCGACAACATCTACCAGCAGCTCCAGGGCAAGGCGGATTTTGCGACCGTTGCGCGAGCCAAGAGCGAAGATATCAACACGCTCGTTCGCGGCGGCGACATCGGATTCCTCACCGAACCAGAGTTGAGAAACAACAATTTCTCACAGGAGTTGATCTCGAGCTTCTTCGGCCCGATGCAGGTCGGCGATTATACGCAACCTACGCGATTCAACAGTGGCAAGTGGTACATCTTCAAACTGGCCGAAAGGCGGCTCGCTGCTGAGAACCTCACTTTGGAGAGTCCGGGCGTTCGACAACAGATCGCGCAGGGACTCACGAACCAGCGCAAGGAGCTTCTGAAGGCGGCATTGGTGGAAACAGCGTTGAATGACGCGAAGATTGTCAACAATCTCGCTACGAACATGCTAAACAATCCGAGTAACCTCGGCCTGCGTCCGGCTGCCGACGGCGCAACGAGTTCGCAACCGACGCAAGCTCCGACACAGCAGCAGCCGGCGACGACACCGGCGACAACCAGCTCACCCGTCTCGGTGAAGCCGGCAAACGCGAACGCGAATACAAATAAGTAAACCTGCAATTCGTGGATGTTGTTTCGGCTTTCAGAAGTTCATAAGTCCTACGGCGTTCAAGATGTGCTGCGAGGCGCGTCGCTCCAGGTAAACCCGGCAGAACACGTAGGACTTGTAGGCCGAAACGGCGCCGGAAAAAGCACGATCTTCCGTCTCGTCAGAGGTGATGAGACCGCGGATCGTGGCGACGTCGTGCGCGCACGTGGCGTCAAGCTCGGCCTGTTGGACCAGCACGTACACTTCAAGCCCGGATCGACGGTCCATGAATCAGCGCTCGCCGCGTTCGGTCGACTACAGCAGATCGAACATGAGATGCACGAGTTGGAGCATCGCATGGCAGACGCGGGCGAGGATCTCGAAAAGATCCTTGAACGTTACAGCGACCTGCAACACGAGTTTGAGCACGAAGGCGGGTTTGAATACGCCGCGCGCGCCGAGGCGATCTTGCAGGGACTCGGTTTTGACCGCGACATGTGGTCGCTCGAAACCGAAAAGCTTTCCGGCGGACAGCAGAATCGTTTAGGTCTTGCATGCTTACTCCTCGCCTCTCCGGACGTTTTATTGCTCGACGAGCCGACGAACCATCTCGATGTGAATGCAGTCGAGTGGCTGGAAGAGTTTCTCCAGGAATATTCTGCCGCCTATGTAATCATCAGCCACGATCGTTACTTCCTCGATCGCTGCTGCAAACGCATTATCGAGCTGGAGAACGGCCGCGCCTCGAGTTACACCGGCAATTACTCCGATTTTCTCGTCGAGCGTGAAGAACGTCGCGAGGCGCAGCAGCGCGCTTACGACAACCAGCAACAGTTGATCGCCAAGACCGAAGAGTTCATCCGTCGAAATCTCGCGGGACAAAAAACGAAGCAGGCTAAGTCGCGGCGCAACATGCTGGAGCGACTCGAACGGCTTGACGCGGTGCGGCCTGATAAGTCGTCTGGTGACTTTCGCCTCCAGGCGATCGAACGCACCGGGAATCATGTGCTCACCGTCAACGAACTCTCGATTGGTTATCACGAGAAGCTGTTGGCGAAAGACATCTCGTTCATTCTGCGACGTGGTGAGTGTCTGGGCATAATTGGACCAAACGGATCCGGCAAGACGACGTTTCTGAGAACGATACTCAACAAGCTTGCGCCGCTTGGAGGTGAGGTTCGTTGGGGCACGAAGGTTCAAATCGGATACTACGCGCAGCAACTGGACGATCTCGACGATCGCAACGAGATCATTATGGAGCTGCGTCGTGTGGCGCCATCGACTGCAACGGCGGGTGAGCTGCGGTCGTTCCTGGCGAAGTTTCTATTTCACGGCGACGACGTTTACAAGCACGTGAGGGATCTTTCCGGCGGCGAGAAGGGACGCCTGGCGCTGGCGAAGTTGATCTACTCGCGCGTGAACGTCCTGGTGCTCGACGAGCCGACGAATCACCTCGACATTCCCTCGCGTGAAGCTCTCGAGGAGGCGCTGTCGGCTTACGAGGGAACGATCGTCACGATCAGTCACGATAGGTATTTTCTCGATCGCGTTGCGACGCAGATTCTTGCGTTGGACGGTCTTGGCGGGGCCGAACATTACGAGGGTGATTACACCGAGTATCACGATTGGAAACTGGGCCGGCGAGATACAGCGCCTGTTGCGACCGAGGAAGAGAATCTTGTAAATGTGGTCGCTGCGCCTGCGCGCGTTGTGCAGGAGCCTGTTATTGTCAAACCTGCTCCGGCGCCGCCTAAAAAGTCGGGTGTCAAAGTCGTAAAGAAAAAGAAGCCGGAGCCTGTTCGCACACCTGACCTGGTCGAGACGGACATCTCGCGTGCCGAGGCTCGACTCAACGAGATCTCCGAGCAGATGGGAACGCCCGAAGTCGCGCGCGACGCCGATCGGTTGATCGCGCTCAATGAAGAGTATCAACAAACCGAAGTGTTACTTCGCAACCTCTACGACGAATGGGATCGCGTGAGTCTGATCTAATCGCCGCGTGGCGCACAAACAACCGCGTCACCGTGTATCTCATCGAGCACCTGCCGGCGGAGCTGTGGTCCATGAGTGTTCCGGGCTCGCCGCGGCGCACGGTTCGAATGCTCGCGGCCCATATTCACAACGCCAGATGTTCGTGGATCAAGATGATAGGCGGGCGTCACGGTGTTGGGGTTCCGAAGAGCGTTGATGGTCGAGTGGTCCGCCCCCGGGAGTTGGCGCGCGCGCTAGAACGCAGCAGCCGTGGGATGATTGAACTGATTCGGCTTGGTCTCGCTCTCGATGGCGCGGTCCCTCCAGCGGCCTGGCAAAACTTCCCGACGGATCTCGCACACTTTCTCAGTTACTTCGTGGCTCACGAGGCTCACCACCGCGGCCAGCTCGTTATGGTGGCGCGGCAATTGGGCCACCGGCTACCGGTGGAAGTGACGGCGGGATTGTGGCAATGGAAGAAACGGGCGCGCGAGTGAATCTCTAAACTGGCTTTGCTTCAAAAGTCGAAAATCATTGTTGGATACAGTCAGTACCGCAACGCGGTAGCGTCGGGTCGATGTGAGCCTTTTGTAGGTTGAGAGCGACCCGACGCTACCGCGTTGCGGTACTGACCTCCTCCAGGTGCGACACCTGACTTTTGAGGGCAGAGCTTTCTAAACTTTTATTCGAATAGTCCCGGTGTTGCTGGTCTCGCTGTGCGCGAAGATCTTGATCGTACAGATGCCGGGCGCCAAATTGCTGGGCAGCCTGAAAGTAATCTGGACGAAACCTAACGTCGACACCGGTCTCACGTCTTCAGCCGGCACATTAAAGGTCTGGCCATTATTATCGACCAGGTTGACGGTAACAGCCGAAGCCTGCTCACCGGGCAGCAATTCAAGGTTAGCAACGAAAATCACCACTCTCGTATTCGCATCGAAGCCTGCATTCAAGAAGTTGCTGCTGTTGACGACGGTGAACATGTCGCGCATATGCAACGTGGCATCCAAAGCGGCAGCCTGATTAATAGTTGGACCACCAGTCTCTAAAATCAGTTGCAGCGCTGGTGTAGGCGTTGGCGTTGGCGTTGGCGTTGGCGTCGGCGTCGGCGTTGGAGTCGGCGTCGGCGTTGGTGTCGGCGTTGGTGTCGGCGTTGGAGTTGGTGTTGGCGTTGGCGTCGGAGTTGGCGTCGGCGTCGGCGTTGGAGTCGGTGTCGGCGTTGGCGTTGGCGAACCGCTAGTCACAAAACTCCACACGGGTCCAGTCGCTGTTTTCTCGGCCATAGTCCTTCCGACTACGCGCCAAAAATATTGAGTTCCCGGTTGGAGCGTTATGGGTAACGTGTACGTCTCCTTAACTCCGTCGTCAACCGAACCAGTATCAAGCAGCGGCTGTCCGGGAGCTGCACCGCTTTGACTTGTGCTGACGTTCGAAATGAGGAGCGGTGGATTCGACGACGTACCAAAATAGATGTCGTACTTGTGTGACCATTGCCCGCCTTCCCATTCGAGCTTGAGGGTTGTTGGCTGCTCAACCGCTCCGTTAGCTGGTGCGAGGTTGGTGGGATCACCGGGTAGCAGCGGCACGAATGGTTCAAACTCGGTGCCGGAATTCCACTTACGCTCGAAATGGTTCACGAACCAGTCGAAGAACCACTGCTTAGTCGTGAAGTAATTGTGTTCCTCCTGAGAGTTCGACGATGGACCAGTCCAATTCGACGATCCGAAGATCACCATTCCCTTACCGTACAGAATCGCCGCCTTCTCATGATTCAGACCGAGGTGCTTTCGCATTTTGATCTGCACACCACCCATGAAAAGACGATCGACATTCCACGCATCCCATTGTCGTGCCGGATTTCGATATTCGTTCGGTTCGTGCAGGAGCCGCACGGGAATTCCGCGCGCCACGGCAGCAAGGGTCGTATCAGTGTATCGTTGGTTCGTGATCCGATACATGATGATGTCGATTTTCTGAGTTTCCTGGTTGAAATTCGTTTGGGTGCGAAGGTAGAAATCCTGACTGTCATCAAGACTGGGCGGAAAATTGAGTGCGGGATCGATCGCGAAGGTTGCGTATTTACGTGTCAGTGGGCCACTGATGTTACCGTAATCCGCGTATCTGACGGTATCCGTCCAAATGTCGTCATACTTCCGCTTGAAACTCTGGATCAGCGACTGGTCGTCGGTGAAATAGACAGCTTCGTCGATGTAGTTGACGAAAGGCGTTGTCGGTACGAAAAAGGAGGGCGAAAAATTGCCTCCCATGAATTCCAGTCTGTTCTGTCCGACAAACAGCATCATCTTCCAATGCAGGATGCCGCCGTCGACTTTATAACGCATTGGAATTCCCGCGGCCTTTAACTGGTCCAATATCGCTCCGTTACCGGCGTTGCCGGGATTGGCGCGCGGGTCGACGAGGATTCGAACGGGAACACCGGCCTGGTGTCTGGCGATGAGCTTGTTAGCGAAGGACGTGTCCTGCATGAACCAGAAGGCCACGTCGATGCCGACAGTTTCGTTGTCGATGAGCTGCCACAGAGGTGCGCGGCAGTCTTCGAACGAAGTGTCACATAGACGTTCTTGTGCTTGAACGCTGGTGGCGAGGAGTAGGACCAAGCCCAGGAGGCCTGCCGCAAAAAGATGTTTCGTGTTCATGCGGCGCTTTTGAGATTGCACCTCTTGAAACGGTTCCCGAGTCGTGCGAATCGACCAGGAACACAACCCTTAGCACGTCAACCCCGGGTCCGCCTTAGCGCCAAACTCTCGTGAGGCGACCCGAAGCCGTATTTCCTGCGAGCGATGGGCCATTCTAGTCCAACCCGCCCGGAAAGACAAAGCAGACCGAGGGCCCTCATACTGGTACGGTCAAAGTGGCCAAAGTGCTGATAACCTGAATAAACCGCGAGGTTTTTATGCCTTTTGTTCTGCTTTATGGCTTAATACTGAACAATCATGTTGCTCCCGGAGAGAATCATCGCCGTATATCGAGGCTGGCATAACTTTGAACGCGCCCACGAGGGTGAGGAAATCGTCGACTTCGATCTGACGGAGATGAAGAATGCAGACTCGTTTGAATCGAGAGAGGAGATCCTCGCCGCATTAACCAGCCTTGCTGAACAACTCGATACCAATTCTCATGATGGCGAATTTCTGCATGATAAAGTCAAAGGGTCAATTGCGTATTTGCGAGCCGTTCTCGGCCAGTCGATACCTTTTGACGAATACATACGGGATACGCTCGGTGTCTCAGTAACTGTCTTTTCCGATCAGGAGCTGCTGGCCGCCCGCAATCGAGTGGACGAACTCTTGTCAGAGTTCGGCATTCAACTCAAGCCGGAATACAAAGAAGATTTTGAGACGAGATTAACGATCTCCGATCCCGAGCAGATCAAACAAGGCATCACCGATCAACAGGAATTCTGGCTGGCACGGTTGCGTGACTATGGCGTTCCGACTCCGAATCAATTTCCGGTCAATGTGGAATTTGTGAAAGTCGATGCGTATTGGAGTAACTGGATTAATGGCTCCGTCGCCGAAGGTATCACTCTTCGAATCAACATCCATCCGAGAAAGAAATACGAACTCGGCAGGCCGCTCATGTTGTGCTTACACGAGATTTGCGGTCATGCGTTGCAGATGGCACTCTGGAAAGAGCGCATTGCCCAGGGTGTGATCAATCCTGCGTGTGGGTTAACAACAGTTCACTCGCCGGAAGCCTTTGTTTGTGAAGGATTGGGTCAGGCGGTTGCAGACTTTATCAGTGATGAAGTCGAATTTCCGCGAGAGTTTTGGTTGAGCCGAAGGCTGCAGTATTACACGTTAATGGTACTGCACAATGCTCACTTAATGATTTACCAGTCAACACCAGTTGAACAGATTCTCCAATACGCAACGACCAGACTGCCTTTTACGTCTCGTGTTGTGATTGAAGCGGAAATTCGCGATCGTAGGACGGATCCGTTATATCGAACTTATCAATTGACATACGCGGCCGGCGAGCAGATGATTAGAACGTTAATTAGAGACCTTACATCCGAACAAAAGCGGTTGTTGCTCCGCGAACTCTACTTAACACCCATGACGCCTCAACAATTAACACGGTTGGCGCATACGATAAAAGCTCATTAGAAATAACTGGAGACTTCACCATGCCGAAGTCTGAGGCAGACAGCCATCAGGAAAGAACCAGGTGGTTAAGCGCTCTAATTCTGGGCGGTGCCGGAGCATTTCTACTTCTATTGGGGATTGCAGTTCATCACCCCGAGACGAAGGCGGAATTCGCATCCTCGTTTCTCGAACATCTTGGCATCGGCCTTATTGCTGTGGCCCTGCTCAAGTTCTTTATAGAACAAGCCGCCGAGCAGCAGTTTTTGGACCTGTTGAGAACTGACGTTAAAGAGCAAGTTGGCACTACTGTGATTTCGTTCATCAGAAGAGGCTCCTGGATTCTGACTGATCAGGTATTGAAGAAAGAACTGGAGGACAGCATTCTTCTTCCGCATTTTACGCGTCCTAAGTACACCCTCGGTCTTAAGCTCGAGCCCTTAGAAGGCCATGACGATCTACTCAAAGTTTGGATCACAATGGACTATGAAGTGAAGAATGTTTCCGATTCGCCGCGCAGTTACATGGTAGGTTCCTGGCTCGAGAATACTATTCAACTTGAAGATCTCGAGCCTGAGTGCAGGCCAGGATTCAGGAGCGTGACAATTGGTGGAGCCGATTACCCGATTGAAAACCTGATTGCTGCGGGAAAGACATCGGGGACCGGCAGTATTCTCTACGAAGAACAAATGATTCAACTCAGAGACTTACCAACTCCGCCGATTGACCTCGAGCAATCTATTTCAGTTACGGTCACCGGGATGCAGATCATGCGGAAAGCAGATCACTTTACCTGGAACTTGCCCACCATTACTCACAAACTCGGTTTATTAGTTGAACTTGCCGGAGGACTAACATTTGATCAATTGGAAGTCTGTCCTCGCGAGATGCACCACATGAGTCATGAAGAGTTCATTAAGCCGAAACCTGATCTACAAACTAATACGTGGACGTTGAGCATCGATCACGTGGTATTACCCTTTCAGGGTATTGAGTTACGCTGGGCTCCAAGGCCCACGAGACCTTCCTCCACAAGACTGGTTTCTGAAACGACTACTACTTGAATTTGTTCCATGCCTCCTGGGCGAAACAGGCGAATGAATCCGGATTCTTCAGTGCCTCTTCAGCAGAGATGATGCCAGGGCACCCGGTACAATTTTCGGGGCCTGAATTGCAGTAAGCGAGATCGTCAAAGTCGAACTTGCGATGGCCCATTTCGTGAACCATCGTGCCAGCCGTCGCCTCGATCGGCTTGGCACGTGTCTTGAGGTTGTTCATACACAGTCTGATGTTTCCGTAGCAACCGATATCGAACGAGCTGTTGCACTTAGTCACGCCGAATAGATTTTTCTCACAGTCATAACGGCACTGCCAGGTGTAATCAGAACCGGAGAAAGCTGTTATCAGGCGGCCGAATACAGACTTGATGGCCGGCAGGTTTGGTTTCGACGTCACGAAATAATCCTCGTAGAGATCCTTCAGTTCCTTGCGAGGTGGGTCTTCATTAATCACGCGGCGTGCGACATCAAGCATTTCTCTGGCGCGGGCATCCGCCGGCCGGATAATTGACGTCACGTCAGCGTCCTGGCATGAGCTGGTCGAATACTTTGGATCAGCCGGAACTTTCGGCGGCTCATCGGGCTTCGGCACCTCCACCTTTTTTGGCGGTTTCTCTTCTTTCGGCGGCGGTTGCTCTTGCTTTGGCTTGGGCGTTGTCACCAGCACCACGTTGCGGTTATCGATGTCCTTGTCACCGTAAAGCGTGGTCGCGCCGTGAGCAAACAACGCGGGCGCCGTCGTCACTCCGTCGCGTGCCAGGCGATTGTTAAGCTCTTCAGCACGCCGGCACGAGAGTTTGAGGTTATGTGCCGGCGATCCCTCTTGCGAGGCGTTGCCGTGAAGTTGGTAGATCAGCGCGCCGTTTGCCTCGGTAACCATCTTGGCGATCAGTGCTTCCTGACCCGGCAGCGGGAAAACCTGGTTCTGGCCGAAACGCACTCGAGTGCCGAACTTGAATTCAGGCCGAACCTTCGCGCAGGAGATTTCCTCGTCAGCGGGCGAAGCAGGTGTTTCCTGACGCTGAACCGTTGTCTT
This sequence comes from Pyrinomonadaceae bacterium, assembly GCA_035571655.1. Classification (GTDB taxonomy): domain Bacteria; phylum Acidobacteriota; class Blastocatellia; order Pyrinomonadales; family Pyrinomonadaceae; genus PSRF01. The sequence continues at coordinate 31,523 of DATNCH010000282.1, forward strand.
CGTGGCGTCACTAGGTTGAAGGCGTTTCGTTTGAACCGGCTCCCGTCGGTCGTCCGAGCCCGACGCGCACTCTGCACATTCGCCACCGCATGCGCAGGCACGCTGGAGTTGTGGTTCAGTCGAGCCGGCAACGCGATCGGCCACCCGATCCGCTTCTTGCTCATAAGCATCGTTGGGTTGGTTAACCGACAACTTGCGTTGGATCGAAGCCGACCGCATCGCCAACGACTGCCAGATCCGATTGGACGCACGAGATGCTTGCGCCTCGAGCGCCGCGTTTGTTCGCACGGGCTTGCTGGGGCTCCGTTTCAAGTCCTGAGTATGATCTGATAAAGCGAGCATCAAAACCTTCGCCGGTCTCAGAAATCGCTGGTGCGCACCAACAGGAGTTGAACAACATCATTTCAGCCAGCCGTAAGCAATCTGATCGGAATTACATTCATCAGATACGCGTCGGCCCGGAGTCTTTCGAGCGTCTGAGGGCACGTCTGTCCTTCAACTCTGCCAAATTTTACTTTCAGAACCAAAGAAAAAGCCACGTGTAGGCGAGAAGGCTGCTGCCTGCATTTCACTTCGTTCCTTCCAGCCGAGACATTTAAGTAGCCCGGTGCGTAATTCTGAGATGACGTGCTATTCAGTTCCGCACAGCTCTTACTCTTTCCGTTTCTAATCCGCAGCGGCGTAGAAGATTATGGAACCTTGGATCAGAGCGTAAGTTGTCGCAATCAGCTCCTACGTTTAGCCATGGAATCATCTCCGACTTTTCTTCGAAGGCCCTTTCAAGCCACTGGAATGCCAGATCTTTTTCGCCCAGGCCGGCGTAAACCAGGGCCCTGCAATATGATGAAACGTATTGATGTTTCGATCGTGTCTCCAGTTGATCCAGGACATTCAACGCCTTAGTCTGATCTCCATTTAGACCATAGGCATGTCCTAATGCCGCCAGGTAGAGGGAAGAATCATCCAGGGTGGTAACTCGTTCAAAGCTATCCAATGCTTTGGAGAAGTCGCTTCTTCGCTTGTGGACCCACCCGAGCAAGTAATGTGTTGGCGGATGGTTGGGATCTATCTCGAGACTTTTTTCGGTTTGTTGAATCGCCTGTTCATAATCACCCATCAGGAAAAATTCAAGTGCCACGCTTGAAGAGATTGATGGGGAAAGCGGCTCCAATTCCAAAGCGACCGCATACTCGTGCATTGCCTCAGCAAAATCATTTACGAGATTGTAATATTGTGCCAGTCGCTGATGCGCGATTGCGCAATTGGGATTGAGTTCTATCGCTCGCGAGAATTCTCGTTTCGCGCCCTGCCAGTCCCACTCGTAGAACATCAATACTGATCCTAACGCAGCATGTGCCTCAGGCAGTGTTTCATCTATTTCCAAGGCTCTTTGGGCAGCTAGCTTTGCTTTCGGCATGGCCTCTGTTGTGGGTGAATAGAGGTTTGAAAGTCGATAATAGCCATCAGACAGTCCAGCATAAGCGAGCGCGTAGAGAGGATCTTCTTCTATTGCTTTTCTAAAGTACTCGATGGCTGTTCCCAGACCTTTGTGAGCATACTTATTCCAATGATAACGGCCCTTTAGATAAAGATGATACGCGGCGGGATTATCAGTATGCCGCTTGGTCAGAAGCTTTTTCTCAGCAACAGTGAGTTTGAGTCTTAATTTCGATGAGATTTCTTCAGCGATTTCCTCCTGGACCATCAAGAGATCTGACAACTTTCGTTGATACTGCTCTCCCCAAATCTGCCATCCTTCTTTTACGTCGACCACCTCCGCTCTGATGATAACCCGATCGCCTAGACGAAGAATCCTACCCGTGAGCACCGATCGCACGCTTAACTCTTCTCCAACCTTTTGAGGATCTGCCGATTTTGCCTTGTAGCGAAAGACGGTGTTGCGGCCTATGACTCGAAAGTCTTCAAGTTGCGAAAACGTATTAATTATGCTTTCAGTGAGACCATCTGCCAGGTACTCTACATCCGGGTCCTTACTTTCATTTTCAAATGGCAACACTGCGAGAGAGTTGAAACCAGATCGGCCTGGCATACCTTCCTGTGGTACTACAAGAACAGCTTCTCGTTCATGCCTTAGAGCGTTTAGAGCATTCTCGTCCTCAAGCTCCCGGACTTTTGCCACGAAGCGATAGCCACGTTTACGAACAGTTTCAATGTAAGGTTGTCCACCAGCGCTTTCGCCTAAAATCTTTCGGAGAGTTGCGATGTTTATACTGACATTTGCTTCTTCGACAAACGTATCTGGCCAAACCTTTTCCAACAGGGTCACCTTCGTCACCAGGTGCCCAGCACTTTCAACTAACACACACAATACGTCGAAGACCTTTGGTGGTAATGACACAGGCATTCTGCCGCAGAGCAGGATGCGTTCGGTTTGATCGAGCAGGAAAGAATCAAACTGGTAAACGCGCGCAGAAGAATTCGCAAGGGCTCGAGCTTCCAACGTGCTTGGAGTTCCTTTGCGAATCTTTTGAGGTTTCTTAAAGACATCCATGAGGCGCTTCCAAGTATAGTCTGCTGAGATTTAGTGAGACTCAGTTGGCCTAGTAGGGTCGGCGAAGGATTGAATGAGCTACGGGCATTGTAATCCGCTACTCGAATTACGCAAAGCGCAACCCGTAGTCTCACGAAGAGAGCTTCATCTCATATTCATTCTAGCTGTTTTCATGTTGCACCAACGCCCTTCAAACCGACGCCCTAACGCCCTGGGCGTTGCGTACGATGCGGTGGGCCTATCAACAATTCAACTAACCTGATTCGAGCCAGCCAAGGAGAACAACAATGCTAAAGAATTTCACTCGCCTCTTCCTCTACCTGACTTTGTTTACCATTTTAGGCGTTAGCTATTCACCCCACGTCAGTGCACAAACTGGTCCAATCTTTGTGGAGCCCACCGCATTTTACAGGTTTGAAATCTCCTCGGAGAATGGTGGCTACCTGCTCACACACGTCTTCAACGAGGGTGCAGCTAACGGTCATCTTTTCGTCCCATTCAACCAACTTACTTCCCACGGCTTGGGGATCTATAGACCACCCGATGGTTACACCGCCGATCCGTCTACCGGCCTTGTCCGTCTACACCGCTGGAGAGTTGTTCAGAGTGGATGGCGCGTGTATTACTACTACTCCACTTATTACTCCGAACTCGGAAGTGATTATCACTATGAGGGCGTTGCTGGCTGGGTATTTCCACAAGGAACAATTGGCACGTCTCACCCCGCGTTTGTTGGTATATTACCGGTGTACCCATTATCGATCTGGTACAGCACGGACCTGGGCTACTGGTATGGATTTAATATCTTCCCCGCGACCAATGCAGAGCAGCCACCAAATAGGCCTGGCAAGAACAACTATTTCCTGCACGGTACTGTCGCATCACTGCCGCCAACATGCATCGATCCGCAGTTTCCGCTGTCAATCCTCTGCGCGTATGGCAAGCAATTCAATCCTCCCCCGGCACCACCCCCACCCCCGCCCCCGCCGTCGGGAACCTGCAACGCGTCTCAAGCCATGAAGAGCAAATGTGCTCAGCTCGGCGGCGCTTGGGATGACGAGTCATGTAGTTGTCAGTATTAATGGCAATCCACAGGGGCAACCGCGTGCTCCTGTCATTTTTGAGAACGGATTCAACTACCAATTCGATAACCAAAGACAAGAGGCGTCGTCTGTGCGACGCCTTAGTCTTGGGCGAAGACCGATTTATATTCGTGTTATCCATGGCCCGAGTTGTTTGACGTGCTCGGTTCTTGGTTCAATAGATTCATGAAATCTATTCGAACCTGCACCATTGTAATAATTCTGTTTCTCGGTAGCGTCTCCGCATTTGCTCAAACAGCAATTACGGTCAACGTCGATGCATCCGACGCAGCACGGAATATTGTTCACAGTAAACTCACGATTCCGGTCAAGCCGGGGCCGTTGACACTTTTTTATCCGAAGTGGATTCCCGGCGAACACAGTCCTACTGGCCCAATCAACGATCTCGTGGGTCTGAAGCTGAGTAGCGGCGATAAACTGATAGTGTGGCGGCGCGATGACGTTGAGATGTTTGCTTTTCATTGCGATATCCCTCAGGGAGTGACACTTCTTGACGTCACGCTCGACGATGTTTCGCAACCGGAAACAACGGCGAGTGCAAAGCTGGCGCGCATCAAGTGGAATCGTGTACTCGTTTACCCGCAGGGGATGGGTAGCGATGCGATCATCGTCAAAGCGTCGCTGAAGTTGCCCTCAGGGTGGCAGTTTGCATCTGCGTTGCCCATTGCCAATGAGAACAAGAATGAATTTCAGTTCAAAGAAGTCTCGCTTACCCAACTCGTGGATTCTCCGGCAATCATCGGCACGAGCTTCCGTAAACTTCCGCTCACCTCCGCAGGGATGATGCATGAGGTTGACATCATGGCCGACACAACGGCAGCGCTCGAGATGAAGCCAGAGACGTCAACAGGCTTGCGAGCACTTGTGCAGGAGGCTTACGCGTTGTTTGGCGCACGTCATTACAGAAGCTACAAATTTCTTGTGACGCTGAGCGACCACGGCGGGAGCGAAGGACTGGAGCATCACGAATCCAGCGAAGATGGGGTCGGCGAAAAAGCGTTCAGCGACGAGCTGGAACTACTCGACTTTGCAGAGTTGATGGGCCATGAATACGCTCACTCGTGGAATGGCAAGTATCGTCGCCCGGTGGGACTCGCGACGCCTGACTTTGACCAGCCGATGCGAGGCGAGTTGTTGTGGGTCTACGAAGGTCTGACACAGTATCTCGGCAAAGTACTGCCTGCCCGCAGCGGTCTTTGGACCGCGGAAGATTTTCGCGACGCTATGGCGGCCGTTGCCGCCGAATTGGAAAACCAGTCGGGTCGCCAATGGCGTCCATTAGTGGATACGGCAATGGCGGTCCAGTTTACGTATCCTTCACCACGAGCTTGGATGAATTATCGTCGTCGTGTTGATTATTACGACGAAGGCTCGCTGATCTGGCTGGATGCCGATGTGCTGATCAGAACGCGAAGTAACGGGAAGCTCTCGTTGGACGATTTCTGTCGCAGGTTTCACGGCGGCCAGGACAGTGGACCAGCGCTCAAGCCGTATACATTCGACGACGTAGTCAACACGCTCAACGAAGTCACACCTTACGACTGGCGTAGTTTCCTGAACGCGCGAGTCAACGAGGTTGCGCCACACGCGCCGCTCGACGGCATCACTAACGGCGGCT
>DATNCH010000283.1:0-12970 GCA_035571655.1 Pyrinomonadaceae bacterium
TAAGGGAACAAAGAGGGGGCAGGCTTTTTCGAAGACCTGGCCCGTGGGGCGCATGGACGTAATCGCTCGAGCGTAGGCGCGGCTCTGAATCGTTGCCTCGGTCGCAATGACGCCGATGTTCGCGTCCTGCGCGGCGTCCACGGCGGCGCGTGAGCCAGGTTCGATCACACCGATGACCGGAACCTTGACCGCTGCGCGGATAGCGGGCAACGCCAGAGCCGAGGCAGTGTTGCACGCGACGACGAGTAACTTGATACCGTGCGCCGCGAGAAACCTCGAATTCTCGACCGCGTAACGCTCGACAGTCGCGAGTGACTTTGTGCCGTACGGCACACGGGCGGTGTCGCCGAGATAGACAAAGCGTTCGTTTGGTAGACGCTCGTGCAGAGCTTTGTAGACAGTTAGCCCGCCAACGCCGCTGTCGAAGATTCCGATGGGAAGGTTGCGGTCCAAGTGAGTGTTGGCCTAGTCGAAGATCTCTGAAACTTTGACACGAAATCCCGGAAGGGTGTCGTCAACGAGATCATCAGTCTCGTGAAGAAGCCTTCTCTCGTCTATTGACCGAATAACCTCAACAGTTCGTTTCCGAGGATTTACCAGCCACACGGATCTTGTGCCCGACTCTAACCACAGGTTTAACTTGTACTCAACTTTTCCTCGTCGATCGCCGGGAGATAACACCTCAACGGCAAGGTCAGGTGGACCTTGATAATATCCATCTATAGCAGCGTCGATACGATCCTGAGCAACGAATGAAACGTCAGGACCCAATACCGTATCGGGATCGCTTTCAAGTTTGTAGCCTGACTCAGCGCAGATTTCGCCGAGGCCGTTGGCTCTGGCATGTTGCATCAAAAGGAATGTGAGCTTGGCGGCGACTCGCCCGTGTGGGCGCTTCGGGAGAGGCATGGTGAGGAGTTCTCCTTTAATAAGTTCGTGACGATGTGAGTCGTCGTCAATGTTCATTAACTCTTCTGCGGTCATTAAGTGAGTTGTAGTGCTCATAGTTCTCTCTGGGTCAAGGGAGTGAGGACTCCCACAATCAAAAATGGTGGAGGCGCCGAGAATTGAACTCGGATCCAAAAACCAACGCCGAAGGACTCTACATGCTTAGTCGCTTCTCTTTCTTATCAGGCAAACGCGTGTGCGCACGCCGATAAAAATTCGCTCAATGTCGAGTAAGTGAAGCGACAAGACCTCGACACGAGCTAGTCCGGCTTTAGTCTCGCCCACGCTCACGGACCGAAAGCGCGGGCCAGCTCATCTAAGTGACATCTCAGTCCGCGCGCATGAGCAACTTGCGGCGAGACGCTCGGTGCTTAATTAGGCAGCGAGAGCCAATTCATTGTTATTGGCAGTTGTTTTTTCCCTACGCTTTTTAACGAGCTGCATAAGGTAGCCCGGCATGCATCGCGACGATCGTTCAGGTTCCTGTCGAAGCCTGTCGCCCCCATTGCGAGCGAAGCCATTATAGAGACTGGCTGACCCCGGCGCTACCGCGCTCGGTGTCCGCATCCCTGTAAGCTATAATTTTGAGGCTTCTGTGGGTACCCACGTTGTCCTCTACAGAGTTTCAAGGCAAGTTGTTTTCGGGGGAAATATCAACTCATGGCTTTTAATTCCAAATACTCGCCCAAGGCAATAATCAACACACCTCCTGAACAACGTAGACACCTGCTGGCACGACTTTGGTTACCAACGGTGTTGCTCCTGGCGCTGGCGGCAGGTGGCTTGACCGGCATTGTCGCTGCCTACCAGTTGAACTACTCGCGAGCAGCCAACGAAGTCGCTGCCCTCGCGACCTATCGCCCGAGCGTGGTGACGAGAGTTTATGCTGACGACGGCGAAACTGTGATCGGCGAGTTTGCTCTCGAAAAGCGAATCCCACTCAAGTACGAAGAGATTCCGGAGACTCTGAAAAACGCGATTCTCGCCGTCGAGGATGTGCGGTTCTACGACCACATCGGCATCGATCCGATCCGTATCATGGGTGCGGCCTGGAAGAACCTCACCACGGACAAGGTCGAGGGCGGCTCGACGCTGACGCAACAACTCACCAAGAACCTGTTTCTTTCAAAGGAACAAACCTACACGCGTAAAATCAACGAGTGGATCCTGGCGCTTCAGATCGAACGCTACTACACCAAGAACCAGATCATGGAGTTGTACGCCAACCACATGTTTCTGGGCGCCAACGCGTACGGCATGGAAGCCGGAGCTCAGACCTATTTCAACAAGCACGTCAAAGATCTGACACTCGGCGAAGCTGCATTGCTCGCCGGCATTCCGAAAGCACCGAGCGACTATTCACCGACTGCGAACCCCTCAAAAGCAAAAGAGCGTCGCGATCTCGTGCTCGATTTAATGGCAAAGAACGGCTTTTGCAGTCAGGCAGACGCCGATGCCGCGAAAGCGAAACCCATTCAACTCGCTGACACGGCGTACTACCAGTCTCAGCGCAAATCATCCGCCTTTGACTATCCCGTTGAGTACATCCGTCAGGACCTCGAAGACAGGTACACGACTCGCGTCGCCCAGGGTGGTCTTTCCGTTTACACGAGCATCAACGTCGAAGCGCAAAAGCGAGCCTACGAAGTGCTCCGCGCTGGTCTGCGTAATTACGATCGCACGCACAGCGGATGGCGCTCGAGCTACACGATGATTCCGACGACCGTTAACAACGGCGAAGGTCCAGCCACGCAACAGGAACTCGCCAACTACAAACATCCTGATTGGTACGGCAACGAATATGAACCAGGTCGCTACCTGATGGGCCTGATCATGAAAGTGGACCGCACGCGCAACGAAGCATTAGCGCGTTTCGGCAATTACACTGCGACGATCACACCCGCAGAGATGGGTTGGGGAAAACGTCAGCCAAAAGATGAGTTCAAGGCGGGTTATCTCGCGGAATTCGCGATCAAGGAAGTCGACGAAAAAAATCGCAGCTTGAAAGTTGAACTGTCACAAGTTCCCGGTGTGCAGGGAGCGATGATGACGCTCAACGCGAAGACAGGCGAGATCGTCACGATGGTGGGCGGCTACGATTTCTACACAAACAAATTCAACAACGCGACGCAGGCTTACCGACAAACCGGTTCGGCGTTCAAGCCCTTCATCTACACCGCGGCAGTTGAATGGGGGATGACTCCCGATACTCCGGTCAGTGGCGCTCCAATCAAAATCGGTGACTGGCAACCACACAACTACGACGGTTCGCTCGGTTCCGGCGACATGCCGATGAAGACCGCGCTCGCGAAGTCGATGAATATTCCGGCGGTGCACCTGCTGCAAACCGTCGGCATTCAAACGGGCGCGCAGATGGTCCGTCGCTTTGGTGTCAAAGTCCCGATGTCACCGTATCTACCTTCGGCGCTCGGCGCGACCGAAGTGCCGCTCGATCAGATGGTGTCGGCGTATTCGGCGTTTCCAAACAAGGGAATCCGAGTTGAGCCACACTTGATTCGCAAGGTTCTGGATCGCGATGGTGCGACACTCGAAGAGTGGCAGAGAACTACGTTCAAGGTCGTGAACGAATACGTTGCGTTGACGATGGTGTCAATGATGCGCGGCGTGGTCACTGGTGGAACGGCGACTGCCGCGAACTCACTTCCGATTCCTGTCGCTGGAAAGACCGGCACTGTTAACGATCACACCGACGTCTGGTTCCTCGGTTACACGCCGACTTACGTCACTGGCGTCTGGATGGGTTATCCGGGTAAGAAGAGGCCGCTCGGCAACGACATGACCGGTGCTAAAGGCGCGTTGCCGATGTTCGTCGACTTCATGAAGACCTTCCTCAAAGACAAGGAGAAAGAAGAGTTTCCGAAACCGCCTGAGATGCCGGAAGACATGAGAGAGCTCTACCGCCAGCGTCAACGAGAGCTCGCGGCTGAACGCGCGGAACTGATGGCAGCAGCGGCGGAGGAAGAAGAGAATGCCTCACCGGAAGGGACTACTCAACCAAAACTCGAGCAGGTGACGATGCCGCCACCTCCCAAGGCCGACGACGCACCCGCCAATCCCCAACCGAAGACTGACGCCGCGCCTGCTAAGGCCGACGCGCCACTGCCACCGACAACACGGCCTCGCGAAACTGAGCCTCCAGCAAAGAAAAAGGGAAAGAAAGGCGACGGCGAGCCGTAAATTAGCTAAAAAGAAGCACACACCAGCAAGCACAAAAGGCAGAAATGCTTTTTGTGCTTCTTTGTGACTATACTACTGCGAAACTCTACAAAGATTGGAAATACAGATTATGCGCCTTCGTAGTTTTGCGCTGCTTCTTGCCACAGCAATGCTAGTCAACGCAATGAACACTGATAACAACCCTTTACTCGCAAAGTGGGAAGGTCCGTATGGTGGCGTCCCGCCGTTCGACCGCGTGCAGATCGCACTCTTCAAACCGGCGCTCGAAGCTGCAATGGCCGAACAGCTCAAGGAGATCGATCAAATCACAGCCAATTCGGCAGCGCCCGACTTCGAAAACACCATCGCGGCACTCGAACGCGCCGGCGGTACGCTGGACCGCGTCAGCACCTTGTATGGAGTTTGGGGATCGACTATGGCCAGCCCGGAATATCAGGCCGTACAACGTGAGATGGCCCCGCGTCTGGCTGCCTTCAACGATCAAATCACGCAAAACGAAGCGCTGTTCAAACGAATCGAAACTGTCTACAACTCGCCGGAAAAAGCGAAGCTCACGCCTGAACAACAGCGCGTGACCTGGCTCTACTATACAAACTTCGTCCGCGCCGGCGCCCGCTTGAATGCCGACGCCAAAAAGCGTCTTTCGCAGATCAACCAGCAACTCGCGGGACTCTACACGAAGTTCAGTCAGAACGTCCTCGCCGAAGAGACAGATCAATTCCTCGTGCTGAAGAGCGAAGACGAACTTGCAGGACTGCCGCAATCATTGCGCGATGCCGCCGCCGCAGCCGCGGAAACGAAGAAACAACCGGGCACGTGGGTGATCATGAACACGCGTTCTTCGATCGATCCGTTTCTTACTTACTCGGCTCGCCGTGACTTGCGCGAAAAGGCGTGGCTCATGTTTGTCAACCGCGGCGACAACGGTGGTGAACACGACAACAACGCGATCATCACGGAGATTCTGCAACTGCGTGCGGAGCGCGCGAAGTTGTTAGGCTATCCGACACACGCGCACTGGCGTCTCGAAAACTCGATGGCCAAAACGCCGGAACGCGCCATGCAGTTGATGGAAGCCGTTTGGAAACCTGCCGTCGCGCGCGTACACGAAGAGGTTGCGGACATGCAGGCGCTCGCCGACAAAGAGGGCGCGAAGATCAAGATCGAGCCGTGGGACTATCGCTATTACATGGAGAAAGTCCGCAAGGCGAAATACGATCTGGACCAGAACGAAATCAAGCCGTATCTCCAGCTCGAGAAGCTGCGCGAAGGAATCTTCTGGGTCGCAGGCGAGCTCTTCAATTTCAACTTCACGCCGGTCACAAACGTCCCGGTGGCCCATCCGGACATTCGCGTTTGGGAAGTGACCGACAAAACTTCAAAGAAACACATCGGGCTCTGGTATTTCGATCCCTATGCGCGCGCCGGAAAACGCTCGGGCGCGTGGATGAATGCCTACCGCGCGCAGGAACGAGTCAATGGCGAGGTCACCACGATCGTTTCCAACAATGCAAACTTCATCAAAGGTAAACCCGGCGAGCCGGTGCTGATCTCCTGGGATGATGCGACGACGATGTTTCATGAGTTTGGCCATGCGTTGCACGGCTTGAACTCGAACGTCACCTATCCGTCGGTCGCGGGAACCGCTGTGCCGCGCGACTACGTCGAGTTCCCTTCGCAACTTCTCGAGCATTGGCTCTCGACGCCCGAGGTATTGCAGCGTTTTGCGCTTCACTACCAGACCGGTAAACCGATACCGCAGGAGTTGGTCAACAAGATCACCCGTTCGGCAACTTTCAACCAGGGATTTGCGACAGTGGAATACTTGTCGGCAGCACTGGTTGACATGAAGCTGCATCTCGCGGGCGACAGGGAGATCGATCCCGATGCTTTCGAGCGCGAGACTCTTGCAGAGCTCGGCATGCCGAAGGAGATCGTGATGCGTCATCGCACGCCGCAGTTCCTGCACGTCTTCTCGAGCGATTCGTATTCGGCTGGTTATTACAGTTATCTCTGGTCAGACGTGTTGACAGCGGATGCTTTCGGAGCGTTCGTGGAAGGTAAAGGCCCGTACGATCGTGCAGTTGCCGAGCGGCTGCGGAAGTACATCTTCTCCGTGGGTAACACAGTAGACCCTGCTGAAGCCTACCGTGCATTCCGCGGGCGCGATCCGAAGATCGATGCGTTAATGAAGAAGCGTGGCTTCTCGCCGAAGAGCTAGTGGAGACAGGGAGACGGGGGAGACGCGGAGACGCGGGGACACGGGGACACGGGGACACGGAGAAACCCCGTGTCTCCGCGTCTCCCGGTAGCGTCTCCCCATCTCCGCGTCTCCCCATCTCCGCGTCTCCCCGTGTCTCCGCGTCTCCCCATCTCCGCGTCTCCCCATCTCCGCGTCTCCCCGTCCCCGCGCCTCCGTGTCTCGTCCTAGGGACTCGATTTAATCACGGTCTTCATACCGCTATCGGCGAGTAGTTTATTGAGCGCCGGCAGATCCTGGTTTAGAACGTCGTCGAGACGTTGACGGAGTCCGGCGAGTTGTGGCTTGAACAGGGCCTGCACTTCACGCTGCTGCTTTGTTGGACCAAAGTCTCCACTGGCAAGGCCGCTTGCCAGGTAGCCGATCTTGGCCAAAAGCCTCGCTGGGTAGCGAACCGCGTCCTGCCCCTGCCCCGTCAGCTTCCGCTGGATTAAATTGTCCTCAATCTCGATCAATTTTTTATCAAGTGAGTCCGCTGCCGGTTTCACGGACGTCGCGGTCAATTGCTCGAGCTGGCTGCGAATAAACTCGATCTGGTTCACGATTTTTGCGCCGCTGTCGAGGTCGTTTCGCAACTCCGTCATCATTTCCGTTTGCGTACTGATGTCGGCTTCGGTGCCACCGGAATTCGGATCCTTCTTGATGATGAGCGGCTGACTGAGTTCCTGCCCGCCTGCCGAGAGCTTCACGGTGTAAGTTCCGGGCGGCATCAGGATGGAAAGCCGTGAAGTGCCCTGAGCATTTCGAGTTCCGTCTGGTCCAACTTTGATCTCCGGAGCATATTCAGGACTCGTCCGCAGGCGGACCTCAGTTGACGGATCGCCTTCGAGATTCCACGTGACGCGGTTTAGACCCACGTTCTTAGTGCCCGGCGGAAGAGTTCTAACCGTCTGGCCCTTCGCATCCTGGATTCTGATGCGTACCTCTCCCGTGGGTACTGACTTGAGGTAGTAACTGATCGCCGCTCCGTACGGCGGATTCTGTCCGGCTGAAGGATCGTCAGACATCGTCACCGGCACCGTGCCTTGTCTGAACCGGTACGTCGCACGCGGCGGAAACAGGTGCACGCTCGAATCGCGCACGGTCTTATTCATCTGCTGAACCGGCGTGAGGTCGTCGAGAATCCAGAAGCCACGCCCGTAGGTTCCAACCACGAGATCGTTGAAATGTTCCTGGACCACCATCCAGTAGACTGGCGCGGGTGGTAGATTGCTTTGCAACGGTTCCCACTTCTCGCCATCGTCAAACGAGACGTACAGTCCGTTCTCAGTTCCAACATACAAGAGTCCCTGGCGCACCGGATCTTCACGAACACAATGCGCATAACTCAACATGCTGTGCGGAATTCCATTCGTGATCAATTTCCACGTCTTGCCATAGTCTTTCGTTTTGTAGATGAACGGGTCGCGATTGTTTACTTGATGGAAATCGACCGTCAGGTAAGCAGTGCCGGGTGCATAACGAGAAGGTTCGATGTTGCTGACGGTTCCCCACTTCGGCAGGTCGGGAATATTCTTCGTCACGTTCGACCAATTCTTACCACCGTCGCGCGTTAACTGGACCAGGCCGTCGTTCGTTCCGACCCAGATCACCCCCTTCTCCTTCGGCGATTCGGCAATCGCAAATATCACCGAGAAATACTCGACGCCGATGTTGTCGCCGGTCAGACCACCCGAGAAGCCCTGCTTGCTCTTGTCGTTCGTCGTCAGATCCGGACTAATCACCTGCCACGACTGCCCATCATCCGTTGTCTGGTGAACGTGCTGGCTGCCAACATAAAGCTTCTTGTGATCGTGTGGCGAGATTGTCAGCGGAAACGTCCAGACAAACCTGTACTTCACGTCAGCCGCAGGCGAACCGTTGGTTTGATCGGGCCACACTTCGACCCGGCGGATCTGCCCGTTTCGCAGATCGTAACGTTCGACAATGCCGCCGACGCTTCCCGATCCGGAAGCGCTGGACCAGATGATGTTTGGATCGATCGGATCCGGCGTGGCCCACCCACTTTCTCCGCCGCCTACCGGCTGCCATGCACTGCGCGGAATAGATCCCGCGAAGCCGCCACCACCGGAGCGACTCGGCCCGCGATAAGACGGATCGTCCTGTTCGTTCCCGTAGACGTAGTACGGAATTCGATTGTCGACTGTGACGTGATACATCTGCGCGATGGGAAGTTGAATTCGATACCACGTCTGCCCGCGCGTCGTCGAGATTGAGACGCCGCCGTCATTCGCAACCGCGATGCGGTTTGCGTTTGTCGGATCGATCCAGATGTCGTGATTGTCGCCGCCCGGGCTCGCGTTGGCGACCATCAAGCGCGCGTTTTCGCCGCCGTCGGTGGATTTTGCGAATCCCGCGGTGAGGTAATACGTTTCATTCTCGTTGTCGGGAGCGACGGCCATGCGGAAGTAATAATGCGTGCGGCCGCCTAGGTTTCGATCGTAGCTGATCAGACGCCACGTCTCGCCGCCATCATCGGATCGCCACAGCTTGCCTCGATCGGTTTCCTTGCCGTCCAGAGGCACTCCATCGCCGGTTTCGATCAGCACGTAAATGCGTTTTGAGTTGGTGGGTGCGATTGCAGGAACGATCTTACCGGTCATGCGCGCCGGCAGACCGTTACCGGTAAGACGTTTCCACGTCACTCCGCCGTCCGTCGATTTGAATAAACCGCTGCCTGGTCCACCACTCGAACGACCCCACGTGTGAATCTCGAGCGGCCACATGCCCGCAAAAAGGATCTTCGGATCGTTCGGATCCATCTCGAGATGAGCGCAACCGCTGTTCTCGTCTGTAAACAACACGCGTTGCCACGTCTTGCCGCCGTCTGTGGTGCGAAAGACGCCGCGTTCCGGTTGTGGTCCATAGGCGTGTCCGAGAGCGGCCACGAGCACGACGTCCGGGTTCTTTGGATCGATTACAACGCGACTGATGCGACCGGTTTTCTCGAGTCCCATCAACGTCCACGTCTTGCCCGCGTCAGTGGATTTATAAACGCCCTGCCCTACGGAGATGTGGCTGCGTATCCACGGTTCGCCGGTGCCGGCCCAGACGATGTTTGGATTCGACGGTGCGATCGCGAGCGCGCCGATCGAGGAGACTGGCTGCGAATCGAAGATGGGATCCCAGTGCACACCGCCGTCGGTAGTTTTCCAAATACCACCAGACGCCGCACCAACGTAATAGATATTTGGCTGACCGGGAATGCCGGCAACTGAGGTGACGCGATTGCCGGTGGGGCCGATAAATCTGTAGCGAAGCGCGCCCAGTACATCATTCTTCGCCGCGTCCTGCGCCTGTGCCGAAAAACAGATCGCCAACAACAGAGTTAATAGAATTGTGCGCTTTTGGATCATGGTGGGACTCCTGTTTAGTACACAAAAAGGCACAGAAAACACAACGGTCTTTTGTGCCCTTTTGCGGCCGTTTTTTATGCCTTTTTGTGGCCTATTTAGTTTCGGCGACCGCCAAACAAACGCAGTATAAAGAAGAACAGGTTGATAAAGTCGAGATAGAGCGACAGCGCTCCCACGACCGCATAAGACCCCACTCGACCATCAGGCAGCGCGACCGCCATCTCTTTCAGGCGCTGTGCATCGTAGGCAGTTAGACCCGTAAACACGATCACGCCGACGACTGAGATAACAAACGCCAGCAGATCATTCAGCCAAAAGATACTTACAACCATCGCGATGATCAGGCCAATTAAACCCATAAACAGGAACTGGCCCCAGCCCGCGAGACTCCTTTTGGTGAAAGTTCCAAACACCGCCATCGCACCAAACATTCCTGCCGTAATCACAAACGACGAAACAATCGAAGAGCTTGTGTAAACGAGGAAGATTACGGAGGTTGTTATACCTACGAGCCCCGAATAGAGCAGAAACATCCCGGCAGCCGTGGTAGGCGCCATCTGTTCTACGCGCGCAGCCATGTACCAGACCAGCCCGATCGGAGCAAAAAGCAGGATCCAAAAGAGAAATCGATTAAGAATCAGGGTCTTGATCAACACCGGCGACGAGGCGACAATCAGCGCCGTCCCCGACGTAACCAGCAAACCCAAAAACATCCATCCATAAACCTTACTTAAAAACGCGGTGACGCGAGCGTCGCGAACATCCGCCGGCACACTTGAAGCTTGATTCCAACTCATGTTTTAAACTCCTTGGTGGGCATTATATCAAATCCCCGAATAGTTTATGATTAAGTGCCTTTTACGCTTTTTCGTGGCCAGGAGGATCTATGATTACCAGAAGTCTTTTAGTCGTGGTTGCAACCCTGGTGTTTGCCAGTCCAGCCCTCTCCCAGTTTGGGCAGTCCAACAATAACCGGCTGACCGATCTCGCCGACCGCTTATCGCGAGAATCAGGCGAGTTTGCAGACGACACCTACAACAATTATGCAAACGGGAATCGAAATGCACGGCGCGATGTCGAGGCGGTAATGGTGACGCAGCAGTTCGCCGGTGCATCACGCATCTTCTATCGAATGGCTGTCGACCGCCGTTCAACCTCGGATCTGCGCGATGCGTTCGACATCCTCCGAACTCTCGGCGGTTCCATCGAGCGCTACAACCCGCAACGAAGCAACTGGTCCAACCTGCAACGTCTCATGTCTGACATCTCGCGCGAACTGAATTACGGCGGCCCCGGTGGTGGCGGCGGCCAGAATCCAGACTCCGATCGCAGCGGGCGAATGACGTGGCGAGGCCGTGTTGACGACGATGTTCGGATTCGAATTCGCGGCGGCACGGCAGAAGTAGAAACGCTTGGTGGCACGCCCTACAGCGATGGACAGCCGAATTTCTATAATTCACTTCCGTACCGTCGTGTAACCGTCAGACTGACGAACAAGCGAGGCCGTGGCGAGATCTCTATCGAGCAACAACCGTCGCGAGAAAACGACTACACGGCAGTCGTGCGGATCAGGGACACGCGCGGCGGCGCGTCCGAGTACGAGTTTGAGTTGCAATGGTGAGCCACAGATAACACGGATATAAGCGGATCGGAAGAACCATTCTTCTGATCCATCATTTATCTGTGTTTATCTGTGCCAATAATGATCTCGTCGACGAAGATCCAAGTGTCTCTTCCGGAGTTCATTGCTCTGATCCGAATGTAACGTGCGTTCTGAGGAGGGAGCGTTGTGACGAAGTCTTTTGTCACAACGCCCTCCTGCTTATCGGAAACATCGTTCGCGACCGACAACGCCGGACCAAACGTCTTCCCGTCCATCGAGAGTTCAATCTCGACGCGCCTCGGCATCCGGATCCACGAGCCAATATCCTGCAAAAACCCTGCGCCGACTTTCGAAACTGTCTGCACGCTTCCGAGATCGATCACGGCGACGAAGTCCTTGTTCCAATAACCTTGCCAGGCGCCGCCACTCCAGTTCGCGGTTCCTCGAATACCGTCGATCAGCGCCATGTCGCCGCCGCCTGTGTATTGCGAGCTGTACGCTGACTCCAAAGTGATCCGCCAATCGTGCGGAATGCGATGGAAGTTGGCTGTTGCGACATGACTGCGTCTGCCGTCCGCTGAAATCGCACGCGCTTTCACAATCGCATCAGCTGTGATTACGATCGTGTCTGTGAATATTGCCGAGTTAGAATCAGGTTCTGAACCATCGAGTGTGTAATGAATTGACGTGTCGCCGATCAGGTTGATTTCAAGCTGATCTCTGAACGTCTTCCCCGCCGCTTTGATCACCGGCACAGGAACGATTTCCGCACCATCAATACGCGACATCGGCTCGTTCCCTCGCCCACGTCCCCATTTGAAGTTCGGCTGCGAACCCATCTGAAACACGAGCTCACCTCCACGCATCAGATCGTCGTGCAAGAGAAACGACTTGTCATACCGCTTCCCATTCAGCGTCGCTGACTTAATGTAAACGTTGCGACTAGACACGCCTTCCGCGCGAATCACAAACGACTTTCCGTTCTCGAGACTGAACCGCACTTCCGGAAACAACGGCGACCCGATCGCATAAACCTTCGAACCCGGCGTCACCGGATAAAACCCGGCCGCACTCAGCACGTACCACGCCGACATCTGTCCGCAGTCTTCGTTTCCAATCAGACCATCAGGCTCGGGCTTGTAAAACTCATTCACGATCTGCTGTACGCGAAACTGAGTCTTCCAGGGTTGGCCCACGTAGTCGTAAAGATAGGCCATGTGATGACTCGGCTCGTTGCCGTGTGCGTATTGCCCGATCAAACCCGTGATGTCAGCCTGTTCGCGTCCCGTTGTCCGGCTATTGGCCGCAAACAACTGGTCCAACTTGCCAGCAAAGTTCCGTCGCCCACCCATCAGCTCGACCAGCCCGCTCACGTCCTGCGGCGCAAAGAACGTGTACTGCCACGAGTTTGCTTCAGTAAACGCAAACGTAACCTCGCGCGGATCGAAAGGCTCGACCCAATTGCCATTGCTGCGCGCGCGCATGAACCCCGAACCCGCATCAAACAGGTTCTTGTACGACTGCGCGCGTGCCATGTAGCGGTCGTAATCCGCTGTCTTGCCGAGCATGCGCGCCACCTGCGCGATGCACCAATCGTCGTAGGCA
>DATNCH010000284.1:0-25376 GCA_035571655.1 Pyrinomonadaceae bacterium
GCGGACGCCTTCGGCGTTAGTCATTGGCGGACGCCTTCGGCGTTAGTCATTGGCGGACGCCTTCGGCGTTAGTCATTGGCGGACGCCTTCGGCGTTAGTCATTGGCGGACGCCTTCGGCGTTAGAACGCTTTCAGCGTTACCGACTCTACAAGCTCCATCTCTATACACAACTAAGAGGAAACCGTTTATGACCATGTCTTCGTGCGCATTGTCTGTGATCTCGATGCTCATGCTGCTACCGCTTGGCGTAGTTGCTCAGGAACCCCCTCGGCCATCGCCATCGCCCACAGTCGCTGCTACACCGACGCCGACCCCGACTCCAACACCCGAAGAGTCACCGACTCCGCGCGATCCGATGTCGACGCCGACATTCAACGGTCTGCGCATGCGCTCGATTGGACCAGCATTTACTTCCGGACGCGTTGTCGGCTTCGCGGTAGATCCAGCCAGGCCTTCGAACTACTACGTTGCCGTTGCATCAGGCGGCGTGTGGAAGACAGTCAATGCCGGAATCACATGGACGCCCGTTTTCGACAACGAAGCGTCCTACTCGATTGGCGCGATCACACTCGATCCAAAGAATCCGCTAACAGTTTGGGTCGGCACAGGCGAGAACAACAGCCAGCGAAGCGTTTCCTATGGCAGTGGACTTTATAAATCGGAAGACGGCGGCAGGAGCTGGAAAAACGTCGGGCTAAAAACATCCGAACACATCGGCCGCATCGCGATCGATCCGAAAGACTCAAACGTCGTCTACGTCGCAGCGCAGGGACCATTGTGGGGGCCCGGCGGCGACCGCGGACTCTTCAAAACTACAGACGGCGGCAAGACCTGGAAAAACATTCTCAACATCAGCGAGAACACGGGCGTGACCGACATCGTGATCGATCCAAACGATCCAAACACGATCTATTGCGCGTCGTATCAGCGTCGCCGTCATCGGTGGACGCTCATCAACGGTGGTCCGGAAAGCGCGCTCTATAAATCGACAGACGCGGGCGCCACGTGGACCAAGCTTCGCGCAGGTCTGCCGACGACGGAACTCGGCCGCATCGGACTCGCGATCTCCCCCGTGGATTCGAACGTGATCTACGCGACGGTCGAAGCCGCGGATCGTAAAGGCGGCATCTTCCGCTCATCCGATCGCGGTGGCAGTTGGGAACGGCGGAATGAGTTTGATACGACCGCGATGTATTACGCGCGCATCGTTGCCGATCCGAAAGATGTCGATCGCATCTACGTGATGAATGTGTTTTTGATGGTCTCGGATGACGGTGGTCGTACGTTGCGACGTCTCGGCGAGCGAAACAAACACGTCGACAATCACGACATCTGGATCGATCCAAACAACACGGATCACTATCTCGTCGGCTGCGACGGCGGCATCTACGAAAGCTTCGATCGCGGCGCGCACTGGGATTTCAAACAGAACCTTCCGGTGCCGCAGTTTTACGACATCACCACCGACAACGCGAAGCCTTTCTACAACGTTTACGGCGGCACGCAGGACAACTTCAGCTTCGGTGGACCATCACGCACGCGCAGCGCTTCGGGCATCACCAACGCGGATTGGTTTGTGACCAACGGCGGCGACGGTTTTCGTTCTCAGGTCGATCCGGAAGATCCGAACACGATCTATGCGTCGCTGCAACACGGAGTGCTGGTTCGCTTCGACAAGCGCACCGGAGAGCGCATTGGTATTCAACCGCAACCGGGCCGCGGCGAAGATCCTCCGCGCTGGAACTGGGACACGCCATTTATCGTCAGTCCGCATTTGCACACACGGCTGTACATGGCCTCGGACAAGCTGTATCGCAGCGACGATCGCGGCGACACGTGGACGGTAATCAGCGGTCAACTCTCGCGCGAACTCGATCGCGATAAGCTGCCCGTAATGGGTAAAGTGTGGGGTATCGACGCCGTCGCGAAAAATGCTTCGACGGCGTTCTTCGGCAACGCTTCAGCACTCGCCGAGTCGCCGAAAAAAGATGGTCTGATTTATGTGGGCACTGACGACGGCCTGCTTCAGGTGACGGAAGACGGCGGCAAGATCTGGCGCAAGATCGATAAGTTTCCCGGCGTTCCAGACATGTCGTACGTGAGCCGCGTCATCGCTTCCAATTACGACGCAAACACTGCGTTCGTAAGTTTCGACAACCACCAGAGCGCCGATTTCAAACCTTATCTGTTGAAGACAACGGATGCGGGGCGAACGTGGGTATCGCTTAGTTCCAACCTGCCGAAGAATGGTCCAGTGCTCGCAATCGCCGAGGATCACGTCAATCCGAGTCTACTGTTTACCGGCACGGAATTCGGGCTGTTCTTCTCCGTCGACGGCGGACAAAAGTGGGTCCAACTCAAAGGCGGACTGCCCACGATCGCCGTGGCCGATCTGAGTATTCAGAAGCGCGAAAACGATCTCGTCATCGGCACGTTTGGGCGCGGCATTTACATTCTCGACGACTACACGCCGCTGCGTCTCCTTAAACCGGAAACGGTCCGGCAGGACGCGGCTGTCTTCCCCGTGAAGGATGCGTTGATGTACATCCAGTCGCAGCCGCTTGGCGGGCGTGGCAAAAGTTTTCAGGGTGAGCGGTATTACACTGCCGACAACCCGCCGTTCGGAGCGACCATGACGTGGTATTTGAAAGAAGCGCTCAAGACGCGCAAGGAGAAACGGCAGGAGAGTGAACGCGAGGCAGAGAAAAAAGGCGCGCCCGTGGTTTGGCCCACGCGCGAACAACTCCGCGCTGAAGAAGAGGAAGAAGCGCCGGCGATCATCGTCACAATCACTGATTCTTCTGACAACGTCGTGCGGCGATTGACCGGCCCTGTCACCGCAGGTATGCAACGACTGACCTGGGATTTGCGGTATCCGGCAGCGAATCTTCCGGCTGCGCCACCTCCTGATGCGGATCCTGATTTTGAGCCACCGTCTGGTCCACTCGTTATGCCGGGGACGTACAAAGCTCTGGTGGCAAAGCGAGTCGAAGGAACAGTCACGCCACTTGGACCAGCGCAGGAATTCCAGGTGACGGTGGAAGGCCAGGAAAACATGTCGACCACCGACCGTGCTGCATTGGTTGAGTTTCAGCAGAAGGCGGTGCGTCTGCAAAGAGCTGCGAGCGGCGCGACGCAAGCTGCTACCGCACTCAGGCCACGTCTCACGGCAATCAAACGAGCAATCATCGAGACTCCGTCGTTGCCGCAGCGCTTGCAGGATGAGGCAACGTCGTTGGAGAAACGAACCAACGAGATCCTGCGTGCTTTGAGTGGTGACACTGCTGCGCGACAGCGCAACATGAACACGCCGCCGTCGATCAACGATCGCATCGGCTACGTCGTCAATGCGCAGCGCATGTCGACGGCGCGCCCGACGCAAACTCAGCAAAATCAATATGCCGCGGCAGCGCAGGATTTCGAAGCTGTGTTGACGCAATTGCGGCAGTTGATCGAAGTCGATCTATCGCGACTGGAAAAACAGTTAGAAGCCGCAGGCGCACCCTGGACCCCGGGAAGAATCCCCGAATGGCGTAATCAGTAAAGTAGTTTAGCCACAGATTACACGGAAAAAGACAGATTTATCCGTCTACATCCGTGTCATCTGTGGCTAAAAGGAGATCGGCATGAGACGTCTTGTCATTTTGTTGTTGCTGTTGGTCTGCTGTTGGACCACACACGCACAAAAGTCACAAACGATCGCGGAGAAGGTCGCGGGGATGCAGAAGTTTCCCGGCTTCTTTCCGTTTTACTGGGATGCGAAGGCGGGAAAGATGTGGCTCGAGATCGACAAGTGGGATACGGAGTTTCTCTACGTCGAGTCGTTGCCCGCAGGCATCGGTTCAAACGACATCGGCCTCGATCGTGGGCAGCTCGGCAACAGCGTGATCGTTAGATTCGATCGAGTGGGGCCGCGAGTTCTGCTGGTGGCGCCTAACTACAACTTTCGCGCGACGACAAACAATCCTGACGAACGTCTTGCCATCAAAGATGCATTTGCCGAATCGACCTTGTGGGGATTCGATGTCGTTGCCGAAGAAGGCACTCGCGTTCTGGTGGATGCTACAAACTTTTACCTGCGTGACGTTCATCAGGTCACGAACACGCTCCAAAGACAACAGCAAGGGACGTATCGTCTTGAGCCCTCTCGCAGCGCGTTTTATCTCCCGAACACCAAAAATTTTCCACAAAACACTGAAGTCGAAACGACGCTGACATTCACGGGTGAGCCGATGGGCCAACTTGTAAGAGAAGTTGTACCCGTGCCCGAAGCGATCACCGTTCGCGAACGTCATTCGTTCGTGCAACTGCCGCCGCCTGGTTTCAAGCCACGCGTGTTCGATCCCCGCTCGAGTTTTCAAAGCATCGACTACATGGATTTCGCGACGCCGATCGAAGAGCCGGTGACCAAACGTTTCATCACGCGACATCGTTTGCAAAAGAAAGATCCAGGCGCGCGCATCAGCGAAGCCGTGGCGCCGATTGTTTATTACGTGGATCGCGGTGCGCCCGAGCCCGTGCGCTCAGCGTTGCTCGAAGGGGCGCGCTGGTGGAACCAGGCGTTTGAAGCCATCGGCTACAAGGACGCATTTCGCGTGGAAGTTATGCCTGCTGACGTCGATCCGATGGATGTGCGTTACAACGTGATTCAGTGGGTGCATCGATCGACGCGCGGTTGGTCCTACGGCAATTCGCTCGTCGATCCGCGCACTGGTGAGATCATTCAGGGACGCGTCTCACTCGGTTCACTGCGCGATCGTCAGGACTTTCTGATCGCCGAGGGTTTGTTGGCTCCTTACGACAAAACGAACACGGCCTCTCCGAAGCTCCTGGAGATGGTGTTGGCGCGGTTGCGCCAACTCTCGGCACACGAGGTGGGCCATACGCTCGGATTGCAACACAACTACGCTGCCAGTCCCGTCAGCCGCGCATCGGTAATGGACTATCCCGCTCCGCGTGCGAAGCTCGGCGCGGATGGTGTTCCGGATCTATCAGATGCTTACGCGAAGGGAATCGGCGAATGGGACAAGGTGTCCATCGCTTACGGCTATCAGGACTTTCCTGTGGGAACTGACGAACAACAGTCGCTCGATCGCACACTGAGCGAAGCGTTCGCACGCGGTCTGATGTACTTGACGGATCAGGATGCGAGACCAGCGAGCAGCGCGAGTTCGGTGGCCCATCTCTGGGACAACGGCACAAACGTTATCGATGAGTTAGGTAACGTGATGAAAGTGCGTGCGGCGGCGTTGCGGCGGTTTGGCGAAAACAATATTCGCGAAGGCGCCCCCGTGGCGACGATCGAAGAGGTGTTGGTTCCGATCTACATGTATCACCGTTATCAAGTCGAAGCGGCAGCGAAAGTAATTGGCGGTCAGGATTACACCTTCAGTGTGAAAGGGAAGGGAGATCGTAACCCGCAGATCGTGTCGCCTGAAGAACAGCGACGCGCACTCGCGGCAGTGCTCGACACGATCAAACCCGAGGCGCTCGCTGTGCCTGAGTCGTTGCTGCGTTTAATTCCACCACGTCCGTCGGGCTATCCCCGCACGCGTGAGGATTTTCGCATTCGCACGCAGCCCGTTTTCGATTCGCTGGCGCCTGCGGAAGCAGCCGCGGATCACGTGAGTGGATTTCTGTTTAATGAGGAGCGGGCTGCGCGGCTGATCCAGTTTCATGCACGCGACGTGCGCAACCCGGGTCTTGGTGAAGTCATCGATAAGATACTTGCGAGCACGTGGAAGGCGCCGGCCGCGCCGGGTTACGCCGGAGAGATTCAGCACACGGTTAACATGATCATCCTGAACGATCTCATGTCGCTGGCTGCGGGTGAACGTGCGTTGAATCAGGTGCGCGCGATTGCGTCGTGGAAGTTGGACCAGCTAAAAACGTGGGCGACACTGCAAACGCGGCTCACTGCTGATGAGAATCGGCGCGCGTTTTTGTACTACGCGCTCGAACAGATCAAACGTTTTCAGGACGATCCGAAGAAGATGAATCTCACGCGGCCACAAACTCCTCCGGACGGCCAACCGATTGGTATGGCATGCGGTTTTAGCCACTGATTAACACGGATTTTATGGATCCGCTCGTATCCGTTTTATCTGTGGCTGTCTTTGCTATAGCATTAGTGACTCATGCCCGGACTCGAACAATACGTCGGAGAGATTCTTGACGAAAAATACCGCCTGGAACACCTGCTGGGGCAGGGCGGTATGGGCGCCGTCTACCTCGCAACTCACCTCGGTACAGAGCGTTACGTCGCGCTAAAACTCATCTCACCGCAGTTCATGCGCAACAACGAATTTGTCGAGCGCTTCAAACGCGAAGCGCGCGCCGCCGGACGTCTGCGCCATCCGAACGTCGTTGACGTCACAGACTTCGGTTTTGCCCACATGAAGGCTGGCCAGATTGCGTATCTCGTGATGGAGTATCTCGACGGCTGCACGCTCGGCGACGTTCTGTCTGAAGAGAAGAATCTGCCACTCGAGTGGGTCGCCGACATTCTCGATCAGGTCTGTTCGGCGGTTCATGAAGCACATCAGCAGGGCATCATCCATCGCGATTTAAAGCCCGACAACATCTGGCTCGAACCGAATCGTCTCGGCGGTTATCGCGTCAAGGTTCTCGATTTCGGTATCGCTAAACTCGGTGAGACCGGTGCGCCTCCGACTGATGACGACCCGGCGGCGACGATCATCGACGACACTGCTCCGGCATCGATCACGAATGCGTATTTAGAAACCGACACGTTGTTACAACCCACGGGAGACGAGCCTCAAACTCTGGCCTTCAAGGTGAAACGCGAAGGCGTCGGCACCGTGCTCCATAAACCACTCACTGAAAGCCACGCGCATGACGACGACGGCACGCTCTTGTTTGAACCGGGGACCAGCGGGGGCGGCAGGCACACTGCCCATATCTCGACTTCAGCACAAGGCGCCGCGTTGACGCGCGTCGGCGCGATTATGGGCACTCCGCTTTACATGTCGCCGGAACAATGTGGCGGAGGTTACGTCGATACCCGTTCGGATATCTACAGCCTCGGTGTCATCGCGTACCAGATGTTGGCCGGTGAACCACCGTTTGCGGGTGCGACTTCGGCTGTGATGCGCGCGCATCGCGAAGCAACGCCAAACGATCTACGCGCACGAGCTAAGAAGATTCCCAAACGCGTGGCGGCGGTAGTGATGTCGGCGCTGGCGAAGACCCCTGCTGAGCGACCGCAAACAGCCTTTGCATTTGCGAGCGCGCTACGCGGGCAGAGCGAAGGTGTCGGTGCTTTGTATCGACGCGCGTTTTCGCTCTACAGCGAATACTTCCCGAAGTTTCTCAGGCTCAGTGTCATCGCGCACCTGCCGGTGATCGTGACGACGATCTTGATTAGTGCGTTGTTTGTTGCAGACAAGTATCTGCCGCCAGGTGGGATGCCGCAGAAGGTCGCGATGATCTCGGCGACGGTGATAGTCGGGCTGCTGCAGGTTATCGCTTACATGGTTGCGAGCGGAGTGATTTCCGGCGTGACGGCAGTCATCATCACGCAACTGACGGCGGCGC
Organism: Pyrinomonadaceae bacterium; assembly: GCA_035571655.1. Taxonomy (GTDB): domain Bacteria; phylum Acidobacteriota; class Blastocatellia; order Pyrinomonadales; family Pyrinomonadaceae; genus PSRF01. Next base: position 7,559 of record DATNCH010000284.1, read on the forward strand.
CGTTGCGACCGGTAAAGCTGCGTGAAGCGTTTGCGGTTTTGCGCAAGCAGTGGCGTCCATTTCTCAGGACGATGATCCGTGTGACGCTGCGGATCTTTCTCGGGTGCATTTTGTTGCTCGTCCCCGGCATCATCATCTGGATCCGTTACTCACTCTATGCGCCGGTTGTGCTCATCGAAGGACTGACAGGCAAAGCGGCAATGAAGCGCGCGCGTGAACTCGCTTCACGATCGTGGAAGACGATCATCGTCGTCTCAATTCTCCAGCTTATAATCCCGATGGTCGTGAGCTTTTTTGTTGGACGGATCAAGGTTGGAATCAACGTCGAGAAGGCCACCCTCGCACACCGCATCTATCAACAGTTTCTTGGCCTAATCAACATCTTCGTGGTGCCGCTCATCTCGATCGTTCCGGCGCTCTTGTACATCAAGATGCGCCAGCTCGGCGGCGAATCCCTCACGGCCGCGCTCGCCCAAATCGAAGCAGGCGGCGAGAAACGGAGCGCCTGGCAACAGCGCATGCGCACACGCCTCAGCCTCCACACTCCGACGAGCCAAAAGACACCGACGAACTAACGAGTCCGCGGAAAACTAACCCTGAAGGCGTCGATGGCAACGCATTCATCTTTCGTTTACGTAAAGCGCGAATGCGTATGGACCATTCTCATAAAAGCGAGCTTCTTGTAACTTCAACAAGTCGCCGTATTGTCGCAACTCGTTTGGTGGTGGGGAATCTTTTGGCGCGACTCCGCTGACACGATATTCAATCACTACCTGTGGTGAGTCATGCAACATCGCAGGGGTCCACGGCATGCGGTTGAGTACTCCCTCCATCGGAAGAGGTGTCATTGTGTTCGTTGGCTGTAATGCTGCTAATAAGTAAGTCTCCCAGTAGCCTCCCATCAATATCGATCCCGGCGCCTTTTGCGAAAGTGCGAGGGCCGTTTGGCGATCGAGTTTGTAAGCTTCACTGAATGAGCGCCGTGGAAATTTGATACCGAGCCATAGAAACGCGCAGACGAGGACCAATGCTAAGACAGGTCGAGTTACACCGACGCCATTTGCCGGCACTCGAATCGCAAGATAAATGGTCAACAGTCCTGCAATGGCAGCGAACAAGTATGTCAGAGCGTGAAACCGAACGTTATAACCGTTCAATCGCACGTGATTCACGCAGATCGTTAGCAAAAAGTTCACCGCAGCCATCGCAGTCAGTGCGACGATCATCGTGAGTGTTTCATCCTCAAAATAAGAGATCACTCTTGTCAGGAATTGCTTGTTGGCTATTCGCGCATAGAGGAGCAAGCCCACGATTCCGGCGACGAAACAGAGAGCCACGATAATCAAGAAAGACATTTTGAACTGAATCAGGTTGTCCCAGTTTGTAAGCAGGTTTTCATGTAGGTGGCCAAAGTCCAACGCCAACCCGGTTTTGAAGTCGTTAGCAAAATGTTTCAAGGAATGGCGATGGTAATTCTTCTTCATTAGAAACTCGGAAGCTGTTGCCGCCAACAGCAGCAACAACGCGAGACCGATTCTTCGTTTGGTGGTCGTTTTATGAAGCGCTTCCACAATCACAAGCACGCCCAGGAGTGGAGCACTTGCGACCGAAAGCCAGATCGCAAAGAACGCCGAGAAATAAAAACTCGCGCCCCAGAAAATTCTCGGCACGGGAAGCTGTTGCGCCAGGAGGCGCCGCAGGCAGAACCACGCAAGTAACAACGCAGGTAATTGCCATGCATAGACCTGGCCTACATCAAACATCAGTCTTACTGAAGTCGGCTCGAGACAGAGCGCGATGAGGCCGCTGACGAGCACTGCCGGTGCTGCGCGCGCGTTCAAAGCGGCCAAAATCAACAGTCCGAGGAATAGCCAAATTGTTTTTGCGTAATGGATGGTTTGATCAGTCCAGTGAATATCGGCGTTGTGGTGCAGCCATTTGGCGATTAGGAAAGGCCACCCGCCATAGCGATCGGCAGCGTAGTAGTAAGTATCGAAGACGGTTATAGGTCGATCGTCATTCGCCATCAAGATCGGAATGGCACAGTCAGAAGTGAAGTTGGTGTAAACGCTGTCTGGTCCGAGCGCTCTGAGTGCCGATATGAGAAAGAACGACCACACAACCAAAAGAACCACCGACTCGACACGCGGGCTTGCCAGGCCGGACGCTGATAACACCGGAAATGGACCGTCGTTGCGAGGCATGAACCGCAGAGCCTACCACACCTCAGTTTGAGATTTGGATCATCGGTGTTGCTTGTCGCCAGGCTCTCATTCTCCCCACGCTTTAGCTTGGGGTTTTTCGTGGCCTTGCCCCAAAGCTAAAGCCTGGGGAGAATGAGAAGTCTGGATAAAAATCTACTGCGTCACAAGGAACACGTCCCACGCCCAGCGACCAAATTGGGCGCCGTTGATGTCTTTGATCTTCGCGCGGTAGCGAAATTGATTTCCGTAGCTGTCCGTTCGTTTCGCTTCGCGGTGGTCCAGACTCAGCGTTGCCAAGCCGAGTTCCGTGAACGTGTGGAGCTCACTCGGCTCTGAGATTCCGTTGTGATTCCCGTCTGTCCAGAGTCTTAAACTGCTGAAGATGACGTCCTGAGAGTCGATCTTCCCGTCCTCATTTCCGCCGGCTCCGCTCTTATCAAACTCTGCCAGAGCGAGAAAACCATTCTTATCCGACGAATAAGGTTGTGGCGTGAAGTTTCCAAACAATTCGGACGCGTTATCGATCGTGCCATTGACGTTTCTATCGAGCACCAGCCAGGCATTCGTCGATCCTGCCGCGGTCCAGGCAATCTTTATTGATTGGCCTTTGCCATAGAAATCGAACCAAACGCCATCATTCGCATCCGTGAGGTGGAACCCAGAGCCGTCCGTATCGATCACGATCGGACTCGCGGTGTCCGGTTGGCAGCAGCCAACGGCCGAATGATATCCAGAAGGACAACCACCAGCTCCAGGATAGGAACAGGTGTCAGCCGGCGCTCCGCTACCGTCGTTGCAGTCGGTCGAGGGGCAGGGTTCACGATAATACTGACCGTTTTGAAATACGGTGCCCTGATCGCAGGGGGTGATCGATGACGGCATGTTTCCGCCCGAGTCATTGACGGCGCAGCTCGCGTTCATAATCGACTGGCCGGCCGTTTGATCTCCACAGCGTGCGGGCGGTGCCGTAGGGTTTGGGACTGGTACATCGCCTAAACCCATCGTGTGGCCAATCTCGTGCAGGAATGCTTTCAGGATTGCGAGATTGAAGCCCGCGACGCTAGGGTTGAAATTGTTGGTGTCGTTGACGTTTATAGATATCGTGGCCGTTTTTGCTGTTTGAGTACCGGTGAAGTTTTCTATGACTGTCTCCGCTGCGGGTCCGCCTGGTGCTCTGACTACAAAAGTAAGCGCAGCGGGATGAGCGGAATCGGATGCCACGAACGAGACTCCTGAATTGTTTTGACTATTCGCGGTGTTCCATGCGTTCAAAGCATTGATCGCCAGCGTCTGAATTGCTGGTGGCAAAGAGCTAACGTTGAAACGAATAACCGAATCTCGGGGCCATCCTGCACTCTTGGGACTTAGGCCTGGACATCCGGTTTGCGATCTGGAAACCAATGTCACGATTAAGAGCAGTGTGAATGTGAACATGGATCGCGTCAGTGTTTGTTGGCGGTGAGGGGTTGAATTCATTGTGCTCCTCCTTTCCTCTGCGCCGCGGCTATTGCTGTTTTGACGCTGGTGATGAACTCCCGTAGGTCTTTAGCAAACGGTCTCACCATAGCCTCACTAAGCGTTTCAACTCGTGTATCCGTAATGTCAAAACTGCTTTCATGGTTAACCGCGCTATATGCCTTGGTAGACGGAATGTAAGTGAGAAACAGCAGGTATCGCCGGCCCGGCAAAAGTGGCTTAAAGTCCATCGTCGTGAAGCTCACAGAGTGGCCGAAGAGCAGTACTCTTCCACCTGGCCTGGTTACTGTGATTGTCATTTCCGGCTTCAGATCTCCGGTGCTGAGATTTTTCAGGACGTCTTCGACACGGAGTTGGTAGTCCGTGAAGACATATTTGCCGCTGGCGGTTATTTGTGATGACTTGCTCACAAAAGAGGCAGTCACCACCGCATCAGCCTTGCCTGACAGTTCTGTAACGACGTCCGGCAGAGGCTCGAGGGAAAGGAAGGGGCAAACGATGGTAACTGCCTGTATTCCGTCCGAGTTCTTCAACACATAGTCACGGATCTTCTCCCTGTTTGTTCCGTACGACTCGTAAAGCTTGCTGTGTTCTCTCTGTTGCGGTGTCAGGTCATCTTGCTGAACCGGCGTAGCTACTTCGTATGACCACGGCCGCTCTGGTTGTTGGCTGTGAAGTGTGAAAAATCCGCTGATCAGACACACGAGGGTTACTGAGGTAATCAAAAGACAGAGCTTGCGCATAGTGCCTCCTTTGGCAGGAATGAGTGATGAGGGGGTAGTCGAAGAGCGCCAGTCTCTTCGAAGAATCCTAACTGTGATTGGGAGGGTTCGGGAGGTGGACCGATTATGGCGAAGAGGCCCTAGCAGGTCAAATTAAATTATTCTCAAAAAGTTCTTAGGCCATTTACTACTTAGACTTAAGAACTCCGGTAACACCTGGGTTAAAACGCCCAGGTTATTCCACATTTACCCCACCCTCGACTGCGCACATATTCTTGCACTAAATGCACGATATTTCGTAAATTCATTCTCAAAATTGGGATTATGATGTCCCGCAAGCGAAACGATCACTTAAGGTTTTTCGCACCGTGATCTACGCTGGCGACCAGTGAAAACGCGCAAAGGATTGAAAACCCTTTGTTTATCGCTAATTCAGGTTCTCCGGACGGTGCTGGCACAGGCTTTGAATTGTGCCGTCGCGGAGAACTGTAAAGCTGTGCGTGAAGTTTGTAACTAGCTCGATCCAAATCATCCTTCGCGCGCGCATCGCCGCTCTCTCAACAAGGCTGTTACAGCTCTCCAACAATTTTTGAAGTAAATGCTATGGACATAAAGCGCGCACCCAAATCGAAAATCAAGAAGAAGATTCGCAACGCCGTCATGATTGTGATCGGCGTCGCAGCCATCGGCGGAATCACGTACGGGCTCACCAAACTGAAGCCCGCAGCCCCCACGCTCGATCGCTCCACGGCTGTGATCGAAACCGTCAAGCGCGGTGAGATGGTGCGCGACGTTCGCGGCAACGGAACCCTCGTGCCCGAAATCACTCGCTGGGTACCGGCTCCTGCTGATGGACGCGTCGAGCGAATTCTTCTTAAGGCGGGCGTGGAAGTCGAGCCATCCACTGTGATTGCCGAGCTTTCAAACCCCCAGCTCGAACAGCAAGCCGTCGATACCGAGCTTCAGGTCAAAGCTGCTGAAGCCGATCAGGAAAACCTGAAGGTGCGTCTCGAAAGCGAAGCGATGACGCAAAAGGCGGCCATCGCGACCATTAACTCGCAGTACAGCCAGGCAAAGTTACAACTCGACTCTGACGAGAAGCTGTTCGAACAAAAACTCATCGCCGAACTCACCATAAAAATCTCGCGTGTCGCAGTGCAGGACCTTGCGAACCGGCTCAAAGTCGAACAGGAGAGACTGGCGGTTAGCGGGAGGTCGACCAAGGCGCAAATGAATGCGGCAGCATCGCGTCTGAACCAGTTGCGCGCGCTTGCCACTTTGCGACGACAGGAAGTTGACGCGCTCAAAGTTCGAGCTGGAAGTGGAGGCGTTCTCCAGCAAGTTCTCGTGACTGAAGGCCAACAGGTGACCCCTGGATTTAACATGGCGCGTGTCGCAGATCCCGCATCCCTCAAAGCTGTTTTGAGAGTTGCTGAAACACAGATCTCCGGCGTCCGCATCGGTCAACCTGTCATCGTCGACACGCGGAACGGTTTGATCCAGGGTACCGTTTCCCGCATAGACCCCGCCGCTCGTGAAGGTACGTTTGAGATCGACGCATCGCTGGTCGGTCCGCTGCCGCCGAGCGCTCGTCCAGACCTGAGTGTCGATGGAACCATCGAGCTCGAACGGCTCAAGGACGTCTTGAAAGTCGGCCGGCCAGCCTTCGGACAGGCACAACAGACTATTGGCATGTTTGTGCTGACACCCGACGGAAGCGAGGCCGAGCGCCGCACAGTCAAACTCGGGCGCAATTCAGTCAGCACTATCGAAATCCTCGACGGCCTGAAGGAAGGCGATCAGGTCATCATTTCCGACACGTCGGCACTGGATAGTTACAACCGCATACGCATACGTTGACGCCATATAAATCGACTTTGCGGTGTTCAGTTTAAAAGGTGTGCACACAAAACTGCTAAGGAGCGAAAGATGAGTTCGAACGGGCCGTTAATTCACCTCTCTGATGTAAAAAAGGTTTTCTACACGGACGAGGTCGAAACACACGCACTCTCAGGTATTCACCTGGACATTAAACAAGGTGAATACGTTTCTATCGCCGGTCCCTCGGGATGCGGTAAATCTACTCTTTTATCGATTCTCGGTCTGCTCGATACGCCGACAGACGGTAAGTACGTTCTCAACAGTCATCCTGTTGAAAACCTGTCGCTTTCCGAGCGCGCGAGAATCAGAAACCGGGAAGTCGGGTTCATTTTCCAGAGCTTCAACCTCATCGGCGACCTGACGGTTTACGAAAACGTTGAACTCCCCCTGACCTATCGTGGCATGAGTTCCTCCGAGCGAAAGAAGCGGACGACCGAGGCGCTCGAACGCGTCGGCATGGCGCATCGCGCGAAACACTTGCCGAGCCAGTTGTCCGGCGGTCAGCAGCAGCGTGTCGCAGTCGCACGCGCGGTTGGTGGACAGCCGAGCATCCTGCTCGCAGACGAGCCGACCGGAAACCTCGACTCGACAAACGGCGAAGCGGTTATGGAGCTGATGCGCGAATTACATCGTGGCGGCGCAACCATCTGCATGGTGACGCACGATCCACGTTATGCCCAACACGCCGATCGCATCGTCCACTTGTTCGACGGCTTGATTGTCGAAGAGGAAGCGGGCGCTGACCGGCGCGAAATTCAGGAAGCCAAGCGCGAATTGGCAGAGAGCGGGTTTGGAGCTATTTCATGATCACCTTGCGGGGCGTTGAAAAAGCATTTCCACACGGTCCCACGAAGACGTACGTGCTTCGCCGGATCGACCTGGACATCAAGCCGGGTGAGTTTGTCTCGATCATGGGGCCGTCAGGCGCAGGGAAATCGACTTTGCTGCACATCCTGGGCATGCACGATCAATCGTGGACTGGTGAGTATTACTTCGAAGACATACCAGTCCACACGCTTGACGGAAAAAAGCGCGCCGCTCTGCGCAATCGGAATATCGGGTTTGTTTTTCAAAGCTATCACCTCCTCGACGATCAGACTGTCTTTGAAAACCTGGAGTTACCGCTCTCGTATCGCGACGTCAGCAAGAAAGATCGGCAATCGATCGTTTGCGATACGCTCGACCGTTTTCAGATGGTTGGTAAAAAAGATCTCTTCCCAACCCAACTTTCGGGTGGTCAGCAACAACTCGTGGGCATTGCGCGTGCGGTTGTTGCCAGTCCAAGAATCATCCTCGCCGACGAGCCGACTGGAAATCTTCACTCGGCCCAGGGCAAGGAGATCATGGACATGTTCAAGCGCTTAAACGACGAAGGCACGACGATTGTCCAGGTGACGCACTCGGAGACTAATGCGTCATACGGCAATCGGATTGTAATGCTTGAAGATGGCTGGATAGTTAATCAGGAGCAGGAGCAGAAAAGATCGGGAGCAGTAGTTTACTAACTGCGCCTGTTGCTCCGCCTGACGGCGATCGGCCCCCAACAGTTTCCCTGTAGTTGCTCATAAGGCATTAAACCACTGGACGTCGATCAATACGATCAACGTCGACGTCACCAGTGTGTTCGGACCAAGGAAGAAGAGGTAGACAGTGCACACGGCAACAGCTCAAGTTCCTCGAACTCTCATTGCGGACGATCAACCGGACGTGCGTGCAGCCTTGCGCCTGCTCCTCAAGGGAGCGGGTTATCTAACCGAAGCAGCGGACTCACCGGCCGCAGTGCTCGATGCGATCAGGCAGCAGAAATTCGATCTCGTGCTGATGGACCTGAACTATGCGCGCGACACGACGTCTGGAAAGGAAGGTCTGGATCTCATCTCGAGGATTCAAGCGCTTGATAACGACTTGCCGATCGTCGTCATGACTGCCTGGGCCACCGTCGATCTCGCCGTGGAAACGATGCGACTCGGAGTACGCGATTTCGTGCAGAAGCCCTGGGAAAACTCTCGTCTACTCAGAAAGCTGCGAACACAGATCGAGCAGGGACAGATGCGCAGGCGCGTACACGATCGCGAGCACCAGTTGAGACTCGAACTCAACGAAGCGCGTGAGATTCAACGCGGGCTCATGCCTCGCCGCATGCCCAATCTGAACGGATTTAGTCTTGCGAGTGCGTGGCAGCCTGCACACGACGTGAGCGGAGATTATCTCGCAGCGTTCAAGTTCAGCGAATCACACGCGGCTCTGTGTGTCGCGGACGTCGCGGGCAAAGGCCTTCCGGCAGCGCTGTTGATGTCGAACATGCAAGCGGCGCTGAAGTCGTTCGCGTCAGAAACGATTTCGCCGAGCGAGCTGTGTGAGAAGTTGAATCGACTGATGTGCGGTAACACTCCGTTGCGGAAATTTGTGAGCTGCTTCTACGGCGACCTCGACGTTTCCAGTCGCACGATGACGTTTACGAACGCGGGTCACAATCCGCCATTCCTGATGCGAAGCAATGGCGAATGCGTCCGGCTGGATGTTGGTGGCTGCGTCATCGGGGCGTTTGCAGACTCGAAGTTCACACAGCGCGCGATCAAATTCGACGAAGGCGACAAGCTTTTGTTGTTTACCGATGGTGTGACTGAAGCGCGCAATGCTTTGGGCGAGGAGTTTGGTGAGGAGCGACTTCAGGAGTGCCTGCGATCGCATCGCGGGCGCAATGCTGCCGAGTTACGAACGATCATACTCACTGAGGTGAAGGAGTTTTGTGCCGACAACTTCGACGACGACGCAGCGTTGATGGTCGTCATCGCTGACTAGGCCCATAAAGGCCGTCACAAAAAGGAGCTGGTATGGAGAGTCTTAGAAGTGATATTCGATATGCACTCAGGAATCTCTTAAAGCGGCCCACCTTCACCATCATCGCCGTTTTAACGCTGGCAATCGGCATTGGCGCCAACGCTGCGATGTTCAGCGCGTTCCATGCGCTGCTGCGGAACCCCCTGCCATTTCCGGACCTCGATCGCGTGGTTGCGATCTGGGACCGGCAACCGAGTCTCGGTTACACGCACAACGAAGTCGCCGTCGCAAATTACGTCGACTGGAAGGCGCAGAGCCAGTCGTTCGAGCAACTCGCTCTCTATCGCTGGTGGAACGTAAATCTCACCGGTGGCGACACCCCTGAACGCATCCAGGGCTTCCTGGGAACAGCAAACTTTTTCGACGTGCTCGGCATGAAGCCCATCATGGGCCGCAACTTTTTGCCGGGCGAAGATCAGCCGGGCCATGACGTCGTCATCATCTCTCACAGTCTCTGGCAGAGACGTTTCGGTGGCGATCCGAATATTCTCAGTAGGACGATCACGGTCAACGGCACGGTGTGCTCGATCATCGGTGTGATGCCGGAGCACTTCAACTTTCCCAAAGGCGGCGAGGTCTACGGGACGTTGGAGATGACGCCCGGGTTCATTAAAAGCAGGACCAGCCACGACTCTTACGTCATCGGACGACTTAAACCCGGCGTTTCAATCGCCAGCTCACAAGCCGAGATCGACACCATCAACGCGCGGCTCGAACAGCAATATCCCGAGACCAACACCGGCCTGGGCTCCACGGTTTTTTCAATCGTCGCCGATACGGTTCGATCCTACGACACACCGATCCTGGTGATGATGGCGGTCGTTGGGTTTGTGCTGCTGATTGCCTGCGCAAACGTTGCGAATCTCATGCTCGCGCGCGCGAGTGGCAGGCAAAGAGAGATCGCGTTGCGAGCCGCGCTCGGCGCGAGTCGCTGGCGCATCGTTCGCCAATTGCTCACCGAGAGTGTGATGGTTGCGTTGATCGGCGGCGCGCTGGGAGTGCTGATTGCGATTTGGGGCATCGATGCTTTGCGCGTTTCTAATCCGGGTGACGCCGCGAGGTTCGCTCCCGGATGGTACAGGTTGGGCATTAATCTTCCGGTGCTCGCGTTTACGGTCGGCATTTCGTTATTCAGCGGGATCCTTTTCGGCCTTGCGCCCGCGCTGCAACTCTCAAAACCAAATCTAAACAATTCTCTGAAGGAGGGCAGTCGCCAGACCTCCGCAAGTTCGCACCAGTTGCGAAGTTCGCTCGTCGTTTTTGAAGTTGCTTTGTCGCTGATGTTGCTTATCGGTGCGGGGCTGACGGCTCGCTCGTTCCTCTCGCTGTTGCGAACCGATCCTGGTTTCAATCCGGAAAACGTACTCACGATGAGCCTCATGCTTCCGGCGAAGTACAAAGACGAGGGGGCGTCTGAAAGGTTTTATAGCGACGTGGTCCAACGGGTGAGGGCGTATCCGGGCGTCGAATCGGCCGCCGCCGTGAACTTCATCCCGATGGGTGGATCAAACGCATCTGACGCGTATCTGATCGAAGGCGCCGAGCAGCCGCCTCCGGGCCAGGAGAACATCGGACGTTACCGCGTTGCCACGCCCGATTATTTCCGCACGATGGGCATGTCACTCATTAAGGGCCGCAACTTTTCTGACCAGGACAAAGCCGGTGCACCGCCCGTCGCGATCGTCAACGAAACATTCGCACGCAAACACTGGCCTGCAGGTGACGTGATTGGAAAACGCATTCGTTTCTATGGCCCACCCGACAAGACTCCATGGATCGAAATTATCGGCGTCGTCAACGATGTGAAGCACGAGCTGAACATACCTGTGGTGCCTGAGTACTACTTACCACATGCGCAGGATTCGTGGCGTGGGATGGTTCTGGTGGCGAGAACGCGTGTCGATCCTGCTTCGCTTGCTGCCGGGCTCAGGGAACAGGTGTGGTCCATCGACAAGGATCAACCGGTGTTCGATGTGCGCACGATGGAGGAAGTGCGGGCGCTGTCAGTGTCGATGTACTCATTTTCATCAGTGTCGCTGGCGATCTTCGCCGGAATCGCATTGCTGCTGGCGACCGGTGGGATTTATGGCGTGATGGCGTTCGCGGTTTCACAGCGCACACAGGAGATCGGGATTCGCATGGCGCTGGGTGCGCGTGCGCTCGACGTGCTGAAGCTGGTTGTCAAGCACGGGATGAAGCTCGCGCTGCTCGGGATCGTGATCGGGTTGGCAGGGTCCTGGGCGCTGACGCGGTTTATGAAGGGCTTGCTTTTCGGTGTCGAGGCGACCGATCTGCTGACGTTCAGTTTGGTTTCGGCCTGTTTGCTCGTAGCTGCGTTTATCGCGTGCTACCTGCCCGCGCGTCGAGCGACGAAAGTCGATCCGCTCGTGGCACTGCGGTACGAATAGGTCGAATAGGTCTTATAGGGTCGGCTTTGTCTCATTCACACCGGGCTTTAGCCCGGTGACAGACGAAACCGTTAAAAGGGTTCTGACGAATGTGAAGTGCTTTTCACCGGGCTTAAGCCCGGTGTGAATGAGACGACTCTTTAGGAAAAACCTATTCGACCTATACAAGGTTTCATGTTGGACGCATTACTGAAAGATCTCCGCTTTGGCATGCGGATGCTGATCAGGAAGCCAGGCTTCACGATCACCGCAGTGTTGACGCTCGCGCTCGGTATTGCTGCGACCACTGCGACGTTCACCGTCGTCGATGCGGTGTTGTTGCGGAAGTTGCCGGTGCAGGATCCGGACCGCATCGTCGTGGTCCATAATCAACTGCCGAAGATAAACCTTCCGCGCAGCGCTGTGTCTGCGCCTCACTACCTCGACTACAGCCGCCAAACCGACGTCTTCGAATCAACCGCGGCCTTCGTTACGCGAAACTTCAATCTCACCGGCGTGAGTTTGCCCGAACGTTTGCAGGCCGGACGCGTTACCGCGACTTTCTTTCCGACTCTCGGCATTAGTCCTGTTGCAGGCCGCTTCTTCAATCCGGAAGAAGATCGCGTTGGCAACGAGCGCGTCGTGGTGTTGAGTACAGCGTTGTGGAAACGACTCTACACTTCGAATCCCTCGGCGCTCAACAATTCCATTCAACTCAACGGCGACTATTACCAGATCGTCGGCGTCGCGCCTGAAGCGATCGAGGAGATCTATCCGAACATTGAGTTCTGGGTCCCGATGGCTTTCACGCCGCGCGAACTTTCTGAGGAGCGCCGGGGCAGCCTCGCGTACACGATGTTCGCGCGTTTGCCACCAGGCACGAGCATCGAGCGCGCGCAGGCCACGATGACCGGCGTCGCTAAAAACATGTCCGGCACGGATCCTGACATCTTCAACATCGAGGTCCGTTCCCTGGAAGACGAATACGTGAGCGAGGTGCGGCGACCGCTGTTCGTGTTGCTGTGCGCTGTCCTCGCGGTCCTTCTGATCTCCTGTGCGAACGTCGCAAACCTGCTGCTGGCGCGAGCGACTGTACGCGGTCACGAGATCGCCGTGCGTGCGGCGCTTGGCGCAGGCCGCACACGTATCGTTCGCCAACTGCTGACGGAAAGTCTGCTCATCGCATCGATCGGCGGCGCGTTCGGGTCGATGCTCGCGGTGTGGGGCACAAAGGCTTTGCTGGCGCTGGCTCCGACCTCGCTGCCTCGTCTCAGCGCGGTCCAGGTCGATCTCAGAATCCTGTTACTGAGCTTTGGTGTGTCGTTTGTCTGCGGCGTGATCTTCGGCTTGGTTCCCGCTTTGACGGCATCGAAAACAGATCTCGTGAGTTCGTTGAAAGAGTCTGATCGAACGGATTCCGCGGGTACGACTCGCCAGTGGTTGCGAAGAACATTTGTCGTTGCGGAAGTCGCGATGGCGCTCGTGTTACTGATTTCCGCGGGCTTGCTCGTTCGCAGTTTTGGAAAGCTGCTCGACGTGAAACCCGGATTCGATCCGCACAACGTACTCACGCTTCGGCTTTCTCTTCCGGGTGGTGGCCGATACGACAAAGCGAAGCAAGTTGCAGCATTCTACGACGACGTGATCGCGCGTGTGTCAGCGTTGCCGGGCGTCGTTCATGCCGGCGCGGCATATCAGACGCCGTTCACGCCGGGCGCCGACAATTCGGTTTTTTCGATTCGTGGCCGTCAGCGCGGCCCGGGTGAGCCCCCGCCACACGCCGACTACGCCTTTGTATCTTCCGATTACTTTCAGTCGATCGGGTTGCCAATCATCCAGGGCCGCGGCTTCCAACCGTCAGACATGCGCGCCGGCAACTATTTCGCGCCGAACTCCGTCGCCATCGTCGACGAAGAACTCGCGAAACATTACTGGCCCAACGGCGATGCGCTCGGAGGTGGGATTAGTTGGAGCAATGATGGTCCATGGGCCACCATCGTCGGCATCTGCAAGACCGCGCACCTGAAAGATCTCACCGCACAATCGAAGGGCACGTTCTATCTTCCCGCATATATCGGTTTATCGACCCTGGTCGTGCGCACTTCCGGAGATCCTCATCTCTTAGCGCCTGCGATCCGCGAGCAGGTGCTCGCCGTCGATCCGAATCAACCCGTCTATGACGTCAAGACGATGGAAGAACGCGTGGCATTGACGCTCGAGACGCGGCGTTTCGCGGTGGTCCTGCTCGGCATTTTCGGCGCGCTTGCGCTGCTGCTAGCCGCGATCGGTCTCTACGGCGTGCTCGCGTTCACGGTGTCGCAGCGGACGCGTGAGATTGGCATTCACATGGCACTCGGAGCGCGCGCTCGCGATGTGCTGGTGATGGTAATGAAACAGGGAATGTCGCTGGTGCTGGTGGGAATCGTGTTGGGCGTGGCCGGCGCCTACGCGGTTACACGAACGATTCGCAGTTTGTTGTTTGAGGTCGGCACGACGGATCCGCTGACGTTTGTCGCGGTTTTGGTTCTGCTGGCGGTTGTAGGGTTTATCGCCTCTTACGTGCCCGCGCGGCGCGCGACGAAAGTCGATCCACTCGAGGCGCTGAGATACGAATAAGTCAGATAGGTCCTATAGGACCTATGACAGAGGGTTCAATGGAAAATTTATTTAAAGACATTCGATACGGTTTCAGAGGGCTGCTGAAGCGCAAGGGTTTTGCCGCGATCGCAGTGCTCACGCTCGCGCTCGGCATCGGTGCGAACACTGCGATCTTCACGCTCGTCAACGCAGTGATGCTGAAGTCACTTCCGGTGTACAAGCCCGAGGAGCTGGTGCTGTTCAGCGAAACGACCAGCGAGGGAACTTCGGTAGAAGACACGCCACGGTCCGGCCAATGGAGCCGCTTCTCGTACGCGTCCTACCAATACTTCCGGGATCATAATCAATCGTTTCAGGATCTCGCCGCGTTCCGCAGCGGTGAAAGCCGGCTGAGCGTGCGACGAGCCGATACCGAAGGCGCAGCAGCGACACGAGCGCAAGCGCATCTCGTCACCGGCAATTACTTTTCAGTGCTCGGCGTGCATGCCCTGCGTGGTCGCGTGCTGACGCCCGAAGACGACAAACCAAACGCACAGCCCGCCGCGGTGGTCAGTCATCTTTACTGGCAAAAAGAGTTGAACAGCGACCCCTCAGTCGTCGGAAGAAACTTCATTATCAACGGCACCAACTTCACGCTGGTCGGCGTTACCCCGCCGGAATTTTTCGGCGAGCGCGTGCGACGGCCACCTGACTTCTGGTTGCCGCTGTCGTTTTTTCCGCAGATCGAATTGCGCAAATCATACCTGGACGACAACCAGGTCTACTTCCTGATGCTCATGGGACGAGTTAAGCCCGGCGTGAGCATCGACCAGGCAGAGAACGCCGTCAACCTGCAACTGCGACAATTCCTGACCGACCAGGCCGGCAGCCAACTCACCGACGAGCGAAAGCAGGCCATTCAAAACACGTACGTCAAGTTAGCTGATGGCGCAGGTGGCATCTCCGGACTTCGCCGCGCGTACTCGAAACCCTTGCACATGCTGATGGCGATCGTCGGCATGGTATTGCTGATCGCGTGCGCGAACGTCGGTAGTCTGCTGTTGTCACGTGCCGCTTCGCGAAGATCAGAAATCTCATTGCGTATGGCGCTTGGAGCCACTCGCGGTCGAATCATTCGCCAACTGCTCACCGAAAGCATGTTGCTGGCAACGATCGGTGGCGTGTGTGGTGTGTTGTTGGCCCAGTGGGGCGTGTACCTCCTCGTTGGTCTGGTTGCGAAAACCTCGCCGCTTGATACCCGACCTGACGCGGGCGTGCTCGCGTTCACTGCCGGCGTTTCGATCGTCGCCGGTTTGCTGTTTGGATTGGTACCCGCGCTTCAGGCAAGCAGAGCGAACCTCTCGTCGGCGATGAAAGAGAAGAGCCGCATGCGAACTGGTTTTATGCGTGTGAATTTGTCGTCGCTGATGGTCGTGATGCAGGTTGGACTCTCGATGGTCCTACTCACGGGCGCGGGACTCTTTGCCGGCAGTCTCCTGAAACTTCAGAACGAAGACCTCGGTTTCGAACGTAACAACCTGCTGCTGGTCAGCATCGATCCGCGACTCGCCGGCTACAAGACCGCCGAACTCACGCCGCTTTTCCAGCAGTTAATCGACCGCCTCGGCTCGCTGCCGCAGGTGCGCAATGTGTCGATGGCGACGTACGCGCCGATGAGCGGCTCGAGCAGGTCCAGCAGTGTCGTGGTTGCGGGATACGTCGCACAGCCTGACGAGGATCTCGTCGTCAAAGACATGCTCGCCGGACCGAAGTACAGCGAAGCGCTCGGCGTGCCGATACTGCGCGGCCGCGACATTGAAGTTCGCGATACGCCCTCGTCGCAAAAGGTTGCAGTAGTCAACGCAGCGTTCGCCGAACACTTCTTTAAAGGACAGAATCCGATTGGTCGCTCGTTTTCTTTCGACGACGTAGACGTCAGCGGCGCTCCGATCGAGATTGTCGGTGTGGTTGGTGACATCAAGTCGGACGAGGTAGACCAAAAGCCTCAACCCACAGTCTATCGCCCGATTCTCCAGATTCAGGATGAGGCCGCGTACACGGTCACGTTTCACATTCGCACCACGGGCGATCCGGCGCCGCTCACGTCTCAAGTGCGACAGATGATCAATCAGATCGACGACAAGCTTCCGATCTTCGACGTCACGAGCATGAGCGATCAATTGCATGCCAACTTGAATCAGGAACGTTTGATCGCGCAACTCGTCAGTTTCTTCGGCGCGCTGGCGCTGATACTCGCTTGCATCGGTTTGTATGGCGTGATGGCCCAGGGTGTGGCGCGTCGCACGAACGAGATTGGCATACGCATGGCGCTTGGCGCGAAAGGCGGCAACATCGCGTGGATGATTTTGCGAGAGACGCTGTATCTCGTACTCGCGGGTTTAGTGATCGGCGTGCCTGCGGCGCTACTGGGAGCGCGGCTGATCTCGACGCAACTGTTTGGAGTGAGCCCGAAGGATCCGGTGACGCTGATCGCAGCGGCAGTGATTCTGACACTGGTTGCATTGCTCGCAGGTTATTTGCCTGCACGTCGTGCAGCGCGTGTGAATCCGCTGAC
Organism: Pyrinomonadaceae bacterium; assembly: GCA_035571655.1. GTDB lineage: Bacteria > Acidobacteriota > Blastocatellia > Pyrinomonadales > Pyrinomonadaceae > PSRF01. The sequence continues at coordinate 24,222 of DATNCH010000284.1, forward strand.
CGCGCTACGGTATGAATAGAGCCACGAAAAAGCACAAAAGAGGCAAATCATGGACTCCATAATCAAAGACATCCGGTATGGCGTTCGCAGTTTATTGAAGCGGCCGGGTTTCACCGTTATTGCACTGGTCGCGCTCGCTCTCGGCATCGGAGCGAACACGGCGATCTTCAGTCTTGTAAATGCCGTCGTGCTTCAGCCCCTTCCGTATCCGGAGCCTGATCGACTCGTCTGGGTTTTTGGGAACATTCGCAACGGCGGCAACCGCGCCAGTGTCGCGCCGGCCGACTTCATCGATTATCGCAATCAGAACAAGACGTTCGAACAGTTTGCTGCATCAGTTTCGATAACAAATCCCGCGAACCTCACCGGGAGCGGTGAACCGGAGCGTCTCAGCGCATCCGTAATCACCGGCAATTACTTCCAGGCGTTTGGAGTTGCTCCCGCACTTGGTCGAGGCTTCACGCTCGAGAACGAGAAGTCCGGTCAGGATCAGGTAACCGTGCTCACCTACGCTTTATGGCAGAGACGTTTTGGCGGCGATCCGGCAATCATCGGCAAGACCATCGTCCTCGACGGTAAAGCCGTCCAGGTGATCGGCGTGATGTCACCGGATGTAACCCTGCCTCAGCAAGCAGATTTGTGGTTGCCAATGAACTTCGACGCCGCAGCGGAAATGAAACAACGGTTCGCGCATTTCCTGCGGCCCATCGGGCGGCTGAAAAAAGGCGTCAGCATGGAACAGGCGCAGGCCGATACAGATCTAATCGCGGCTCAACTCGAACGGCAATATCCCGAGAGCAACACCGGCTGGAACCTCCGTCTTGTTTCTTTGCAGCAACAACTCGTAGGCAGCAGCCGGACAACGCTCTTCATCCTTTTCGGTGCGGTTGGTTTAGTGCTGCTGATTGCCTGTGCCAACGTCGCGAACCTGTTATTGGTGCGCGCGGCCGGCCGTCAGAAAGAGATCGCATTGCGGACCGCGCTCGGCGCCAGCCGGTTTCGGATCGTTCGCCAGATGATTACCGAGAGCCTTCTGCTCGCACTTTTGGGAGGTGTGTTGGGGACAGCGCTCGCGACCTGGGGAGTTCACATGCTCGTCAGTTTGAGCGAGGGCAGTATTCCTCCGACGGCCAAAGTAAAAGTCGACGTGACAGT
>DATNCH010000285.1:0-9021 GCA_035571655.1 Pyrinomonadaceae bacterium
CTCGAACATCGAGGTAGATTCCATTCTGACGATCCGGCGAGCTCTTTGTCGAAAACAGTCCGTGACGTTTCACAAAATCCGAAACGCCGCGCAAAGAATTCGCTTGCCGTCGAGGTCAGAAGTACGACTCTTTCCACGCCATTTTTTGTCGCCTGTTCAAGCACACGCTCGATCAATCGAGAGCCAACTCCACAACCTTGATATTCCGGCGCAACGGCAGCAGATCTCAACAGCGCAGTGTCGCCATGCGGCTCCAGTCCGATCGTAGCGATCAGTCGTGACGATTCGTCTCTCGCAACGAGAAAAGCGCCCAGATTTTCCGCGACCCCGTCGTGTGGCAACTGGACATGCGAAAGTAGATCCAGAATGTCTCGCAAATCGTCCGATGAAGCGTTACTGATAGTGATGTTTTCGCAGTTCATTTTGATCCGATCTCCTGGATGGCCGCAGCTATTTGGGGTCGGTCCAGCTCGTCGAGGGGAAGAGATGTGAAGAGATCGAGGCGACGATTAATCTGAAAAGCCACGTCCTTAAACGCGCGATACTTTTCTGTATCGGTTCCCTCTACGGCAGCGGGATCGGGACTTGACCAGTGCGCCACGACTGGTTGGCCCGGCCACACGGGGCAACTTTCGCGAGCGTTGTCGCAGACAGTTACGACAAAATCAAACTCTTCGTCTTTAAATTCTTCCCAGGATTTGCTCCGAGCTCCCGAGGCATCGATGTTGTAGACGTCCTTCAAAACCTGAATGGCGAGAGGATTCACCTTTCCGGCTGGAAACGATCCGGCACTGAATACCTGAAAGCGCGATCCGCCCAGCCACCTCAAGAGGTACTCGCCAATGATACTGCGGGCAGAATTGCCGGTACACAGAAACAAAAACTTGTATGGTTTACTTTCCATATTGCCTTCTCATTCGCTACGTCGCGTTGGCATTAACCATCGAAATAAAACTGTAGCAGCGATACCGCCGGCGAATTGCGCTATCACAAAACCAGGCGTATCAACCGGCCGGATTCCTGCAAAGGTATCACTCAAGGAGCGGGCGATGGTTACTGCCGGGTTAGCAAAGGACGTTGACGCAGTAAACCAATAGGCCGCACTTATGTACGCACCAACGGCAACCGCGACAACGGCAACGGTCGAGCGGCTGGCCGCCAGAATTACACTTACCAGCCCGAGCGTGGCTATGAATTCGCTGAATAGTTGAGCCACGCCAGTTCTCGGATGTTGAGATAAGAAAACCGCTGGCAGATCGAACATCAGATTTGCCGCGATAACTCCGCCAATTCCACCCGCTACTTGTGCCGGCACATAGACCACAACTTCCCGCCAAGGTAAATCGTGCCGCAAAGCGAAAGAGAGTGTCACGACCGGATTAAAGTGAGCACCTGATAGCGGAGCAAAACTAATAATCAAGGCAATAAGCGCGGCTCCTGTAGCCGCAGTGTTGGCGAGCAGGGCCAGCGCTGTATTTCCACCTGCAAGTCGCTCGGCCATGATGCCCGACCCCACCACTGCGGCGAGCAGGAAAAACGTTCCTAATGCCTCAGCAACAACCCGCTTTGCTAACGGTTGCATTCGTGACTCCAATCGGTGTTGGCGTACAGCACGCCGCCGTTTTCAATGCTTCGGTGTCCTCTAACTTTGTCCCACACTCGCAGGGTGCAGTTTCGGGCAGATTGTCCTCGAGCACGACGAACACTTCCCACTCGTTGCCATCGGGATCGCGCACCCAGGTCTTGTCTTGCAGTGCATAACAGCAATTAGTCTGCATTTCGTCGCGCGTTAACAAACCGACGTCGGTCCATCTTTCGCGAATGGCGAGAACATCGTCCGTAGATGCCACCTGAATTCCCAGGTGCGAGAGCGCGCCGCGTTCATTGAAAACGTGCTGATTGAGCGTCAGATTTAACGGGGGATTTTGGACGTCGAATTTTGCGTAACCCGTCCGCACTTTGCTCGGTTCAATTGCCAGGAGTTTTCTATAAAACTCGAGACTCACTTCCACGTCTTTAACGTTCAACGCAAGATGCGCCTTTAATGTCTGAACTGGTCTTCGTTCCTGCTGCATTTCACTACTCCTTCTCCGTGTCGTATATATGCACAAGCGCATATGCACGGCAGTATCCGGTAAAAGCGGATATATGTCAAGGCATATGTGTTTATGTTATTATGCCGTCCGTGATGACAAGGAAAGAGAAACCCTTCGATCGCGAGTTGTTCTTTCGGGCGCTCGCAGACTCAACCCGGCTGCGGATCATCAACCTGATTGGCGATCAAGAGGTCTGCGTCTGTTTTTTCGTCGAAATATTTAAAACAAACCAGCCAAAGATTAGCCGGCACCTGGCTTATCTACGTCGCGCTGGTATAGTCGCGACGCGACGTGAAGGAATCTGGATGCACTACCGGATTTCGACGCCGAAGGATGAGAACGCCGCGAAAGTGCTTACGGATGTGCGCGAATGGCTGGCGAACGATCCTGCTATGCAGCAGGATCGAAAGCGTTTACACAAGATTTGCTGTGCGCCGGAATTACCGATCCAACTGCAAGGCAGTCCGAAGCCCGTAACCGTCGGAATTTCGTGATCACTGACTCGGTTTTGCACCGCTCACCATAATCATCTGGCCGGGGAATCTCATGTGATTGTCAGGAAAGAACTCTCTCACTGCTTCCCGCACTTCGTCTGCCATCCGCCGCTTGTCTTCACTCGAAACAGTTTTGAGTTTCTCGCGCAATGTTTCCGAGATCTCAGAACGCATATTCCAAAACTCTTCAGGTGAGAGCGGCGCTGCGATATCGAATTCGACGACGCACTCGGCTACGTCGATCGCGCCCGCCGCTTGGAGAATGCCGGCGAGCTTGCCCGGTTCAGCAAAACGAAACGCGTCGGGCGCATCCGGTGCTACAGGCGTCGCCGGCACATAGCGAGATATGATTCGCGTCACGACATACGAATATGGATTGAGTTCGCTTTTCCCCCATACAGCAAGCGCAACTCGGCCTCCCGGTTTGATCACACGCAACATCTCTCTTAGTGCCGCGAGTGGATCAGGAAAGAACATTACGCCGAGCCGGCAGACAGCCACGTCGAATAAATCATCAGCAAACGGCAACGAATCCGCGGTGCATTGCCGAAACTTCACGTTTTCGACACCACGATCGACTGCTTCTCGTTCAGCTACTGCAACCATTTCCGCAATTGCGTCGGTACACATCACGGATCCCGTAGGCTGAACGACTTGCGCGATAGTGAGTGAGGGTTCACCCGAACCGCCCGCCACATCGAGTACGGATTGCCCTGGACCAATACGCGCTTGCTCGATGAGTGCACGCGTTAACGGTACGAACATCGTCCGAATCGTGTCGTGGTACCTGGTCCAATAGCTTGCCGTCTCTCGCCACTGCTGCAACGTGTCAGTACCTGGAACTTGACTCATTAGTTCAACTCCATTCTCAAACTTACAGAAACTTTAGGCAGACTGGAACAGGGATCTCGGTGATTTGGCCGGTTGGCTCGAGACGGCCGGTTTGGGGATCGATCGAGAAAGTTACGACGTTGTCCGTGCGTTGGTTGGCCACTAATAAAAATCGCCCGGTGGGATCGAGCGTGAAGTTGCGTGGCCAGTTGCCCTCGGTCGAAACGTGTTCGAGCTGCGTGAGTTTGCCGGTGCGTTGGTCTATCTGAAAGACCACGATGCTGTTGTGTCCGCGGTTCGAGCCGTAGAGAAACTTGCCCGATGGGGAGACGTGTACGTCCGCACAATAACTCACGCCTGAAAAGTCGTTCGGCAAAGTTGAGACAGTCTCCATCTGTGAAACTGTTCCGCCGTTATATTTAAAGACAGTCATCGTTGAATCGAGTTCATTGATGACGTAGAGCCACTTGCCGTTCGGATGAAATGTCAGATGCCGAGGACCGGCGCCTGCGGCGAGTTCTGCCGAAGGTTGTGTGCCCGGGGTGAGTTTTCCAGTCAAGGGATTGAACCGGTAGATCATCACTTTGTCGATTCCTAGATCCGCCGCGAGTGCGTAACGCTCAGCCGCGTCGAGGATGATGCAATGTGCGTGTGGTCCTTTCTGCTGTTCCTTGATGCTCGCCCCCTCATGCTGTTTCACGTCCATGGCCATGCCGAGCGTGCCGTCGGACCGTAGCGGAAGCGCGACAACACTTCCCCCAGTGTAATTTGCGACGAGCAACGTTTTACTCTTGCGGTCGATTGTCAAATAGCACGGATCTGCGCCTTGCGTGGCTTGTTCATTCAGCATCCGCAGATTTCCGGTCGCGCGATCGATCGCAAAAGCGGTGACACCGCCACTCGGCTTCCCAAGAAAGTCGCCGATTTCATTCACTGCATACAGGTAACGCTTGCTTCGATCGATTGCCAGGAACGAAGGATTGAATGACTTGAACGTGTTGAAGCGAGTCAACACGCCGGTCGCAGCGTCCATGCGATAACCGTAAATACCCTCACTCTTGCCTGATGTGTAAGTACCGACGTAGAGCGTGAGCTCACGACGCTGGTGGGACCAGGCCTTGGTCCGGACGACAAAACCTCCAAGCAAGCCAATGCCGCCAGCCTTTAAGAACTGGCGGCGCGAAAGATGATCAACGGTCACTGGCGACTCCTCGAACGTGCGGGGATGTGAAACCGTTTCTTCCTAGTCGACTTTGTGACAAAAAGCAAGGCCCTGACTCGCGCCAGGGCCGGAACAGTGTGTGGGCTTGCTGTTTACTCGGTTGTTACTTGCCTTCCGCAATCAGGACGGTGTCCTGACGCTTCGAGGCCAATACCTTCTCCAACGTTTTTTCTCGGTTCGAGATCTGAATCTCGCGTCCCGCTGCGCTTCCGCTTGTCCAAACTTCCGTCAGGAAATAGAGATCTTCGTAACGGTGAAAGACCAGCTTCGATTTCTCCTGCGTGTCGACTGAATACACGGGCCGCGTGACAACGAACGCGGCACCGGAGCCGTCCTTGTGCCTGATCACCCACACCGTGGGCGTGTCTCTCCTGTTCGGCTCGATCACATAATTGCCAGCCGAAAACATTTTCTCACCGACGGTAAAATTAAATGGGATATATATGATAGTTTGCCGGTCAGACTGTGCCAGCGCTGATGTGAACGTCAACAGTACGAGTAAACCAGATAATGCGATCGCCCTTCGAATGTGTGTCATGGTGCTCTCCTTCAGGCACTTCTAAGTATCGGCTAGCCCTATTGCTCGCCGTCATATGAGTACGCGAAAGGCACCGCGAAAAAGGGCCAACTTGCGGAAGGATTTATTTTACGAGTTTGCCGAGCTCGCGCCACGTAATGAGCTTTATCTGGTTTTCCTGGAGTAGTTTGCGGAAAGCATCGCTCGTGAAGAAATCTAAATCGCGTTGCCGCCACGCCGCGCCCCAGTTAGGGTGATCGAACGTTGCGCCGCGCATTTCGGCGTCGTCGTACGCGAGGTGTATCACGACCTCCGTCACACCGGGTTCGAGCTTTTTGATCGCGTCGCTGTAGAAGCTGGCCCAGTCGTTTGCGGCGACACTCGTATTGATGTCGAGAACGCGATCGATGTAAACGTCGTCTGTCTTCAATATTTCCGCAGGAAAATCTGCTTGACCAAACCACGCTCGAGCGACTCTCACCGGCAACTTATATTTGCGCGCGACGCGCAGGAAGACTTCAAACAGCGCTTTGTTCTGGTAGAGCGTGCCCATGTGTGAGTCGAGGTGCGTCGGCTGAACGCCGGACGCGCGGGCGCGTTCGACCTGCGCGGTGATCTCGAGTTCAACTTCCTTCGGATCTGCATGTGAAGCTGCGTCAGTTTCCAGGGGATAGAAATATCCGTCTTTATCAAGGAGCGAACTCACGCGATCCTTTGACGACAGAGGACCCCAGCGGAACGACGTCCATTCGCTCGTGAGTGTTAAGTGTAAGCCGAGATCTGCCCGGGGATTCGCGCGGGCGTACGCCGCGATCTCTGAAAACCAGGGGCACGGCACCATGATGCTGCCGGAACTTACGAGACCAGTCTCAAACGCTTTTATCGTCGCGGCATTGACCGAATGGGCCATACCGAGATCGTCAGCATGGACGATCAGGAGCTTTGCGTCGCGCGGATATCCGAGGCGTTCGGCGATGGTTTTTTCTTGAGCGTGAGCTCCAGCAAGCGGCAGTAAAACCAGCAGGGCGACAAGTATTCGTTTCATGGCGCTACAGAATACATTCCTTTTTGTAACTTTTGTGCCTTTTTGTGGCAGAAAACACCTGACGGGGACTTATGTCGTGAGGTACAATTAAGTCCGCCATCAAGCATGAAACCACTGAAAATCGGCATCACCGGTGTTCGTGGCATCGTCGGTGAGACCTTTACGCCAGAACTGGCGGTCGAGTTTGCCGAAGCGTTCGGGACGTACCTCGACCGAGGACGTATTCTCGTCTGCCGCGACACACGGCCATCCAGCCCGATGATTCGCTCGGCTGTCCTGGCAGGACTGCTCGCGGCGGGTTGCGATGTCGTCGATCTCGGCGTTTGTCCAACGCCCAGCATGCAGTTGGCAATCAAGTCGCTTAAAGCCGACGGCGGTATCGCGATCACTGCCGGCCACAATCCATGGCAGTGGAATGCATTGAAGTTCGTTCGCAGCGACGGGCTCTATCTCAATCCAACCCAGGGCGAAGAGTTGCTCGATATTTTTCACCAGGGCGAATTTGCTAAAGCGAGTTGGGACACGATTAGGCAGGTCGTCGAGACAGCCGATCCCATTGAAGAACATATCAAAGTTTTAAATGAGAGTTTTTCGACCGATGCGATCCGCTCTCGAAAATTCACCGTTGCGGTCGACTGTTGTAACGGTGCTTGCTCGTTTCTGAGTCCCAGGTGGTTGGCGACGTTGGGATGCGAAGTGCTGGCGGTCAACGACGATCCAAATGCTCCTTTCCCGCATGCTCCTGAGCCGAAGCCCGAGACGATGGCTCAGCTCTGCGCCGTAGTTAAAGCAGGGCGCGCTGCGATCGGTTTTGCACACGATGCGGACGGCGAGCGACTCGGAATCGTCACGGATCGTGGTGAAGCGTTGTCAGAAGAGATGACGCTCGCGATCGCTGCTGACATTCGTCTTGGAAGAAAGATTGGCGCAGTAGTCACCAACGTTTCGACGTCGGCAGCGGTTGACGTGATCGCGGAGCGCCACGGCGGAAGCGTTGTGCGGACTCCGGTAGGCCAGGCTTACATCTCCGAAGGGTTGATCGAACACAACGGCGTGCTTGGAGGTGAGGGAAGCGGCGGAATCACAGTTCCGGAAGTTCACCTGACTCACGACAGCGCCGCGGCGATCGGATTAATTCTCGAACACCTCGCGCAAAGCGGTGAGCGGATTTCAGAGTTGGTCCAACGACTGCCGCGACTGACGACTCTGAAGCACAACGTCGCGGTTGAGCCACACCGTTTGTATTCCGTGTTGCAGGAGTTTCGTGGGGTGGTCGAGGAAGAGGGGATAGAGGTCGATTCGACGGACGGCATCAAAGTCACCTTGCCTGGGGGGTGGGTTCACGTGCGCGCGTCGAATACTGAATCGATGATACGCATCATCGTGGAAGCTGCCGAGAACGCAGCCGCGCGCGAACTGCTCGACTGGGCGCGCGATCGAATTCGGAAGTAATTACTAGACAGGATTGACAGGATTTTTTCAGGATTAATCATGAAAAAAATCCTGTAAATCCTGTCAAAAAAAAATGCGAGCAATACCAACCCTCAAAATCAGCATTTCGGGAGTGCGTGGTGTGGTGGGCCAATCGCTCACACCGAAGCTTCTGACGCGCTTCGCGCAGGCGTTCGGTACGCACACCGGATCGGGAACGATCGTCATCGGTCGCGATCCACGAACGTCCGGTGAGATGGTGAAGCACGCCGTCGTGGCGGGCGTTTTATCTACCGGAAGTCGCGTTGTCGACATCGGAATGTGCCCCGTGCCGACAGTGCAGCTCCAGGTACGACACCGTCGCGCGCAAGGTGGCATCGCGATCACTGCGAGTCACAACCCTCCCGAATGGAATGCGTTGAAGTTCATAGGTTCTACCGGACTGTTTCTCGATGCGGGCCAGGCGCGCGAGCTACTAGATATCTATCACCAGGGCGAGTACACGAGAGTCGGCGGGCGAGAGTTACGCACGGTCGAACAGGTTGAAGGAGCAACCGATCTACACATCAAGTCGATTCTCGACGTGCTTGGTCCATTGCCAAAAACCTCGAAAAAACTGCGCGTCGTACTCGATTCATGTAACGGCGCGGGATCGTTCGTCGGACCAAAGTTGATCGAAGCCCTGGGCGCGGAAGTAATTCCATTGAACGTCACCCCTGACGGTTCGTTTCCGCGTGCGGCAGAGCCGGTGGCCGAGAATCTCGGCGAGCTCTGCAAGACAGTGAAAGAACAGCGAGCCGACGTAGGTTTTGCGCAGGACATGGACGCAGACCGCTTAGCCATTGTTTCAGAGCAGGGCGACGCGATTGGCGAAGACTACACGCTCGTGCTCGCGATGCTTTACGTGCTCGGACGAGAGCCAGGACCAGTCGTCGCAAATCTCTCGACGACTTCAGCAGTCGTCGACATCGCGAAGAAGTTCGACTGTCCGGTGTTTCTGACGAAGATCGGCGAAGTGAATGTAACGGATGGTATGCGACAACACGCAGCGGTGATTGGCGGTGAGGGAAACGGTGGTGTGATCTATCCGCGCATCAACTTCGCGCGCGACAGTCTGGTTGGCATGGCGCTCGTGCTGCACCTGCTCGCCGAGTCGCAAAAAACGGTCACTGGATTACTCGAGAGTGTTCCGCGGTACAGCATGGTGAAAGAAAAAATGCCGTGTCCTTCCGACAGGATCTCGACGGTACTGAAGATCGTGCGGCAGGAGTTTGCGAAGTTTCAGATGGACACTCGCGATGGCGTGAAAGTTATTCAACCTGATGGATGGTTTCTCGTGAGAGGATCGAACACCGAACCGATCATCCGCATCGTCGCCGAAGCGC
>DATNCH010000286.1:0-4820 GCA_035571655.1 Pyrinomonadaceae bacterium
GTGTAGGCGTGAAGGTCGGGGCGGTCCATAATGACGATCACGGGCGTGCCCACCGCCGCCGCGATATGCACGGGACCCGTATCGTTCGAGATAAAGACGGTCAGACGCGCCTGCGCCGAAGCGAGCTGCGGAATCGTCAAACGGTCAAAGAAGATCGTCCCCGACGGAAAACGCGGCCGCATGTGTGGCACCATGCCTCGCTCCTCCGGGCCGGCAAACACGATGATCCGGACCCGATCGTTGCGAATGAGGTGATCCGCGAGCTCCGCGAAGCGATCGATCGGCCAGAGTCGCGAGGAGTGTCCGGCTCCGGGAAAGAGTCCAACCAGCAGCGCACCGGATTGCGCCTTTTCTTTCTTCAGTAGCGCTTCGACAGCAAAGTCCGCGGCCGCACTCGTCTTCAACAGCGGAGTTCTAACCGGATCCTGAATGCCGAGTGGCTTGAGCAGATCCAGGTAGCGATCGACGAGGTGAGTAGCTTCGGATTCTTTCGCCGGCAGCGGTTTGAAGTTGGCGAGGAAGTCGAGCGAACGATTTGAGCGTCGCGAGTAGAGTCGCTGCGGCGCGCCGGAGAGAAAACCGAGTATGTTTGTCTCGTAGTAACTGTGCAGGTCGATGACGAAATCGAAACGCGACTTACGCACGCGCGAAACGAACTTCGCAATCCGCCCGATCGAAATCAACGTTGGACCATCACGCAATCCAACGCGATCGACTTCGAGGATCTCGTTCGCGTAACCGGAGAGACCAACTATCTCTCCCCCCGGCTTGCCGACCGCAACCGTGATCTGTGCATACGGAAATCGCGCGCGTATCGCCCGCAGCGCGGGCAGACTCATCACGACGTCTCCAAGCTGACCAAAGTCGATGACGAGTATGTTGCGGGGATCCGTCTTCATCCGTGGAATCTGTGGCTACGTGTTTCTTAAATCCCTGCCCGTCATCTCACTCGGTTTTTTAGTACCGAGCAAACCAAGCAGCGTCGGCGCTACGTCTTCCAGCGCGCCGCCAGTGCGCAATTTCACGCCTAGTGAGTCCTCATCGATCAAGTGAAACGGCACGGGATTCGTCGTGTGCGCCGTATGTGGTCCACCTGTCACCGGATCGATCATCTGTTCGGCGTTCCCGTGATCGGCGGTGATGAGCGTGATGCCACGCGCCTCGCGTATGCGCTTCGTGATCCAGCCGAGACATGTGTCGACGTACTGGCAGGCCTCGATCGTCTTATCCAATTTCCCCGTGTGGCCCACCATGTCCGGATTTGCAAAGTTCACGACGAACACGTCCGTCTCTCCGTCGTCGATACCGCGCAGCACTTTGTCAGTGACTTTGAAAGCTGACATCTCCGGCTGGAGATCGTAGGTCGCAATCTTCGGCGACGGGACCAGCAGCCGCTGTTCACACCTGTACTCTTTTTCGACTCCGCCGTTGAAGAAGTAAGTGACGTGCGCATACTTCTCAGTCTCTGCGAGCCGGTAATTGCGGACGCTGGCGTTGGACCAAACCTCTGCGAGCACGTTCTGATGATGTCTCGGCGGAAACGCTACCGGGAGATTGAACGTGTTGTCGTACATCGTGAAACAAACAAAGTTCACTCGCGGTCGATCCGGAACCGGAAACTCGTTGAAATCCGGAACCGCGAGCGCCCTGGTCAATTGGCGTGCGCGATCGGGACGGAAGTTAAAGAAAATGACGGAATCGTCGTCCTTGATCGTCGCCACCGGTCTAGCCGCTCGCATAATTACAATTGGTTCAACAAACTCGTCTGTGACGCCGCGTTCGTAAGATTGGTGAATGGCTGCAATCGGATCGGTCGCTGATTCCCCGACACCTTTGGTTAGTAAATCAAAAGCCCGTTGCGTTCGCTCCCAGCGCTTGTCGCGATCCATGGCGTAATACCGACCGATGACGGTCGCGATCTCACCGCAACCAATCTCGGCGACTTTTCTCTGAAGCGCCGCGATGTAATTGACGCCGGATGATGGCGGCGTGTCGCGCCCGTCGAGAAAGCAATGAATGAACACGCGATCCAGTCCATGCTCTTTCGCCATCGCGAGCAGTGCGTAGAGATGAGTGAGCGACGAATGCACCTGTCCGTCTGAGATCAAACCCATCAGGTGAAGCGCACGCTGCGGATGTCGTGCCTGCTCAACCGCGTTTGTGAGTACGGGGTTTCGGAAAAACGCACGCGTCTCGATCTCATGGTCCACCAGCGAGACGTCCATGCGAATCACGCGACCTGAACCGATGTTCAGGTGTCCAACCTCCGAATTTCCCATCACACCGGCGGGCAAGCCGACACGCGAACCGTGAGCTTCGAGCAACGTGCTGGGGTACTTTTCACAAAGCTCGTCATAGAACGGCGTTTCGGCGATCGCAATGGCATTGCCCTCGCGAGCCGCAGAATGTCCCCAGCCGTCGATTACGATGAGCGCTATCGGTCCTCTTTTTTTACTCATGATTTACGCTCGACGCTGCGCAGCGGCCTTTGTGCTTTTTTGTGGCAACTGATGGAACGCTTTTCTACCTGGAAACCGCGCGGCCCCTCGCAGGTCGTCCTCGATCCGCAGTAGCTGGTTGTACTTTGCCATCCGATCCGTGCGCGATGCCGATCCGGTTTTGATCTGCCCTGCATTCGTGGCGACGGCGAGATCCGCGATGAACGGATCCTCGGTTTCACCTGAACGATGCGAGATGATCGTCGTCCGCTGATTTCGCTGCGCGAGCTCGATGCAATCCAGAGTCTCCGTGAGCGTGCCGATCTGATTGACCTTGATCAGAATCGAGTTCGCCACCCCCAGGTCGAGTCCTTTTTGCAGGAACGCCGTATTCGTTACGAAGAGATCGTCGCCGACGAGTTGCACTCTGTTACCGATCTCGTCAGTCAAAAGTTTCCAACCGTCCCAATCGTTTTCCGCCATGCCATCTTCGATTGAAACAATCGGGTACTGATCGCACCAGTTCTTCCAGTATGCAACCATCTCCTCGCTCGTCAGCTTGCGCTTGTCACTCTTCTTGAAAACGTATTTTTTGCCCTCGTAAAACTCACTCGCGGCAGGATCGAGCGCCAACAGGCAATCGACGCCCGGCGCGTAGCCTGCTTTACCGATCGACTCGAGAATCGTTTCGACTGCTTCCTCATTCGACTTCAAGTTCGGCGCGAATCCGCCTTCGTCTCCGACGCTCGTCGCATAACCTTTGCTCTTCAAAACCGATTTCAGTTGATGAAAGATTTCGGCGCCCATGCGCAGCGCCTCAGCAAACGTTGCGGCGCCCACGGGAACAACCATGAACTCCTGAAAGTCGACATTGTTGTCGGCGTGTGCTCCACCGTTCAGGATGTTCATTAACGGCACGGGCAACGTGCGGGAGTTTGGACCACCAAGATAACGGTAGAGTGGAAGTTCCAACTGTGCGGCAGCCGCGCGAGCGGTGGCCATCGAAACGGCGAGCAACGCGTTCGCGCCGAGTTTGGATTTGTTGCTGGTGCCGTCGAGTTCGATCAACGCGCGATCGACTTCGGCTTGATCGAGCGCGTCGAATCCCTGCAACGCGGGCGCTATAACGTCGTTGATATTCTGAACGGCCTTCAGCACTCCCTTGCCGCCGTATCGCTTTTTGTCGCCGTCGCGAAGCTCGACGGCCTCGTGTTCACCGGTCGAAGCGCCCGACGGTACGGCAGCACGTCCGATTTCACCGCCGGCCAGAACCACCTCAGCTTCCACCGTGGGATTGCCGCGTGAATCCAGTATTTCACGTCCCAGAACGTGCTCGATCCAACTCATTATTCGTTTCCCCTTCTCCGTCAGTTTTGATGATCTCCAATTTCACACGCATCACGCGACGCTTTTCAACGCGCTCAACTTTAAACACCAAACCGTCGTGCTGGACCACTTCTCCAGGCTTGAGCACGTGGCCCGCTTCCGTCATCAGGAAGCCGCCGATAGTCGTGTAAGCCTCCGACTCGGGCACAGACAGTTTCAGACGCCGGTTGAGATCACGCACGGCCAATCCGCCGTCGAGCACGTACGTAGCGTCATCTACTTCCATGATCTGCTCGTTGACTTCCTCGTCATGCTCGTCCGAGATCTCGCCCACGATCTCTTCCAGCAGATCTTCGAGCGTGATGATGCCTTCGAGCCCGCCGTGTTCGTCGACTACAAATCCAAAATGCATCTTCGCCTTTTGCATTTGGCGCAAGACGGCCTCAAGCCGCGCAGTATCGACGACGTACATCGCCGGTTGCAAAACGTCTTCGAGGCGGAATTTTTCCGGATGAAGCAGATACGGCATCACGTCCTTGCTGTGTACGAAGCCGCAGACGTCGTCGAGTGATTCGCGGTAAACGGGCAGGCGTGAGTAACGATACTTGTCAAATGCCTTTGTGATCTCTGCGAGATCGCAAGTGTCGGGAATTGCTGCCATCTCCGTGCGCGGCACCATCGCTTCGCGGACCACCGTATCGGAAAACTCAAACACGCGATGTATCAGTCGACGCTCTTCCGCGCGCAGGTGGCCACTCTCGCGCGAGATGTCGATCAGTCGTCGCAACTCTTCTTCGGTGTAGGTGGACGCGTGTTCGGCAGTTGCTTCGATACCGACGAGTTTCACGGTGCGCGCGCTTGCCCAGTCGAGCGCGCGTATCGGCAAGCTGAAAACTTTGTAAAAGACCTGGAGCGGCAGCGCCACCGCGAGCGCAACTCTTTCGGCCGAGGCGAGTCCCACCAGCTTGGGCGCCTGTTCGCCGAGGACGATGTGCAACGCAGTGATGATCGAGAAGGCGATGGCGAAGGCGATTCCGTGTCGCCATGCATCCGACA
>DATNCH010000287.1:0-15673 GCA_035571655.1 Pyrinomonadaceae bacterium
ACTCAAACTATTTGGACCGATCTTGGATGAGGTCAGTACCGTAACGCGGTAGCGTCGGGTTCGTGAGTCAAAATGTTTCTAATGTGTTCATGTACCCATCGACCCGACGCTACCGCGTTGCGGTACTGACCTCATCCAAGAGCGATCCAAAGCCAGTAACTGACCTCATCCAAGAGCGATCCAAAGCCAGTAACTGACCTCATCCAAGATCGATCCAAAGCCAGTGACTGACCTCATCCAAGATCGATCCCGTCGAGAGCATTTCTGAGAATCGGACCACTCAAACTATAATACGCCGCATGATTCTCCCGTCCGAACGTGCCACAAATTTCGTCTACGCGATTCGCAATATTGTTCAGGCTGCTGAAGCGCTTGAAAGACGCGGTCGCAAGGTCATCTACTTAAACATCGGCGATCCCCAGTCGTTCGGCTTTCGTCCCCCGGCTGAAATCATCGAGGCAGTTGAACGTGCGACGCGTAACAAGTTCACCGGCTACTCGCACTCCGCCGGCCTGCCTGAAGCACGACAAGCCGTGGCCCAATACGCAAGCGCGTTGGGCGGTGCAGAAACGTCGCCGGACGACGTCCTACTCACTTCCGGAGCATCGGAAGCAGCAGATCTCCTGCTGACCGCGCTGGTGAATCCGGGTGATGAAGTGTTGTTGCCCGCGCCCGGTTACCCGATCTACTCGGCGATTCTCAGCAAGCTCACTGTAAACGCGCGCTACTACAACCTTAATCACAAGTCGAACTGGCAACCTTCGTTGGACGAAGTCAGTTCTCTAATTAATGACCGAACGCGGGCAATCGTTCTAATCAATCCGAGCAATCCGACGGGCGCGATCACCGCAGACGAAACAACGAAGGCGCTTCTCGAACTCGCCGCCAGGCACAACCTCCTCGTCATCAGCGATGAAGTCTATCGAGAGCTCTGCTTCGAACAACCGCCTGCGTCTGCTTCGGTTTTGGCCCGCGACACAGGCGCCGCGGTCGTCGTTCTGGAGAGTCTATCCAAAACGCATATGCTCTCCGGCTGGCGTGTCGGCTGGATGCGTTTTGTCCCGTCACCGCAGACTCGCGATCTTAAATCCGCAACTCTTAGACTCGCGGGAGGTCGCCTCTGTTCACCAACGCTCGCGCAATACGCGATTGAACCTGCACTCCTCGGCGATCAACGTTCGATTCGCAAGTTTAGTGAAGAGATCCGCGCGCGCCGCGATTACGCAGTGAAGCGAGTGGCCGGGATCGAGGGTTTAAGTTGTACTATTCCCGACGCCGCTTTCTATCTGATGGTCCATGTTGAAGACATGGGCGGCCGAACTGACGAGCAGTTTGTTCTCGACCTGCTCGAAGCGTCGAATGTGCTGGTGGTCCATGGCTCCGGTTTCGGAAGCAATCCGCAAGCGGGATACTTTCGGCTGGTCTACCTCGGTAACGAAGACGTACTCGGCGCCGCGTTTGACGGAATCGAAAAATCGCTGCGCGTGATGGCCGCGGTTACTTAGGAACAGCCTTCACAATTCGACCCATTACTGCCAACACACCGAGGTGGTATGCATTGTGGTCTGCGGTCAACAGCGCTTCACGCAAGATCGTTTGCCCATCGCCGTGCGGTATCCTGGCGTACAAATCCGTCGACGGATCCTCGACGAGCGCTTCCATCTGTTGCTGGTCCTTCCGAAACTCATCGATCGTTTTTTGCCACAACACCGGCGTTCCCAGTTCGTCCGGCCTGGGCCAATAACCCTTCGGAAACTCGGGCGAGACGTGATTCGCATCGCGGCTGAACTCGAGTATGTCCCATTGCGCAAGACGCATGTGTTCCAGCACTTGCCACGCTGTGTAAGGTAGTCCTTCAACCTGGCGATTACACAAGTCTGCGGGAAAGCTGTTTACGACGTCGTCAAATGACATGTGAGCGCTACCACCTCTCAGCAGGTAGAGCACATGCTTTCGTACTGAATCGTCCTGATCGTTTTTTGGCATGATTGCTGTGTCCCTCCGCTTCAATCTTACAGGATCCATTTCGTATTGAGATCGAACAGAGACGAACCAGAATATTCCACCGTACGACACAATCTCAGCGTCCATCTTAATACCGTGACTCTGCCGCTTGTACGGTACCGTACTTGCTGAGTGAAGAGTCATGAGAATCAATCTACTACTCGCGATTGTCGGGGCGGTTATGTTGTGCCTCCTCACAGTTGACCAATCCGCAAAGGGTCAGACGGCGCCAGCGTTATCTGCCAACGACAAACAGATTGCCGAGACGTTTGAGAAACGCGCAAAGGAATACGCGAAAATGCGTGAGCAGTTGGAAACGCAGATGCCAAAGCTTTCAAAAGAAGCAAAGGCTGAAGAAATTGAGGCGCACAAAAAACAATTTCAGGAACGAGTAAGAGCGGCACGTGTGGGAGCGAAACAAGGCGACGTGTTTACGCCGGAAGCCGCGTCTCTTATCCGCGCCATAATCAAGGACGAGTTTAAGGGCAAGGAACGGATCGAATTCCGCGACACAGTGCTGCACGAGGCAGACACCAAGGCCGTCCCACTGCGTGTCAACTATCCGTATCCGGAATCGCAGGAGTTGTTGGAAATGCCCGCGACGCTTTTGCTGCGACTGCCGCAACTGCCGAAGCAGGTGAGGTACCGCTTTGTTGGTCCAAACCTGCTGCTGGTCGATCGTGAGAACGGTTTGATCGTCGACTACATGACGAAAGCGCTCCCCTAGAAGATTCCTATTAGCAGCGAGGTGGAACTAATGAAACGCATTACGACATCACTGATTCTGACCGTTCTCGTAACTCTCTCGATCGTCAACGCCCAGAATTCATCGCACAACAACAACGGAAAATCCACCACCAACGCTCCGGTTACGCTCACCCTGCCTAACAAGGCAGACTCCGTCCGATTCGTAGTCATCGGCGACACGGGAACAGGCACTGAGCAGCAGTTGGAGCTCGCACAGGTGATGCTTCGTTACCGGCAGGTATTCCCGTTCGAGTTCGTGCTCATGATGGGCGACAACATGTACGGCCGCGAAAACGCCGTCGATTACAAACAGAAGTTCGAGAATATCTATCGGCCGCTGTTGGATCAGAAGGTGAAGTTCTACGCCGCGCTCGGTAATCACGACGATTCGAATCAGCGGTTTTATGAATTCTTCAACATGGAGGGCCAGGAGTATTACCACTTCAAAAAAGGTAACGTGAGCTTCTACTCGTTGAACAGCAACTACATGGATAAGAAGCAGGTTGACTGGTTGAACGAAAAGCTCGCGGCTGACACGGCTACCTGGAAGATCGCCTATTTTCATCATCCGCCGTATTCGTCAGGTGGGACGCATGGTTCCGACACCAAGTTGCGCGAGATCGTGGAGCCGATATTTGTGAAGTATGGCGTGAGCGTCGTCTTTACGGGTCACGAACACTTCTATGAACGGATCAAGCCGCAAAAAGGTATCTATTACTTTATCTCCGGATCGGGTGGACAGTTGCGAAAGGGCGACGTGAAACAAAATTCACCGCTTAACGACAAGGCGTACGATCGTGATCTGTCGTTCATGCTGCTCGAGATCAACGACAAGCAAATGCACTTCCAGGTGATCTCACGTACAGGCGAGACGGTGGACGCCGGAGTCATCTCCAATCCGCGCAAAAACGGGACGACTTAATGTAGCCACAAAAAAGCACAAAAGGTACAAAATCATTGTTTGTGCATTTTGAGCATTTTTGTGGCGTCTGACGCTTGCTCTCAGCAACTGTCGTGCGCTAGATTCTCCGTGTGCGACGCGCCTCGCACTTCGATTCCTCGCTACCGCGACTGAGAGACTCTCATGACCGACCCTACTTACGAAGACCTCAACACAGGATCTATAACAATCCGTCCGTTCCACGACATTGGCGCCGTACTTGGACCAACCATCAAACTGTTTTTCCGAAACTTTTGGTTGATTACAAAAATCGTCGTCGTCATCGTTGCGCCTTTCGAAGTTTTCAGGATTCTGAAACTCGAAGAGATTCCATATAACTGGCAATTGACGGCTGGGATTTTCATCCTGGATGAGTTGTGCAGAGTTCTGATAGCGCCTGCTTTGATCTATGCGCTGATGAAAGTGGTGCAAACCGGCGTTGCCCCGGGCGTCAACGAATCCTATCGCTGGGGTTTCAGCAAGCTCGGCAAGCTGATAGTTTGCGCTACTATTTCGTTCATACTTCAGGCACTTGGTTTTGCGTTGTGCATCATTCCCGGCATTATTGTTTTCCTGTCTCTTATATTGGTTTATCCCATAGTGGTCCTCGAAAATAGCTCAATCACCGGAGCCTTCAAGAGCAGTCGCGATGCGACGAGAGGGCATCGCTGGAACATTCTGGGCGCGTCATTCCTGCTCGGGTTGATTATGGGCGTGCCCGAGGTAGTCGCGGGTTTTTTCGCGACCGCTACCTCCTTCCCGTGGCCCTTGCAGGTCGCTGCCGCGATCCTGTCGGACATATTCGAGCAATCGATGACGGTACTCTCCCTGGTTACCTATCTCAGCATTCGCGCACTTTGGAGTCAGAGCACTCAGTAATAGAATAGGCGGCGATGTATTCGGCCCAGATCACCCGCGCAAATCCCACCTGCATTGTTCTTTTAATCGATCAATCAGGTTCCATGTCAGATCCTTTCAGCGGCGACTCGTCGCGAAAGAAAGCCGACTTTGTCGCCGAAGTCGTCAATCACACGCTTCACGACCTCGTGATTCGCTGCACCAAGACAGAAGAAGTCAGGAACTACTATCACGTGGCGGTTATCGGCTACGGACGCAGCGTAGGAACGTGCTTTTCTCATGAACTCGGCGCCCGACAGATGGTGCCGATCGCGCAGGTCGCCGACTATCCGTTACAGGTGAAGAGTAGTTACAAGAGAGTCTCCGATGGTGCCGGCGGGTGGGTTGAGATTCCCGTGCGCTACCCCGTTTGGATCCATCCTTCGGCAGACGGGAAGACGCCCATGTGCGACGCATTGGGGAAAGTGAAAGAGATCCTCGAGCGGTGGCTGGCGGAACATCCGCACGGCTTTCCGCCAACGGTATTGCATCTCACCGACGGCGAATCCAGCGACGGCGACCCGGATGAGATCGGTCAGCAGATCATGTCTCTCGGTACAGACGATGGCGCGGTGCTCTTGTTTAACTGTCACATCTCTTCACGCCGAGCGACCAAGATCGAGTATCCGACCGAGGGGACTTCCCTGCCCGACGGATTTGCACGGTCGCTGTTTCAGATCTCGAGTCGATTGCCTCCCAATTTCCTGTCGGCTGCGGCACAACTCGGAGTCAACGTGGTGGAAGGTTCCCGCGGGTTCGTATTCAATGGTGACCCATCGTCCATCGTTCAGTTCTACGAAATCGGCACGAGTCTTACGGGCATGACGCCGTACAGATGGATGGATGATGATCGGAGAACGGAGCTGGCTTGAGTTCTGTCAAACAGAGCGCAATCTGGGAACTGGAAACTCGACAGTTGCTGCTGCCGAAGTTGGACCACGAAGTCGCCGAGTGCGAAGACTTTATTGCAGCCGACGCGGAAACTTGCAGGTTCGCCGTCGCTGACGGCGCCACGGAAGCCTTCGACGCACGCAACTGGGCGAGGAAACTGGCGCAAAACTGGGTCCAGACCCAATCAGCGCTCACCGCTGAAGAGTTTCGCGAATGGGTTGTGACGGAAGGACGGGAACTTCACGCCTCCTGGAATGGTCTAAACCTATCGTGGTATTCGGAAGAGAAGGCGCGTACGGGTTCGTTTGCGGCCCTGGTGGGTGTTGAGCTCGATTTCAACGCCGAGTCGCCTTCGTGGAAGGCAATAGCGCTGGGCGATTCGTGTTTACTACACTGTCGTAACGGAAGCTTGTTGAAGAGCTTGCCTCTCTCCCGCCCGGAAAGCTTCAACAGTGCTCCAGTGCTGGTCGCCTCCGATGCGTCGATGCATGAGACGAGCATGACGTCCGTTGTGATCGACTCAGGAAATTGTGACAACCGAGACGTACTGCTGTTACTTTCAGATGCTATGGCTTGCTGGTTCCTCGAGCGTTTCGAAAAAGGCGACCTCGATCCGAATGAGTTGTTAGAGACAAAAGACGACGAGGAGCTAAAGCAATTTTTTGACGATGAACGACTGGCTGGCAGAATGAGGAACGATGACCTCGCCGTCCTGCGAATCGAATTGATCGGCGGAGAATAGTGTTGGCAGTTTCTCCCATACAAACCGGGCCCGCCTTGCGCTACTGGCCGTCCGCAAGGCATTTCACCGAAGCCATTCAGTGCCCGTCGATCTGTTTTGCGCATCCGCACCTGCGAAATACCATGCCCGCGGTCGATCGGTTGGGAATGCCGCTCGTCACCTCCGGTCAGTTTGCCTACGTCTACAAGCTGAAATCCATGAATGGCGACGGCGACTTCGCAGTTCGCTGTTTCCGTGGTTATCTCGGAGATCGAGATCAGCGATACCGTGCGATCCAGGAACACCTGCGGACCTCGCCCGTCGGCTACCTTTCGGAATTCAGTTACGCGCCCGAAGGCATACTCGTCAACGGCAACAGGTTTCCGATCCTCTTCATGAAGTGGATCGAAGGCCCGACGCTCGACCTGTACATCCGCGAAATGCTGCACCGGCCCGACGTGCTGCTTCACCTTTCGCAGGAATGGTTACGACTACTGAACTCGTTGCAGGTGTCAGGCATTGCACACGGCGATTTACAGCATGGGAACATCATCGTCGAACACGGACAATTGCGGCTCGTCGATCACGACGGCATCTACGTAACGAAGATGTCTGGGTGGTCGGCCAGCGAGGTCGGACACCAGCACTATCAACATCCGCGCAGAGACGCTCGGCACTTCGACGCCAAGCTCGATAGTTTCTCTTCGTTGGTGATCTATCTCTCGCTATTGTCGCTTGCCGAACGACCGGATCTTTGGACCGACTATCATGACGAGAACCTGATCTTTACGAAGTCAGACTTCGTGGATCCCGCTTCTTCAAGTCTTTTCCAGAAAATCAAAGAGCTTGGTCCGGAGCATTCCCGGCTTGCCGGCGTTCTCGCTGAAGCAGCGCTCGGCGAACCTGCGGAAGTTCCTTCTGTTCTTGATTTAGTACAGACCAAAGCCGGTTTGCCGGGATGGATGACCGCGCCGGCTGACATTGAGGCCACCACGAAAACGAGAGAGGTGGTGCGAACACAGCCGCCTTTGGAACCAAAAGCGCCTCGTTGGACGCCCTGGCATGAAAGAAGTCGCGGATCGTCAGTTCCGTCGACGCCATCGTCCGCAACAGTGCAAACCATCTTTGGCGGTGCGCCACCTGCACCCGCGACTGTTCGCGATCCAAACGACGTCGTAGGAAACACGCTCTTTTATTCGAAGGAATTCGTACGAAAGTATTTTCTGATCTGGTATTGGGCCACCTACATTCTGCTCGACTTCATAGGCTTCGACTTTCTCGTCGCGATGTTTATCGCGTTCGTGTGTCTGACAATTGGGAGTCTTACGTTTGGACTCGTGCGCGCGATTGATGACGGAATGAAAGCGCGGAGGGCGAGGTTGAGCGCTGGCTGGCAACAACCTGCGGTTGCGGCGCCTGTGCGAGGTACGAGTTCATGGCACCCGATGGTGAGTCTGCCTGCGCCGTCGGCGAGAACGGGATCGGCCGAGCCGTTCGTTGGCAATCTTGTGCTGGGTATTTATCACGTCGAGAACTGCGACTGGGTGGAGCGCATCTCGTCCAGGAACCGCGTCGGTTTCTCGACGGCATCCGAAGCGATATCCCACGGCTTCAAACCCTGCCGCGTCTGTTCACCCGCTGCTTAACACACGACCCACGGCGTCACAGAAACGTTCGATCTCTTCCTCGCTGTTGTAGTAATGCACTGACGCCCTGACGAGCTGTGGAATCTTTCGCTCGGCGAGATCGAGGCGCCCGCTTTCTTCCAACGACACGGAAACGTTTATACCCATCTCCAGGAGTTTTCGTTGCACCTCGTCCGCAGGTATGCCTTCTATGTTGAACGTCACGATGCCGCAACGTTCAACGCCGAGATCGTGGATCGTCACGAAGCCGAGCGCCAGCAGTTGCGAGCGAAGTTGCTGCGCCAACGTCTTGATTCGCGTCCACGTCGTCTCCACATTCCAACGCAACGCATAATCGATCGCCACGCCGAGTCCGACTTTACCGGCATAATACATCTCCCAGTTCTCGAACCTCCGCGCATCCGTGCGGATCTCATAACGGTCGTCTGCGACCCACGTCGCAGCGTGCAGATCGAGAAATGGTGGTTCGAGTTGTTCGATCAGCTCGCGCTTTACGTAGAGAAGACCGGTCCCACGCGGGCCACGGAGGTACTTGCGGCCGGTAGTCGATAGCATGTCGCACCCGATCTTCTGCACGTCTATCGGCATTTGCCCCACGGATTGACACGCATCGAGCAGGTAGAGAATACCTGCGTCGCGCGCCACTGCACCCACCTCCGCTGCGGGATTCACGAGACCTCCCTGCGTCGGAACATGCGTGATGCTGATGAGTTTGACGCGCTCATCGATCATGTCGCGCAGTGCTGCGACCGATAATTGCCCGTGCTCGTCGTTAGGAATGGCTTCGACCACAGCGCCCGTGCGTTGTGCGACTTGCAAGTAAGCGATGTAGTTGCTGCTGTATTCGGCTTTGGCGGTGAGTATGCGGTCGCCGGCTTTGAACGGGATTGCGTAGAACGCCATGTCCCAGGCACGCGTCGCATTCTCGATGAAAGCGATTTCGAGAGGAGTGCAATTGATCAGTCGTGCGGCAGCGTCGTAGACGTGCTCCACCGCCTCCAACTCTCGGTTCTTCGCTTCATAACCACCAATGCTCGCTTCAAGTCGCAGGTGATTGACAACCGCATCCACGACAGGCTGCGGCATCAACGACGCCCCCGCGTTATTAAAATGCATCACATTCTCGCACCCCGGCGTCTCCCGGCGAGCACGATCAACATCAAAGCTCATCTGATCCATGGTTAAAACTATAGCCACAAAAAGGCACAAAAGTACAAATCTTCATTTGTATTCTTTTGTGGATTCTTTGTGCCTTTTGGTGGCTCACACAAAAACTCACAAATGATTTTGTGACACCTGCGCTTTATTGTTGCTTTATGGTTTTGAGCGCGGACGCAGAGACTAAGCTGCAACATTTTATCGAGCAATCATCATTCGCAACGTCGGGTGTTGTTATCACCGACCTCGACGGCACAGCCGTTCACGAGTATCAAGGGAAAATAGTAATTCCCAAAGAGGTCGAGCTCGGACTCATGCGCCATTACGAGCGCGGTCGACCGTTGATCCTCAACTCGCTGAGATTCCCTCTATCCGTGATTCGCACGTTTGGGCAAGATTGGTACAAACTTTCGAATGCTCCTATTCCAACCATCACGCTAAACGGCAGTCTGATGGGATACGTAAAGAAGACGGATGAAGCCGAGCTTGTGTTTGAAGAGGCGGCCGCCTTCCCGTTAACCAAAGACGAGATCCTCGAAACGCTTGCAGGCGTTAAAAGCATTCTCGATAGCGGTCTGAAGAATGTCCTCGTCTTTTACTATCCGCGCGATTGGCGCATCGGTGAAGTGATTTGGACGCCGGTGCCACAAAACGTCGACCAAGTCAAAGACAAATACCGCAGCGCCTCCGCTGTTACTGCGGTTGAATTGCCGAAGCTACAGGAACAGATGCTGGGTGAAGAGATCTGCATGATCTTTCTTTTGATCGACGTGCCGGAGGATCAGCGGATGGCCTACCAGCACACGAAGCGCAGCAACTTCATCACACACAAAGGCGTCGATAAGTTGTTCGGTGCACGCATCATGTCAGAGCTGTTCAAATCTGACTTACGCGACAGTTTGGGCGCCGGCGACACTGAGCTCGACACGTTTCTTGCTGGAGTCGGTTTGGCGACGGTAGTTGGTAATAATCATCTCAACTTTAATGGGCTGATCGACACAATCAAGCTCAATAATTCACTCGAACTCGGGATGTTACTTTTCCGGGCGGCGGAACTGGCGGCGGATAAGACACATGGCTGAAACGCAGGTTCTACCTGCAAAAATCCGTCATTACCGCCGGTTGGCGAAGAAGATTGTCCAGCACCACTTTGGACAGCCACCGAGCAGGATTGTCTACAAACGAACCGGACTGAGCAATTACGTTTTTGTCATCAATCACGTTGAAGGACAATTCGTGGTGCGCATTAGCCCGGACACGGAAAAGATCGCGGCGTTCACGAAGGAGCTCTGGGCTACTCAGAAGGTTCGCGAGGTCGGCGTTCCGAGTCCTGAAGTGCTGGTGGTCGGCAACATTGGTTCTGAGCTTTACATGGTCACGCGCCGGGTGACTGGCGCGGAGGCGACTCACCATCCCAGGAGAAAGCACATCGTACACGAGATGGGACGATACGCACGGACCATCAATTCGGTCCGAACAACGAGCTTTGGCGTGAATTTCGATTGGACCGCAAATGGACCAAAGAACAATACGTGGGCCGAATACCTCGACGGAGAGTGGCAGGTCGAGCGGCGACTGCGCGTGTTTACGCAGCACCAAATACTTTCAGATCAACAGGTCGAGAAGTTGAAAGAAATTGTCGACGACTCCCGAGGAATGCGTGACGAAGCTTCGCTCAATCACGGTGACATGCGTTTTAAGAACGTGATTGTCGACGACGATGGCGAGATAGCAGCGATCGTCGATTGGGAAGATTGCCTGTCGACGATCGCGCCACAGTGGGAACTCTCGATCGCGTTACACGATCTGTCGATCGACGAGAAACATCTGTTTCTTGAAGGCTATGGTCTCGAGAGCAAACAGGTCGAAGAAATGTCGCCACTGATCAAAGCGTTCAATGTCATCAACTACTCACACGCCGTCGAGCACGCAGTTGCAACCGGCGATCACAAGAGCCTTGCTGAATTCAGACTGCGGCTCAACGGCGGTCTGGACCTTTACTCGTTGCCGCAATCAGACGCGCGAGTGTTTGATGTGACGCCAGACCCACCAGATTACAAAAGCCAAACCGGCGATCCCGATGAGAAAGTCAAAGCGATGAAACCACGTCTTTAACGTCTCGTCTTTGTTCCACTGCTCGCCGAGTTTCTGGCCCACGTAGGCAAGAGCCAAACACCACGGTAACGATCCCGCAAACGTGTAGATCACGAAACGAGTGAGATTCATGCGCGCCACCCCCGCGGGAAACGCGATGAAGGTGCGGATTGCAGGGAGTAGACGAGCGATGAACACGATCGCTTCGCCGTACTTCGCAAACCAGCGATCGGCGATGTCGAGATCGTGTCGTGAGAGCAAAATGTAGCGGCCATACTTCTCGATGAACGGTCGTCCACCGTACATGCCCGCCCAATACGCCACCAGCGAACCGAGCACGCAGCCGACCGCGCCAGCCACGCCGACGCCCCACAGATTCAACTCGCCTTTCGAAACCAGGTAGCCTGAAAACGGCATGATGATCTCTGAAGGAAGCGGTATGCACGCCGACTCGATCGCCATCAGGAGAACGACGCCGGCGTAACCCATCGCGGAGATGGTGGCGACAATGAAGCCCGAGAGTATGCCGATTATTTTTGCAATCATGTTTGGTTTGTGTTCAACGGTCGGACCAGCCGTGCTGGCCAATCAGTGGGACAAAAGCACAACCGCCGTGATCTTCTTCTCTAGGTCCGCGCTCGGTCTTGATAACGCGGATCAATCTTTGACTCTCACGCGAGTCGCCGACCGGAACCACCAATCGCCCGCCCATTTTCAGTTGCGCGATCAATGGCTCAGGCACAGTTGGACCACCAGCAGCAACGAGAATTCCATCGTAAGGCGCGTTTGCTGCCCAACCGAGCGTACCGTCAAAACACTTCACTGTGGCGTTGTAGATTTCGAGTTGCCGGATCCGCGCTTGCGCCTCGCGGGCCAGGTCGCCAATGCGTTCAATCGAGTAGACCTGTGCGGCAACCTGCGATAAGACGGCTGTTTGGTATCCGGAACCGGCGCCGATCTCCAATACACGACTATGACGGTCGAGTTCAAGCAGCTCGGTCATCTTCGCGACGATGAATGGCTGCGAGATCGTCTGGTTGGCGCTGATCGGTAACGCGTGATCGCCGTACGCGCGGCTTTGCAAAGCTTCGGGCACGAAGAAATGTCGCGGAACAGTCCGCATTGCTTCGAGCACTCGAGGATCGCGGATGCCGTAGTGATCTCGGAGACGTGCAACCATGCGCTCTCTGGGGATGGAGTATTCCTGAAATGAAGAGCGATGTTTGTTAGCTGGCTGCACCGGAGAGAATTCTACTCTAACTCTTTTGCAGTAGCTCGGAATCTTTCAGATAGTTCCAGGTTTCGATTGCGGTCAATGCCTGGTGATCAGTCATATCGCTTCGGATTGGAGTTACCGAAACGTAGCCGGACGCAACAGCGTGATAGTCAGTGCCTTCAACCGAACTCCCGTTGAAATATTCTTCGCCAATCCAAAAATACGCTTTGCCACGGGGGTCGATGTGTTCGGAGATAACGGGTCGAGCGTTCTTGATTCCCTGCCGCGTAACTTTGACGCCCTTGATTGCTCCGGGAGGTAAATTGATGTTCAGGAGCGTGCCCTCGGGTAAACCTTCGTCGAGAACTTTTCGCGCGGCGACCACGGCAAATGCTGCTGCTTCTTTGAAGTCGAAATTGTCGCGCGCGACCAGACTCAAGGCCACGCCGGGAACGCCGAGGATCGTAGCTTCCAGTGCGCCGGCGACTGTGCCGGAATAAGTTGCGTCGTCACCGAGATTGCCGCCGTGATTGATACCCGAAACGCAGATGTGCGGTTTTTCGTCGTCGGAAAGAATTTTGTTGAGAGCGAGCGTGACGCAATCGGTAGGAGTACCGTCGACAGTCCAATGACGATTGTCGAGCTGACGGATACGCAGTGGACGGGCGAGCGTCAAACTGTGAGAGGCGCCGCTCATCTCCGATGCCGGCGCGACCACGTAGACGTCGCCCACTTCCTTCAGGGCCTCTTCGAGTTTGATGAGCCCGTCGGAGTGGATACCGTCGTCGTTTGTAATCAAGATCCGAATCACACTTCAATCTCTCCGGCTCGCTCACTCAGGAGCGTCCGATTTATTAACCCTTGTTGAAGACGACTGGTGAGATAAGACTACGCGTCCGTAGTTTGTGCAGGGGTTACTTAGTCGCGAGGAATGCGCATGCGGCCCTTCTTCTTATTGCGTTTGCGTGCCAGCGCCGACTTCAATTTGGCCTTTTGACCTGGGGGAATAAAGAACGCGTGTTTCTTCGCATCCTTGATGATCTCCTCGGTCATCACCTTGCGCTTAAAGCGGCGCAACGCGCTTTCAATCGATTCGCCCTGATTAACAGTCACTATTGCCATTCGCTGTGTACTTTAACCTTTCTTCGATCCTATTTCGGGGTAGCTATTTAACCACAAAGCCACAAAAAAGCACAAAAGGCACAGAATGATTTCGTGCCTTTTGTGCCTTTTATGTACCCCTGCCTTAGACCAGAACGGCCTCGGCTGGTTCCTCCTGCTTCTTCCGGCTCAGTCCCTTGATTTGAACCGGCTTATCAGCTTCTTGAGTGTTGAGTTGTTTCTTCAACACCATCTCCTGGTAAAGTTTGCGCATCATCACGGCTTCTTCATGCGCAGTCTTCGGCCCCTCCATTTGCGGCTTGTTCGGCCGCGTCAAATCCACTTCATTCAGAATGAGACTGTGGGTCGGATCAGCGAGCTCGACGTCTTTGCCGCCGGCAAAAATCTCGTGACGGCCATGCTCCTGATACCACTTCGCGACAGTCGCGTTCTGGTGCATGTTTTCAATGATATTCCGCCAACCAATCCCCGTGTTGTAGGCACAGAATGAGATCTCACCTTCCTGAGTTCCGTAGGGGATGATGCACATTTCTGTACGTCTGAAGTCATAGTTGAAGAGATCCTGGAACCACATACCTGCGATAAACAGGAAGTTCCAGCGATCCGAACGGCGCTTCTCGATATCAACCGCGCTGCGATCGCCGCCGACCTTACCGTAGTCTTTACCGGTCAGGCCAAACGACTTATCAAACTTCTTGAAAAGCTCATAAAGCGTGAACTGCGACGGCGACTTGAACGGGTTGTAGTGCTTCAAGAGCGCCAAACCCATCATCAAGTTCGACATCCACTTGCCACGCGCCGCGTCCGTGATCTTCTGCATGTCTTTGACAAGACCCGGAATGTTCAGAAATTCCGGCACCGGACGCATTTCCCTGTTTTCCTTGTCGATCATCACCGCAGTTCCGACACCGCAGTTCGGGTGACAACCGCACGAGACCTGACCCCACTCAGCATTTGGACCATGAACGAGGTCCGCGAAATCGGCAAACGCTCCCATCAACGAAAGCGGGAACCAGTCGCGAGTCGGTTCAGTGATACCAACCTGATCCTTCACGTCATGCTCCAGGTGCGACAGCGTATAGCGCTGTTGCAGACGACGATACTCAGTGATCTCTTCGTCGCGACCAGTAAACGAAACCGGCTGGAACGAAAGGAACGCAATCTTCTTCGGATTGTCGAGTGCGAAGCGAATGATCGAACCAACCTGATCGTTGTTGATGCCATTCACCAGCGTCGTCACCAAAACGATCTCAACACCCGCTTCGTGCAGGTTATTGATGGCCCTCATCTTCACGTCGAAGAGATTGCCAACCTGACGATGGCTGTTTGCGTCGTTGCCGATGCCGTCGAATTGCAGGTAAACGTAACGAAGACCTGCGGCAGCCGCTTCACGACAGAATTCCTTGCTCTTGGCAAACTCGATTCCGTTCGTCGCTGCCTGCACGCTGTTGTAACCGACTTTACGTGAATACTTGATCGCTTCGATGAAGTGCGGAGAGATCGAAGGCTCGCCACCTGAGAACTGCACCGACATCTGCCGGCGCGGTTTGATCGTGATGGCGTTGTCGAGAATCTCTTTGATCTCGTCCATGCTCAATTCATGAACGAAGCCAACCTGGTTGGCGTCCATGAAGCACGGGTCACACATCATGTTGCAGCGATTGGTAAGGTCGACAGTCAATACAGCGCCGCGACCATACTTAACAGTGCTGGAACCATGATTGTGCAGTTTCTCGTCGTTGTGCGCGTCGATATCGCGGCCTGGGAACATCTTTTCGATGTGCGTCAGGAACTTCGAATCGATCGCCATCATGTCTTCGAAGTGACCGTGGATCGGACAATCTTTGATCATCCAGATCTGGCCGTCGCGTTCGATGATCTGCGCTTTGATCTCGCCTACCTTCTCGTTGATTAGGTCGGTGACGGCTCTCTTTCCGCTGATGATTGCTTCGCGCGCTTCGATGACGCAGTTTGGGCAGAGTGAATCGGTGGTTCGTGGCCAGCCGAGTGTCGGTTTGCTCTTCTGCCATGATTTCAGAAGGGGCTTATCTGACCATTTTGGAGTAAAAGAAGGATTAGGCTTGTATTTGTTTACAGACTGAATTGTGTTGAAAAGACTTCCCGCAACTAGGGTTAACCCTCTCTCCACATACTTAATCGGTCGCATCGGCTCTTCGTTCCGTTTCAAATAGTTTTTGGCTTACCCTGGCAGACTAAGACGCACCAAGGCCGCTGAG
>DATNCH010000288.1:0-4251 GCA_035571655.1 Pyrinomonadaceae bacterium
ATTTCGCACGCCAACAAGTCTTCGAACGCCTGTCCGCGGCGAAAGATAGTATCCCGGCCGGCTTCGAACCTCAGATGGGACCAATCACCACCGGGACCGGTCAAATTTATCTTTATCAGATCGTCGGTCACGGGCAGAGTAACCAGGAGTTGCGCACGATTCAGGATTGGATCGTAAAGCTGCAACTACGCACCGTGCCGGGCGTCGCCGATGTGCTCAGCTTTGGCGGCGACGTGAAGCAGTATCAGGTCATCGTCGATCAGCAGGCGCTGGTTAGCTACAACATCACGCTCAAGTCTCTCTTCGAAGCCATCCAGAACAATAATCAAAACACGGGCGCCAACTTCATCGAGCACGGTGACGAGCAATACGTCGTTCGCGGCCTGGGTCTGGTCAAAGACGTCGAGGATATCGGCAACATCGTGCTCGACTCGCGCAACGGCACGCCGATTCGAGTCAGCGACGTTGCTCGAGTGGAGATCGGCAATGAGATCCGCCAGGGCGCGGTCACTAAGGATGGTCAGGGAGAAGTCGTTACCGGAATCGTTCTCAAGCGCATCAACGAAAACACGAAGCAGGTGATCGAGCGCGTCAAGGAAAAAGTAGCGGAGATCAACAAGGCACTGCCGCCGGGCGTGACCATAGTTGACTATTACGATCAAGCCGAGCTCGTGGATAACAGCGTGCATACGGTCGTTGAGTCGCTAATCGAAGGCGAGATACTGGTACTGATTATTCTGGTGCTGCTACTCGGCAATTTTCGCAGCTCGTTTATCACCGCTGCCGCGATTCCCTTTTGCATGCTCGTGGCTTTCATCCTGATGTGGTACGAGGGATTGTCGGCAAATCTCATGTCACTCGGCGGCCTGGCAATCAGCATTGGGATGATGGTCGATGCAACGGTAGTGATGGTCGAGAATATCTATCGCCACCTCGAAGAACATCGTGAACACTCCACACGCGAAGCGATCCTGGTTGCCGCGCAGGAAATTGGCCGGCCGATGTTCTTTGCGATTCTCATCATCATCGCCGTGTTTCTTCCGGTGTTCACGCTGCAAGGTATCGAAGGCAAGCTGTTCAAGCCGCTCGCGTACGCTGTCACGTTTTCGATGATCGGTTCGATGTTGATGGCGCTGTGCATTGCGCCGATGTTGTGCGCGCTGTGGTTGCGGCTGAAAAAAGGAGAAGTTCGCACGAATCCGATCATTCGGTTCTTCAAAGGGATTTACGTTCCGGTGCTCGAGTGGGCCATTCGACATCGCTACCTCGCGCTGACCATCGCGGGTCTTTTACTCGTTTGGAGTGTGGCGGACATTTTTATTCTCGGCAGCGAGTTCCTGCCGACGATCGACGAAGGAAACATGCTGGTGCGCGCAACCATGCCTGCAAGTATTTCGTTGCCGCGGGCCGTCGAAGTGTCTTCGCAAATCGAAAAAACTCTGCGCCAGTTTCCGGAAGTCGAAACCGTCGTCGCCAAGATCGGACGCGCCGAACTGGGAGGCGATCCCGAGAGTGTCAGCAATGACGAACTTTACGTGCGACTGAAGCCGAAGAATCAATGGACCACTGCGAGAACGAAAGATGAGTTAGTCGATGCAATGCGAAGTCGGGTCGAGAGTCTGCCCGGCGTGAAATTTAATTTTTCGCAGGTTATTCAAACGCGCAATGACGAACTCATCTCGGGAATCAACGCGCAGATCGCGGTGAAGATCTTTGGTGAAGATCAGGAAACGTTGCGCAAGCTTGCCGACAACGTTCGCGATGCGATGTCACACACTCGCGGGGTCGAGGACCTGGCAGTCGAACAAGTCGCCGGCGAAGAACACCTCGAGGTCGATGTCGACCGCGACAAGATCGCGCGCTACGGATTGAACATTGCCGATGTGCTCGAAGTCACCAAGATTGCCATTGGTGGGGATGAAGCTACGGATGTTCTCGAGGGCCAACGGCGATTTGCGATCTTTGTACGACTGCAAGACGACTATCGCAATCAAGTGGAGAAGCTCGCCGATATACTCGTCGCAGCGCCAGTCGGTGGACGCATACCGCTGGGACAATTGGCGACCTTCAAACTATCGAGTGGCGAATCGGTCGTCGATCGTGAGAACTCGCTCCGGCGGGTTGTGGTGATGTGCAACGTGAAGGGCCGCGATATCGGTAGCTTCGTGCGCGACGCGCAGCAGGCCGTGGCATCGCAGGTCACGATGCCCCCGGGCTACTTCATCACCTGGGGAGGGCAATTCGAAAACGCGCAGCAGGCCGAGCGCCGGCTGCTGATCGCTATACCCATCTCGTTGCTGCTCGTGTTCGTGTTGATTTACGCGTGCTTTGGTTCGTTGCGGAATACGTTGACCATCATTTTCAACATACCGATCGCGCTGGTTGGTAGTACCACATTTCTTTTGATCTCCGGCTTCCCTCTGAGCGTTCCTGCGATAGTTGGTTTCATCGCGGTCTTCGGCATCGCCGTACAAAACGGAATGGTGATGGTTTCTTATATAAACAAGCTGCGCCATCGAGGCATGGAGCTGCGGGAAGCTGTAATCACTGGTGCGAGCGTGCGTCTGCGCGCTGAGTTGTTGAGTGCCTTGATCGGGAGCATTAGTTTAATACCCTTCATCATTTCCTCTGGCACCGGTGCGGAGATCGAGAAGCCACTCGCGATCGTAGTGGTAGGAGGATTGGTAACACGCCCGATCAAGATTGTGATCCTGCCGATGGTTTATGAGTGGGTCGAACGCCGCGCCGCACGAACCGAAGAGCCCGAGCTCGAAGTGGAGGCTTGAGCGGGACTCTAATTGCGGGTGAAACAGACTCGGTTGTTGTCTGACGTGATGCGGAACGTCTCCTCCTCCGCGGTTCTTCCGGTGCCTGTGAACACGTCGATGTGTTGCCCGACGATGCCGACGCCAATATCTGTCGCGCGAAAAGACTTCGAGGCCCAGGGGCTCGGCAACGTGGAGATCTGCACCTCCGCGCCGGTCGGGATCAGGGAACGGTCAATGGCAATGGCGCCTTCTGTGAGTAGATTCCCGGCAGCATCGAGCGGCCCGGCGTCGGAACGATGCCATCCACCCGAGTGGTAGCCGAGCGCCCACCCGAAACGCGTGATTCCCCAACCTTCCGTGCGCGTTTCGCTAAGAAACTTTTGGCTGAAACCCAGGTTCCCAACACGCACGACGTCTATCTGCTGCATAGCGTCGGGCAGTTCGTCTTCTCGCGGCACGTAGTATCCAGTGATATACCAGCCGTCGGAGCAAATCGATTGGCGGCTTGCCTGCGTCGCCGCAGTTCTGAAGTCGTAGTGATTCCAACCGTACAGGTTTGATACCAGGAAAAGGATGAAGAGCAGATTAGCCACAAAGAGCAACCCCTTGATAAACCTTCGCGGATGCCCTAGGCCCGCGCACTCTCGTAAATCGTACTTCATGATCTTTGATACGTTTCGCCATACTTTAGTTAAGCGGAGACTCTGGATATCCTATGTCCACAGAATCTCAACGGCAACCACAGACAATTTGGAAGTAATTGCATCGCTTCTAGGATCGTTTCCAATGCATAAACGAATAACCGCTCGGCTCTGCGCGTCGCACTGCTATGATTAAGCATGCAGTCGACGGCGCTGCGCGTCGTCGCTGATGCTGAGCGTTAGAAAGCAACCGTGAACGCAGACGTCTCAATCGAAGCACACCTCCGAACGTTGGAAGAGGAACTGCTTCAGGTCGATGTACGGAAGAGCGCGACTCGGCTCGACGCATTGTTGGCTGAAGGGTTCATTGAGTTCGGAATCTCAGGGCAGGTCTTCGACAAACAAGATATCATCGACAGTCTCAGGTCTGAGTCGCCAGATCGTCGGTCACTTACCGACTTCAAAGCGCTGCCCCTTGGGCCGGGGGCAGTTCTCACAACCTACCGCGTCGTCCGTTACGGTGCGCCAGGCGAACAGTCTATCCATTCCCTGCGAAGTTCGGTGTGGCGGCTGCTTGATGGTCGTTGGCAAATGGTCTTTCATCAGGGCACTCCTTTAGAGGGGAGTGGTGGGCCGCCTGCGTTCTAAACCCGCGGTTGAGTGACCAACACTCCTCCAAGTGTGAATCGCTACCCAGGGTAAAGGTTGAGGTGCTAGCTATCAGAGGCTACGCCTGCCTGGTCGCGCCACCTTCTCTCATCGACACCAAAAACCAATAGCCAAAAGATCATTACGACCGCGATTAGCAAACCAACCGGCGCAGTAAATGTGAACAAGCTGGA
>DATNCH010000289.1:0-8624 GCA_035571655.1 Pyrinomonadaceae bacterium
GTTCGTGTTTTTCTCAAAGCGGGCTTTCAGTGTTGTGAGTAGTTCTTCGCGTTGTTGTGATGACAACTTATTACTTTTGCTCATGCCTGTACTTTACCTCTGAGGCGCGAACGCATCAATGCCATCAACACGAAGATCACATAGCCACACAAAAACAGCATGGCCCAATGCTGTCTGAACGGAAGCATGCGACGAGGGTGAGGGTGGCAATTAGGAGAAGCAACCGATGCATAGTGCATTAGACGCTCACTACCTCAGGAAGCTTCCAGGACAAGTAATCGTTTCTTTCGATGCATTTATATGGTAGATCCTCGTGTAATTTCCGGCCGAAGCGAAAGATATGCTCGCTTCCGTCCGGAATGGTCTGTCATCATATGGGCCATGTGGACGATCCGGATTTCAACAATGTTCATGTAGAAGTCAACTGGGAAGACTCCTCACCTCCTTGATTAACTTTCGGAGGAAACCTTGATGCCTACACCCGATTCCGAACACGAACTTTCGCTTTCGTCGTCAGATATTTATCTCGCCGCCGAGCAAGGTGTGCTTCTTCAGAGTGATGCTGAACGTCTCGTTCGCTGGGGTTTTGAACAGCGCTTCAAACGTTCAGGATTGGCGGAACCGAAGGCGCCCGCGGTGGAGCGACGGAAGGGTTTTAACCTCGTCACCGTCGCTTATTACTTCGGTGCGATGTTGATGATTTCAGCTTGCGCGTGGTTCTTAGGCGATAAATGGAACTCGCTCGGCTCTCCGGGGATATTGGTGACGGTTCTCTTATACATGATGGTTGCGGCGGGAACGGGATGGTGGCTGCGCAACAAAGGTTACATCGTCGGCGGGTCGCTACTCATCACTGTCGCTATCTGTCTTGTGCCTTTGCTGACGTACACAATAGAAGACATGCTCGGCCTTTGGCCCGCAGCGCATCCGGGAGCTTACAAGAATTATTATCCATGGATTAACGGTTCATGGATTGTGATGGAACTCGCGACCATTGCGGCCGCCGCGTTCGTATTACGCTATGTGCGTTTTGCTTTCCTCACTGCACCCATCGCTTTTTCGTTTTGGTTTCTTTCAATGGATCTCGCGGCACTGATATCGAGGAATCCAGATCTAAGCTTGAACACTCGTCAATGGATCAGCGTGATTGTTGGTCTAATCATACTTCTCGTGGGTTATGGATTAGAGCGTTTCCTGCATAAGCCCGGCGAACCCCGCTCAGAAGATTTTGCGTTCTGGTGTTACCTGTTTGGAATGTTGGCTTTCTGGGGAGGGCTGACGTCGATGAACAGCGAGTCAGAGATAATGCGGATTTTGTATGCGTTGCTGAACGTTGGGTTTATGTGGCTGGGAGTGAAGTTGCGGCGAGCGACGTTCCTGGTATTCGGCGCGCTTGGTGTGTTTATGTACCTGGGACATCTTGCGTACGAGGTGTTCAAGGACTCGTTTTTCTTTCCGTTCGTGCTGGCACTGCTTGGTCTGGTATTGATTCTGTTGACGGTGTGGATGCAGCGACGCGTGCTGGCTCGCACCGCATAAGCAGTGATACGCCGCGGATAACACGGATGAAAGCACAGATAAAATCCGCATTTATCCGTGTAATCTGCGCTCCATCAGGATGTCTCTTTGTGGGTCTGCTCCTAACTGGAACACGTGCTCGCCGACCGGGCGAAAGTTCCACTTTCGGTAAAAAGCCTGCGCTCGCGGGTTGTGCTCCCACACGCCAAGCCAGATAGTCTCGTGTCCCGCCTGCCGAGCTTCCTCCAGGCACGCACGCATCAACTGTTCTCCGATACCACGTCCAAGCCATTCACGCGACACATACAGTCGGACCAGCTCGACGGGCTTAGGGCCTTCGACGCCTTTCTCAGGTTCAGTGTCACGGAGCTTGGCGTAACCTGCCGGCTGCCCGTCAATTTCCGCGATCAGGAAAGTCGAGGCGGGATCTTCCAACTCAACCGTCTGCTGCGCGACGCTGAAGGACGTCGCCATGTATGCGGCTAAGTCTTCCGGCGTGTTATCGGCGGCGAATGTTTCGGAGAAGGTACGAGCGCCCAACTCGGATAGCAAACCAGCGTCGCCGAGTGTGCCGCGACGGATCGTTAGACCGGGAATTTGAGTCATGTCTAATTATGCTGGCGGTGTCGTCAATAAATCCAGACAGACTAAAAGGGCTGGCGTTGCCACCAGCCCGTACTTGAAAAATCAGTGTGTGGTTCAGGCTGAATTAGTAATTGATGTTTCCAACCATGGTGAACGTGTAGGCGCCCGTGACGAAGTTCTGCTCGACGACGATCGCAGCTCGTCCGCTCACTCCTGCGAAACGGCCGGTGCCGCTTTGGAACACCATGTCGCCGGTCGCGATGCCAGTTCGAAGGTCCATCTGACCATTCTCGATAACTGTCGGAAGGCGATCGCCGTTGGAAGCTACATACGTGATTTCGCCGGGCACGCGCACGATGTTCGGATCGTTGGCGTCAGGCACGAAGTCGATCTTGCCCGTACCAGTGAATAAACCCAGGTGCGTTCCGTTACCGCCCAACATGAGATTCGCACCGACGACATTGCCGGAGGCATCTGTGATGAAGGCTGCGATGCCATTTCCATTAGAAGCAAACGGACGCTCAGTTGCGCCCACCGGAATGATTCCCAACAGCAGAGCAAAAACGAGAATAAAACTGATGGCGAGAAAACGTTTCATGATGATCTCCTTCATGTCGATTCAAAATTTTGGGATCTCATACCGGCGTTAACGCGCTCGCCGCGACCCCGTACGTTTTGAAGTGGTCAATATTCGAAGAACATCACATCTGGTTTTATTTCTCGAGAAAATCAGTACTGAATTTACCGGTGCCGCTGACCTGAACGATTACGCTGTCGTCCTTTGCGGCTACAAAGTGCGGAAGACCGGCCGGAATAACAATGAACAACTCCTAGTCCTTGATCTCGGGGAGGCCGGCAGTGCGAAGCTCACGGTTGAGCGCCGCGATATCTTGAGACGTGATCGCCTGCCAGCTTTGCTGCACGGCGCGCGCATCTTCAAGGACGCCAGGCACTGCCGCCACCACCTGCGAGGTCGGAGCAACATCGACGCTCTGTATCACATTAAAAAGCGTTCTCACGCGGCCACTCGCACCCGCCAGTGTGCGTGGGCCACCCGCAGCGGGTCCGCCGCCAGCAGGTGAGAATGCCTGGAGTTTTTCAGTCAGGACATCGATGTGTGTTTTCAGATCGCCCGCCGGTACGCGCGGCTGCAACTCAGTAATCTGTTGCCGCACGCGCCGGAGACTCTGTGTCATCGAATCCAGCTTCAACCATTCATCATAGAGCTGTTTCGATAATTTGAATTGCTCGAGCAGATCCGCATTTGCACTCTTCACACGCGGATCCATCACCACTGTCAGTGGTTGCTCATAGCTCTTTCCTCCAACTGTCAGCACCACACGATATTTTCCTGGCATGGCCCACGGCGAGGTCGGCGCGGGCGCGGTATTGCGATACACAGCCGCAATGGGATACTGCGGTGGCTCGCCAGGCACCGGATCGTAATGCAGGTCCCAAAGGAAACGGTGCATTCCAGGATCACCGGCCAGTTTTTGAGGCGGACGCAGCCAGTAAGGCGGAATCGCAAGAGATGGATTCGGTGTCGGCATCGGATCGGCGCTCGAATAACGCCGCACGATCGCACCGGCTTCATCTTTGATTTCGAGCGACGCCGGCCCGGAAGTTCCGGCCGCGATGTAGTAGTCGATCATCGCGCCCTCGGGCGGGTTTTCACCCGCAGGTGTATCGGGCGGAAGCGGCGTATCGGTGTTCATGTTCCAGCGAACACGCAAAGCTTCCTGTGGACGAAACAGAACCGTCGTTACAGGTGTCTGGAGCTGCCGGAGCGGCGTGATGTTATCGAGAATCCAGAAGCCTCGCCCGTGGGTTGCCACGCACAAGTCGTCGCCCTTAATGATCAGATCGCGAACCGAGCTCGCGCCCATGTTGAGTCGCAGTGACTGCCAGTGATCGCCGTCGTCAAACGAAACGTGGACGGCACGCTCAGTGCCCGCGAACAGCAAACCCTTTCTCTCCGGATCCTCTCGGACCACGTTGGTGTTTTCATTGTTGGGAAGACCGCCGGTTACTTCCGTCCAGCTTGCGCCACCATCGTGCGTGCGAAAGATGTGCGGGCGCAGATCGTCGAGCCTCAGAGTGTTGACGGCTGCGTACGCAGTGTTCTTATCGAAATGTCCGGCATCGATAAGTGAGACCTTCTGCCAGGGCTTGAGCTGTTTGGGAGTTACATCAGTCCAGTGCGCACCACCATCAGTCGTACGATGTATCAAGCCATCGTCAGTCCCGACCCAAATCAGATTCACATCGAGTGGCGAGGGCGCGACCGTGTAGATCACGCCGCGCTGTGTTGCCTGCGCAGTTGGTTGCGAACGAAACTTGCCGACTGTTTCAGAAACTTCGAACGTCTTGCGAGTTAAATCCGGGCTTATCTGGTCCCAGTTGCGGCCGCCGTCTCTTGTTTTCCAGAGCGTGTTGGCAGAGAAGAAAAGCAGGTGTGGATCAACCGGCGAGAAGATCACGGGCTGCGTGCGGACGACGCGAAACTCAGTCGAGCGAAACGGGCGGGGCATGATGTTTTGCACCTGCCCGGTGCGCCGATCGTAACGCGTGAGCTTGCCGCCGTAGACGATGTCAGCATCGAGTGGATCCGCCGTTACGTAACCGTATTCTTCAGCGCCGACAGGATGCCATTCGCGAAAAGTAATCTCACCGTCATCGCCACGGCTCGAAACGCAGGCCGAACCACTCTCCTGTTGACCGCCGCACAATCGATACGGAAAAGCATTGTCGGCGCTGACGTGATAGAACTGCGCGGTCGGTTGGTTGTACCAGGTGCTCCAGGACTTTCCGCCGTTGACGGTTATTACCGCCCCCTGATCGCTGGCCATGATGATGATTTCCGGATTGTGCGGATTGATCCAGACGTTTTGATAATCGTCACCACCGGGTGCGCCGCGAAACGCCGACCACGTCTTGCCACCGTCAGCCGATTTCCAGGAGACAGTGCTTGCTATGTACACGGTATCGGGATTCTTCGGATCGAATCGGGGAACGGAAAGATCTCCACCGCCAATGCGCCCGGCAGGTCGTGTGTCCTTCGTCGCAATGCTCCAACTATCGCCGCCGTCATCAGAGCGATAGAGGTTGACTCCACTTGCCGTTGCGACGGAAGCAAACAGACGCTTGGTTGAGCTTGGCGCAATCGCGAGATTCGCCTGGATGATTGCGTCGGGGAGTCCTCCGGCGAGTTGACGCCACGTTTTGCCGTTATCGGCCGACTTGAAGATGCCACCGCCGGTGCCGTTCCAGGCAGCGTTTTCCCAAGGGCCCTGGCGCGCTTCCCAAAGAGCTGCGTAAGCGATGTCGGGGTTTTGCGGATCGAAGAGCACATCGGCGCCGCCGACGTTCTCGTCTTTGTAGAGGACTTTCTCAAACGTCTTGCCGCCATCGGCTGAACGAAAAATCCCGCGCTCCTCATTTGGACCATAAGGATGACCCGCGACAGCAGCCAGGAGGCGGTTCGCGTCGCGTGGGTCGACGGCGACCTGGGGGATCTGCTGGCCGTCGCGCAAGCCGAGATGTGTCCAAGTGCGTCCGGCGTCGGTCGACTTGTAGATACCGTCGCCGACGGAAAGATCCGGACGCTGCAATCCTTCGCCACTGCCGACGTAAATGACGTTTGGATCTGAAGGCGCCACGGCGATGGAGCCGACGGAACCAGTTGGTTGCTCGTCAAAGATTGGCGTCCATGTGTGGCCGTAGTCTTCGGTCTTCCAAACGCCGCCGTTTACCTGGGCCATGTAGAACACATTTGGTTGTGCAGGCACTCCGGCGACGGCGCGTACCCGGCCGCCGCGAAATGGTCCGATGCTGCGCCAATGGAGAGACTGGAAGAGATCGCCGCTGAACTGTTGGGCGAAGAGGGAATCAGCTTCAGCGCCGATCAGAGCCACGATCAAGGCCACCGCTGTCATCAGTGTCGAGGTAAGGCGATAGTTATTCTGCATGGGCTTTGCACAAAAGGGTTTCTACAGTTATTTGATTCTTCTTTATGCTCTCTGTGGTCGGTAAAATATTTAACACAGAGATCACAGATAAGACTTTTAGGATGAAGGTCCCGCTGACGCCTGAAATGCCTGAAGCGTGCGCATGACTTTTTCGATTTGGCCGTCGCGATCGCGTTGCTTACGGACCAGTTCTTCAAGCATCAATTCACTTTTCAGATTTACTTTAAAATCCTGCTCAGCCGCAAGTCTATCTTTTTCTGCCGCACGATTCTGCGACATCATGATTACTGGTGCTTGAAGCGCGGCGAGGGTCGAGAGCAGCAGATTAAGCAGGATGTACGGATACGGATCCCATTGCGCGCCATTGTCGCCATGCCCGAGGTGCGATAGCAGCACCGTGTTGGTAGTCATCCATACCAGTAGAATTCCGCCGAAGATGAAAATAAATGTCCATGACCCGCCAAATGTTGCCACTCGATCGGCGACGCGCTGCCCGACAGTATAACGTTCCTCCATTACTTCGTTTACATTCCGCGACGCACGTTGGGCCACCAGTAAATTCGTTTGGCGCAGGCGCGCACCGATCTCACAAATGACATCGATCGCGCAATCAGGATGTTCCATTAAGAATTTCTGAAAGTTGTCGCTGCTCAGCCGGTGCAGGTGTGTATCGACGATCGCCGATGCACTGCTTGAACGCTGACCGCGATCGAGTACTGACAGTTCGCCAAAGAACTGACCGGGAGTCAACTCTGTAAGCGTGACCTGCCGTACGTCTTCATCAGTCACCCAGATACGAACAGAGCCTTCCTCGACAACGTACAGCGCGTCGCCGGCGTCGTATTCATGAAAGATAATCTCGCCGGCCTTGTAATTAACCTGTTCGACCTCATCGGCCAAATGCTCCAGCTCATGAGGCTCGAGACGCTGAAACAACGGAACTCGCGCCAAACTCTGTGCTTCGTCGCTCAAGTTTGAAGTGGCTGACATGGTGGTGTCCTTTCTGTTCCGCCTTAGACTTTCAAGCGGTTTAAGAATTCAACGTGAATTGCAAATGGGTCGGTCGGCGTCTGGTTTTGCGTAATAGCTTCGACTTCCTGGACCAATTTCAGCACGGCTCCGCCCAAGTCGGTATCATCTGAATTAATCTCGATGCACTGCGGCGAATCGAATGGCGTTATAAACAAATAGCGCGGTACATTGCTTTCGGTCATCGGCGTAGCAGGACCGAGAATCAGGAGATGGTTGTCCAGGCGGGCATATCGATGAGCCGACCCTGATTGTCGCTCCCACTGCAATTCGTGTTTTTCGGTTAATGAGCTGATCTGATCTATGAAGCGCCGCAAACGATCGGTGGTTTCTGAATCTCGTGTCATAGCGATCTCCGTTCTTCGTTGCGTCAGAGGAGTGTACTCAAAAAACAATGCCCCAAGTAACAATAACCGTCGCAATCAGCGAAGTCTTTTAGTATTTTGCGGTCCATCTGATCGTGTAAAGGAAAGGTAGAGGAATGGGAATGGAACCGCTAATCGGCGTGCTTGGTCTAGTGATAACGCTGCTGCTCGTGTTGGTGGGCTTATTGAACTTCTCTGTCTTCCGAAAACAGCTTCGGATTGCCAAGGAACAAATCGATACTGCTGTGCGGCAACTCGAGATTGCGCAGAAACAACCCGATCTCCAACTGATCCCGCGAGCGGTCACTGAGACTTCAAACCATCTCCGCCTGTTCGTCGAACGACCGCAACTCCGGCCATACTTTTACAGCGAGGCTGAGTGGCGCCCCGGCGATGAGGTGTCGTTGGACGAGATCAAAGCGATGGCTGAGTTCGTCCTCAACAACTTCGCCTCGGCTTTGATGCACGCGGCGGCGTTTCCGGAGTACCCGGTTCGCGGGGTCGATCGAGTCATCATGTATCACCTGCGTCGAAGCCCCGCGCTGCGCGAGTTTCTGCTCGACAACTTCGAGCGTTTCCCGTTCACCGGTCTGACGCTCGTGTGCCTCAAG
Source organism: Pyrinomonadaceae bacterium (assembly GCA_035571655.1). Classification (GTDB taxonomy): domain Bacteria; phylum Acidobacteriota; class Blastocatellia; order Pyrinomonadales; family Pyrinomonadaceae; genus PSRF01. The sequence goes on from DATNCH010000289.1 coordinate 8,077, forward strand.
AACGAAACGAGAGACCAGGTCGAGGCAGATCTTCAGCGGCTCGTCGAAGCACCTGATATCGACGACGCAGAAATCGAGCGACGCAAGAACTTGTTGGAACTCTACCGGAACGGCGAGCCGCGCGAGCCGATTGAATACACGTCGTACAGCATGCAGCGGCGGCGTTAGGTTGCTTCTTTTCACCGCGAGGACTCTCGCGTCGGGTGTGAAGCTTGGACCAATCACGCGGGGAGTACGGGTGATTGGTCCAGGCGAGCTTAAAACGCGGGTTACTTCTTTGAATACTTCTTGTAGGCTGCGGCTAACTTCGTGTCGTACTTGTTAATTCTGTAGTCCTTGCCGTTGTAGCCTTCGGCCAGCGTTGCCCATTTGAAATTGCGGAGCGCTCCGGCGAGATTGGAGGCTGCAATGAAGTTGCAAAACGCTTTGAGATGTTCTCCCTCGCTCTTCAACATCGCGGCATGGAAGTCGTCGAGAGTCGCAAACCCGCAGGCAGTGAAGTTAAAGCCCATAAGCTGAAACTTACCCCACGAACACGACTTGATCGC
>DATNCH010000290.1:0-65735 GCA_035571655.1 Pyrinomonadaceae bacterium
CAAATGAAACTGTATTAATTGATTACTCCAACGGTCTTCCTTGCGGCATCGGTGAAAAATACGGCCGCTGGCGTGTTGCTCCGAACACCGTAATCGACATCTTTATCAACCCACATCCAGGCTCGCCACTGTCCCAACTCAGCATCGACGAAGGCAGGTACAAGAAATTCATTGTTGGACACTTATCGGAGACACGATACGTTAATTCTCGCGAGGGTGAGGCTTTGACGGTGGTTGGAAATGAAGTAAGAAGCATCGATTACTTTGCGGCGGCAGATGATTCACATTTGGAGTGTCCGGGGTTACCTAAGGCAGACCTAACAAATTGTGAATACATTATCGACCCATTCGATTCGTTGGGCGAGATGGGATTTGAACAAGAAGACCTATTCCTGGACAATTTTTTCATCGCACTCTCAAACAAAAAGTCAATGGCCTACATCATTGCTTATGGTGGAAGGCGCGCTCGTCCTAACGAAGCCCAGAAGCGAGCCGATCGTGCCAAACAGTATTTGACCACTATTCGGCACTTTCCCGCTGACCGCATTAAGGTAATAGATGGTGGTTATCGCGAGAAGCGGGACTTAGTACTCTATGTTGTGTCTGAAGCAGTATGTCGTCCCACTCCACAGCCCACCGTAGACCCACGAGATGTCGAGATTCTTAGACATAGAAGGGTAAAAGGTAGGTAGATTGTAACGATTAAATTTCTTGACATCGGACCAAAACCAGCATAGAGTTCGGGCCCTCCCGACTACAAAGCATTGCCCAGCTAAATTCGATTTACTATTTCGAGCAGAGACCTTTCTCCTCTGCCCGCTCTCTCACTACCGAGGCTCGCCCTTGGCTTTTCTTCGTGAGAGTGGGTCAACTCTGGCCTTTCCCCCAAAGACTCGGAGCTGCCTCTTCATTCTGGTCAAGCAGGGTTTCACACTTAATGGCAAAACCATGCAGTTTGCCGGCGGGCAAAACTGCCAGTTCTGCTTGCCACCCCGTTTCTAGAGGTCCCTAGGAGGTCGAAAAAATGAGGAAAGTTCTGCCTATCTTAACGCTGATCTTGTTTGCGGTCGCGCTCATCCTACCCTTGAGTTCGCCCCAAACGGTCGAGAGTCAGACCGCCACCGAAGCACTGACGACCGACATGGACGCCAAAACCGACGACTTGTTCAACGGCTTCGGCGTCAAGGGCACACCCATCGATGAATGCGTGAACGAACCTGTAGCACCCACAGCTCGCGGCAACGGGAGATTTGAAGACAACAAGTTCATTTTCTCTGAGCGCGAAACAATCGCAGATGGTCTTGGGCCAACTTATAACGACGTCGGATGCGTTGAATGTCACCAGTCTATTGACGTCGGAGCATTCGGCCAGCAGATGGAATTCAGGGCCGGCCATATCACAAATGGCGCCTTCGTCGATGCACCAGGCGGACAATTAATCCATGCTCGCGCCACAGATTCCGACATCGTCGAACACATTTCAACTGCGGAAACCGTCAAGGCATTCCGCGTTGTAACCAGCACTCTGGGCGATGGCTTCGTCGAGTGTCTTGCGAATGCGACACTCGAAAACAACGTCGCTGCTCAGCCACTCGCACAACGTGGAACTCTCACGAACGTGCCGGTTGTTGAGGCGAACAATGCCCTTCGCCACGGACGGTTCGGCTGGAAGGCGCAACAGGCGAGCCTTCTCTCGTTCGCCGGCGATGCTTATCTCAATGAGATGGGTATCACGAATCCGTTTGACGGCTTTGGCGGCCGCAGTTCAAACGCTGCCGATGCCGGAACAAACGAAAATCCGGCCAGCACGGCTGAGGGCGTTATCAACGTCACGTTCCCGTCGCCTTTCGATCCAGTACAGGACCCGGAGGATGACGGAGACGACGTGCTTGCGTTTGCCGACTTCATGGCAGCAACACGCGCGCCGGGTCGTCAAAACCCAATACCGGCTGCGGCAGTTCGAGGCGACTCGTTGTTCACGCAAGTTGGTTGCGCGGTTTGCCACACCCGCACGCTCGTAACGGCTGCTCCGGGTACATTGATCAACGGCGGTGCGTTCGCTGTCCCGGCAGCTCTCGGCAACAAGATAATTCATCCTTTCAGCGATTTTGCACTCCACAATATCGGCACTGGGGATGGAATCGTTCAAAACGCCGGGCAGGGTTCAGCTAATCAACTGCGAACCGCTCCACTTTGGGGTATTCGCGGACGCAACAGGCTCATGCATGAGGGCCTGAACGTCACTATTTTCGATTCGATTCAACTACACGCCGGCCAGGCAACAACAGCCAGGAATAACTTCAATGCACTGACGGCGGCGCAGCGGAACGATCTCATTGCATTCGTGCTGTCGTTGTGATCAGCGGTTGGCAGCCGAATTGACGAGGTACTATCCCGAAGCTCGCCGGAGACACTATCTGGCGAGCTTCGGCTTCCTGTGTACACAAAAATCACCAAAGAGGATGAGAACATGAGACAGATCGCGCTTGGGTTATTAAGTCTCGCGATTATTGGTTGCAGCACGCCATCAAAACAGAGGACGGCCGAAGCACCGCCGGTGGCGTACCAGCCTTCGCCTGAATCAACGCCGGTGCGAATGGGCGTTGCACAGGCGCCGAAATTGCCCGAGGTGCAGGATGCTGTGAAACGAGTCTTCAAAGACGCCGCAGAGGTGGATCGAAGTTACGAGCCACACTTTCTCGCGGGCGATTTCAATGGCGACACTTCGCAGGACATAGCAGTGATCATAAAACCGGTGAACCTGGACGAGATGAACCAGGAACTGCCGCCCTGGTTACTCAGAGATCCGCTAAGCAATAAACCTCCCACGCTTCGGCTCGGAATCCAAAAGGATGAAACGTTGCTCGCCGTCATTCATGGTTATGGAACAAACGACTGGCGCGATCCGCAAGCCACGCAAACTTTTGTGCTGAAGAACGTCGTCGGAAAAGACTTGCGCGTCGAGAATGCAAAAGACTTTGTGAAGGAACACAGCGGAAAAAAATTGCCGCGTCCGCAGGGCGACTTGATCGCAGAGAACGTGAAAGGTACTGACGGTTACCTTTATTACGCAGCATCAAACTACTCCTGGTACGATCCGAAATCACCTCAAGCGGAAGCGCCCAGAGGGATGGTCCATCAGCCACGACCATTGCGGAATCACGCTCAGGCAGCGCCCGAGGTTGCTTTCATCACTGCTGAAGAACTAAAGACAAAAATGGCAAGCAACGCTCCAGTGACCATCGTCGATGTGCGAAGTTCCGAGGGTTATGCAGCGAGCACGACAACGATCAAAGGCGCGCTCCACTACAAGGTCAGAAAACTAAAATACCGGCTCTCGTATCCCCCATTCAAAGATATGCCGCGCGATCGAGAGATCGTCACGTATTGCGCTTGTCCGAAAGATCAATCGAGTATCTCTGCGGCGCAGGTTCTCCAGGCCAGCGGCTTCACGCGCGTCCGAGTTTTACAGGGCGGGTGGAATGAGTGGCAGAAAGCGAACGGCCCCGTGCAGCCAAAAGCGAAAGGATAAATCCGCGCGCGCGTGCCCTTTTGTGCCTTTTTGTGGCTCGGCATACAATGGCTCCGGAGGACAACCGACAATACTGGAGCTCAGCAAGCTCGGATGCGTGCGTGGAGATCGCAGGCTTTTTAGCGAACTCGACTTTGCAGTGTCTCCCGGCACGCTCGTCCAGCTCACCGGTCCGAACGGCAGCGGCAAAACCAGCTTGCTTCGGATCTTGTGTGGGCTACTCGCTCCGGCTGAAGGTGAAGTTAAGTGGCAAGGTGCGAACATTCGCTCGCTGGGTGAGGAATATTTCACTTCAGTCACATACCTTGGTCACCGTCATGGAGTGAAGGACGAACTCAGTGCGGTTGAAAATCTCAGAATTTCGAATGCCTTGAATGGCATTGAAGTCAGCAAACAACGGGCTCGCGCGGTCCTCGAACAGATGGGACTTGCCGGTCGTGAACTGCTTCCGGCACGACTCTTGTCAGAAGGTCAACGTAGAAGAGTTGCGCTTGCGCGCCTGCTTGTTTGCGACACCGCGCTCTGGCTGCTTGATGAGGTGATGACCTCGTTAGACAAAGGCGCCGTAGCACTGGTTAGATCTTTGATTGAGAACCACTTGGCCAATGGCGGCATCGCCTTTGTCGCGACACATCAGGAGCTGGGGTTGCCAGACACCCTGACCAGGCGACTCGAACTCACCACGTGAACGCACCCTCGAGCTTATCGATGTTGCGCTGGATCGTTTGGCGCGATCTGATGCTGGCTTGGCGTCGCCGCGCCGACATGCTGTCGACAGTTTTCTTCTTCGTGATCGTGGTCAGTCTATTTCCGTTCGGCATCGGACCAGAAACAGAGTTGCTGCGGAAGATCGCGCCGGGCGTTGTTTGGGTCGCTGCGCTGCTGGCCTCGATGCTCTCGCTGAGCCGGATGTTTGCCAACGACTATCAGGACGGCACGTTGGAACAGTTGTTACTGACGCCACAGCCGCTCTACCTGGTCGTACTGGGAAAGACTTTGGCGCACTGGATCGTTGCGGAGGTGCCGCTGGTTTTGATTGCGCCCCTGGTGGGAGCGCAATTCGATCTCAGCAACGAAACGCTCGCGCTTCTTTTTGTGAGTCTGTTGGTGGGCACGCCGGTGTTGAGTTTGATCGGGTCAGTCGGAGCGGCTTTGACGCTGGGGTTGCGTGGTGGCGGCGTTTTGATCTCGATACTCGTGTTGCCGCTTTACATTCCCGCGCTGATCTTCGGCGCGGGCGCAGTCGAAGCCAGCATCATGGGATTAAGCCCGGCACCGCATCTCTATTTGCTCGGAGCTTTTGCAATCGTGTCGGCGATTTTTTCTCCCTGGGCCGCCGCCGCTGGATTGAGAATTTCGTTGGAATAAAAGAAATAGGTCCGATAGGTCCTGTTCAAAAGTCATGAATCTCTACAAATACGCTTCGCCCGCAACCTTCTACCCGCTCGCCGGCAAGATGATCCCGTTCTTCGCGATAACGTCGGCCATCTTGTTTGCTGCCGGTCTTTACTGGGGATTCTTCATCGCGCCGACTGATTTCCAACAAAAAGACGCATACCGGATCATCTTCATTCACGTTCCCGCAGCATGGATGGCAATGCTCCTCTATGTGCTGATGGCGGCTTACGCAGGCATCGGTTGGGCCTTTAACGCGCGTCTTTCTTCGATGATGGCGTCGGCGATTGCGCCTACGGGAACATTGTTCACGCTGATCTCACTCGTCACCGGCGCATTGTGGGGTAAACCAACCTGGGGTACGTATTGGGTGTGGGACGCGCGCATGACGTCCACATTGATCCTCTTCTTCCTTTTTATAGGGTTCATTTCTCTGCAATCCGCCATCGACGATCCACGACGTGCAGACCGCGCCGGCGCCGTACTCGCGCTTGTCGGCGTGATCAATGTTCCCATCATCTATTTCTCAGTGCAGTGGTGGAACACGCTCCACCAGGGTGCGACGATTCGGATGCTCGGCAAGCCGACAATCGCAGCGCCGATGCTGACGGCGCTGCTGATCATGCTCGCCGCGTGTTGGCTCTACTCGGTGGCGGTTGTGCTGATCCGCTTGCGATGCATTATTTTAGAAAGAGAGCAGAATGCTTCTCGATTCGCGGAGGTTGGGGTTTAACATGAACTGGCCAGATCTATCGATGAGCGGCTACGGCTTCTACGTTTGGGGCTCATACATTTTTTCACTCGTCCTGATTGTTTGGGAAGTGGTGAGTTTAAAACAGCGCAAGAAAGCGCTCACGCAACAGCAATCATCCAATACTGTTCCTGCGTCTGTTTTGAGAGGTAGTGCTAATGAAACGACGTCATAAACGTGTGGCATTCATTGTAGTGGGACTGGCAGGATTAGCAGTCGCCGCTTATTTGGTTGCTAGCGCGTTTCGCAATAACCTGGTCTTCTTTTTCAGTCCGACTCAGGTGGCGGCAAAGGAAGCGCCGGTCAATCGAACCTTTCGTATCGGTGGGTTGGTGCAGGAGGGCACACTGCAACGCGACAACGACGGTTTGACAGTCCGATTTACCGTTACCGACACGGCTGCAAATATTCCGGTGGTGTACAAGGGGATACTTCCGGATCTGTTTAAAGAAGGTCGTGGCTGTGTCGCGCAGGGAAAGCTCGCGTCTGACGGCGTGTTTCACGCAGACCAGGTGCTGGCGAAGCACGATGAGAACTACATGCCTCCGCAAGCCGGCGACGCGATCGACAAAGCGAAGCATGCACAGGAAGCCGCGCAAACAGTGGTAGATAATTAGGGCCACAAAAAGCACATAAAGCATACAAAATGGTTTTTACTTTTGTTCCTTTTGTGCTTCTTTGTGGCAGGTTATTAGATCAATGATTCCAGAAATTGGGCAATTCTCATTAACGATCGCGCTGCTCCTGGCTCTGACTCAGGCGACTCTGCCGCTCATCGGCGCGTCGCGTGGCAATCGCGTCTGGATGGCGCTCGCCGTCCCTACCGGCCAGGCGCAGTTCATCTTTGTTACGATCGCGTTTGGCTGTCTCGCCTACTCGTTCATCACGAATGACTTTTCAGTTCTGAACGTCGCGATCAATTCCAATTCACAACTGCCGTTGCATTACCGGCTCGCCGCAACCTGGGGTTCTCACGAAGGCTCTTTGCTTTTGTGGACGTTGATGCTCGCACTGTGGACGGCCGCCGTGTCGCTCTTCAGCCGTCACTTGCCGGAAGAGATGGTCGCGCGCGTGCTCAGCGTGATGGGAATCGTGAGCGTGGGCTTCCTGTCGTTCATGCTGCTCACCTCCAATCCTTTCACGCGCCAGTTCCCTGTTCCGGCGGATGGCCGCGACCTCAATCCACTGCTCCAGGATCCGGGAATGGTCGCACATCCGCCAATGCTCTACATGGGCTACGTCGGTTTCTCAGTCGCGTTTGCTTTTGCGATTGCGGCGCTCATCGGCGGACGGCTTGATGCAACGTGGGCGCGTTGGTCCAGACCCTGGACCACCATCGCATGGATGTTTTTGACGTGCGGCATCGCGCTTGGAAGTTTCTGGGCATACTACGAACTCGGATGGGGCGGCTGGTGGTTCTGGGATCCGGTCGAAAACGCATCCTTCATGCCCTGGCTCGTCGGCACCGCCTTGATACATTCGCTCGCCGTCACCGAAAAGCGTGGCGGCTTCAAAAGCTGGACAGTGTTGCTCGCGATCGCCGCTTTTTCGTTGAGCCTGCTCGGAACGTTTCTCGTTCGCTCGGGTGTGCTGACGTCCGTTCACGCGTTCGCGTCAGATCCGAAGCGAGGCATTTTTATTCTTGCGTTTCTGGTGCTCGTTATCGGCGGCTCGTTGCTGCTCTACGCCTGGCGCGCGAAACAAGTCGGGCTGGGCGGCAAGTTTGAAGTCGTGTCGCGCGAATCGCTGCTGCTCTCGAACAACGTTTTGTTGACCGTCGCCGCCGGGTCCGTTCTTCTCGGAACACTCTACCCACTGATCGTCGATGCATTGGGTATGGGCAAACTGTCCGTTGGTCCACCTTACTTCAACCTCGTATTCGTGCCGCTGATGGCGCCGGCCATGTTCCTGATGGGCATTGGACCACTCGCGCGCTGGAAGAAAGCGAGTCTTCCGGATCTCGTGACGAGATTGCGCTGGGCGTTTGTGATCAGCGTCGTGAGCGCGCTGGCGCTTCCGTTCGTCTTCGGCCAGTTTAAGGCGCTCGTGAGTTTGGGTTTGATGTTGGCCATCTGGATCGTCACGACTGTTTTGGTGAACCTTTGGGAACGAGTTCGCGTGACTTCGGGACAACTCTCGACATTCCAGAAACTGCGGATGCAGAGCCGCAGCTACTACGGGATGCAGGTAGCACACGTCGGCGTCGCGGTGTTCATACTCGGCATAACGATCGTGACCGGGTATCAATTGGAGCAGGACGTGCGAATGAAACCCGGCGACACGGTTAACGCCGGCGGCTACGAATTCAAGTTCAACGGTACGACCGAGATCAATGGTCCAAACTACGTGGCGGCGCGCGCGGAAGTCGTCGTCAGTCGCAACGGGGCCGAGATCGAGCGGATGTATCCCGAGAAGCGTAACTACAACGCCAGCGGCAATGTGATGACCGAGACAGCGATCGACACTGGAATCTTTCGCCACCTGTACATCTCGCTCGGCGAGCGTGTGAGCGGAGGTGCGTGGAGTGTGCGCGTGTATTACAAGCCACTCGTCGGATGGATCTGGGGTGGCGCACTGCTGATGGCGATTGGCGGCGGTCTCGCGGTTTCCGATCGACGATACGCTCTGGCAGCGCGGAAAGAACGTGAGGCACGCGAGACGGTTAAAACGGTCGAAGTACCGACGACCGTTGTGGCTTCGGTGCAACAGGAATCTTAAAGATCTTCTCTGCGGTCCTCTGCGTATCTCTGCGCTCTCTGCGTTAAAATCGAATCTAAACGCAGAGAGCGCAGAGGACCGCAGAGAAAAGGCAATTTATGTTGAAGTACTTAATTCCACTCGCTCTATTCCTCGTACTCGTTGTCTTTCTGGCAATCGGGCTGACGCGTAATCCCAACGAACTTCCGTCTGCACTGATCGACAAACCCGCGCCAACATTCCGTCTGCCGCAGTTAAAGCAACCAGACAAGACGTTCTCTGCCGAAGACATGCGCGGGAAGGTTTGGATGCTGAACGTTTGGGCGTCCTGGTGCGTCGCGTGCCGCGACGAACACCCCTTTATGTTCGAATACCAGAAGTCAGGCGCCGTTCCGATTTATGGGCTGAACTACAAAGACCGACCCGAGGACGCGCTCGGATGGCTCAGCGAGTTAGGCGATCCTTACCTGCTGAGCGCTGTCGATCTCGACGGGCGGGTCGCGATCGACTACGGAGTCTACGGAGCGCCCGAGACTTACATCATCGACAAAAAGGGCACGATTCGACTCAAACATGTCGGCCCCGTGATGCCCGACGTTTGGGAGAAAAAGATTCTGCCCATGGTCCAGGAATTAAACCGCCAGTGAACAACCAGATGACTCGCTCGCGTTTGCTCGCACTTTTGTTGCTCTGCCTGCTCGCCTCCTTTGCGAGGGCGCAAGTCCAGACTGAAGAACAGCCAAGCGACGACCCCGTGATCGAGCAGCGTCTCGCAAAACTCTCGCACGAGCTTCGTTGTCTTCAGTGTCAAAATCAAACTCTCGCTGATTCGCCGTCCGATCTCGCCGCAGACTTGCGTCGCGAGATACGCGCGCAGATGAAAGCCGGCAAGAGCGACCAGGAGATCATTGCATTTCTCACGCAGCGGTACGGGCAATTCATTCTGTATCGTCCACGCGTGACGCCGCTGACGTATCTCTTGTGGTTTGGGCCATTCGTATTATTGCTCGGCGGCCTGCTTATTCTCTTCCGCTACATCAAACAGCGACGCGATCAGATTACGGAACAGCCGTTGACCGCCGAAGACCGGCGCCGCGCTGAAGAGATGCTTGCGTCTTCGCGAAAGGAGACGGCGTGATTGTCTTCTGGCTCATCTGTGCTGCATTCATCCTGATCGCGCTCGCGTTCATTCTGCCCCCTGCTCTTCAGCGTTCCGAAGAGGCCGATCGCAGAGACGACGACGAGCGAAAACTCGCAAACATCGCCGTCTATCAGGATCAACTCGCCGAGCTGAAGAATGATCTTCAAAACGGAATCGTAAGTGAGGAGCAGTACGCACAGGATCGCGACGAGATCGAGCGTCGCTTACTCGAAGACACAAAGACAGCAAAGTCAGAAAAGAAAAAGGCAAAGACTGCATTCAGCGCACAAAATACAGCGTTTGCACTCGGGATCGGAATTCCCTTCGTCGCGATCGTTTTCTATTTGAACATCGGTAACCCAAAGAGTATCACCGGCGCAGTCGTTACAACCTCGCCAACGACCTCTGCTCCAACAGAACGCACACAGGCACAGATCGAGGCCAATGTCGCCGCGCTGGCGAAGCGTTTGGAGTCGAACCCTTCAGACGCGCAGGGTTGGACCATGCTCGCGCGCTCGTACAGTTCGATGGAGAGATTTTCTGAATCGGCCGGCGCTTATGCGAAAGCGACGGAGCTAACTCCAAACAACGCCGACTTGTGGGCCGAGTACGCCTTCGCGACTGCAATGGCGAGTGGCCGAACTCTCGAAGGCAGACCGGTGGAGCTGATTCAGCGTGCGTTGAAAGTGGATCCTAACAACGCGAAAGCGCTTCAGCTCGCCGGAAGCGCTGCGTTCCAGGCGAAAGACTACAAGAAAGCGATCGACTACTGGCAACGCGTGTTGAAGCAGGTTCCTCCGGGTTCTGAAGTGGCCGAGACCATCCAGTCGCGAATTGATGAAGCGAAGTCGTTGGCGGCGGGAAACAGCAACAGATAATCATGACGAGAGAAAATATTCTTTTTGCAATCATCGGTATTCTATTGGGGTTCATCGTGGGTTTCATGTTTGCCAGTTCGATGAGCCAGAGGATGCCCGAGCCGCAGGTAGCGGCGAGATCGCAGGCGATGCCCGCAGATCATCCACCTGTCGGCGCGCAGCAGAACGGCGCTGCTGGCGACCCGCAGGCAGTGCGTGAGCAGGTGGCCGCGTCGCTCGAGAAAGCTCGCAATGAACCGAAGAACTTCGACGCGCAGGTCAAAGCGGCAGAGCTCTACTACCAGATTGGCCGCTACGACCAGGCGATCGAGTTCCTGCTGAAAGCAAATCAGATACAACCCACGGATTACCGTACGGTCACGCTGCTCGGGCTGACCAACCTCGACGCCGGTCATTTCGAGACTGCTGAGAAATGGTATCGAGCGGCGTTGAAGATGAGACAGGACGACGTGATGGTGCTTGCCGGGCTTGCGGCAGCGACGCTTGAAAAAGGCGACGCCAAAGCTGCTGAAGATGCGATTGCGCAGTTGGAGAAGGTCGATCCGAACAGCGAGGATCTGCCGAATTTCAAAACAAAGCTGGCGAGCCTGAAAGCTGCCAGGTAGTCTCACAGGATTTACAAGATGTTACAGGATTTAATCCTGAGGAAATCTTGTTAATCCTGTCAAGGTGAGATTGACATCCTCACGACGTTCGCGAGTAGTACTCGATCGATCTTTCCGTCGCGGCCGACGACCACCACCTGGCCATTCTCAACCGTCACGCGTTTCACAGTACTCATCGAACGATTGATCAGCGTTCCGTCGCTGGTCTCGATCACCAGACGTGGCCCAGGTTCCGGTTCTGGTTCAGTCGGAGGAGGCTTCGGCTTTACTTCTTCTACCGTCTCGACTGTGTCTTTTGTGCTGGGTGTTGCAGGTGGCGGTGCGGTACGTCGTCCTGCGGGTCTGCGACCACGTGTGTTCCGCGGTGGCACGGGTCTCTTGTACACCTCGATTTTTTCAGGCGCAGGTTTCGGCGACTCGACCGGCTTGGCTTCTGGCGTAGGTTCCGGCGTTGGCTCGGACTTTGGTTCGGGAGTCGGCGCTGCGGCGACTTCCGTCACGGGCGGTGCGGGCTCTTCGATTCTTGCTCCTACCGAAGAAACACGTTTTGTTCCCGGCGTCCTGGCGGGAGCCTCAGTCGTGGGTGTTTCACCTTCGGCAATGTCAGGCCCGCCGGCCACCGGCATGAACGAGCCGCCGAACGACAATCGATACGTTCCCTCTTCGTCGTTCGGACTGCGCGCCTCCACTCGCAACACGAGATCTTCGCGCCTGCGAAGATAGATGCCCTTTGTGACTGGTGTATCGATCTCGGCGTAAACCGTCACTTTCAGCAGTGGTCGTAATGAGCCTGCGGTGAACACGTCGATGTCGCCGTTTAAGTTCTTCGTCTGAACGGTGATCAGCAGGTCGCCCGGCGTTCCCGTGAACGCAAAATAGTGATCGGTTAATCGCGCGTCTCCCAAATCGCGCGCCGCGATACGGCCCGTCACCGTGTTGTGACGCACTGGCGCTGGAGCGTTCGGATCGATCGATTGAGCAAACGACGACGTTGCGATCGAGAAAAGAAACGCAACAGCTATTAACTTTGCGACGTTGCGAGTTTGCGAGAAAACCAACTCCATACTTTGCCGCAAAGCATATCAGATCTGGGTTATCCTAGTCGCATGAAGTTAAGTCGTGGGTAGTGTCCTAATCTGAGATTCAGAATTTATTTTTCCGCAGGCCGCTTAAAGAAAAATCGTTGCCCGATTCCGAATAGCGCTGCTTCGAGTCGATGGGAACAGACAAGCTCCCAACCGTGCTTACCTAAAGTAGTTAGATAATCGGTTATTTCGATACCTTCGACCGCCTCGTTTCCGTGGTCAGCTACCACGATAAAACTTGTCTGAAGGTTATTCTGAGTATCGACGGTTAGGTATTCCCACTTCTGCATATAGCCTCCATCAAATTAGCTCACTACCGAGAGAGCTTTGAGTGCGCCCTGAATTCCGTGGATGTTATGAGTATCTTCTTAGCGTTGTAAATGCGGGCAATGAACGGCGGCTGATTAGCCTCTAGAATCCGGAGCATTTTAGGTAGAGCAGCAACCAGCATTGCCGCTTGGTCTTCGCCCTTCATATCGGCATGGACGTTTAAGAACGCTCGTCCGTTGGCATTCCTAATAGCCTGCCTTTCTATTTCGTTATATTGGTTTTGGGAAATGACTACCCAACCGTTAGCGCAGACTTCGGGCAACCATATCTCGTCGGGTTCGTCGTCTTCGTAGTGGGCACGGTGCCTTTCCACACGAGCGCCTTTTGCTGTCAGGGCGACGTATAGGTCTTCACTGTCCGAAGCGCGATCTAGGAAGAAGGTGTAGAGGTCAAGCGATTCTAAGCTCGTATCGGATCGCGTCGTCGATTTCTTCTTCTTTGCGGCCATAATTGGCAGCGATTTGAGGAATCGAGTCACCCGCTTTAAAACGCTCAGCCACTATGCGGGTCGGCAAGCCAGTACCGGAGATCACTGGTTTGCCAAAAGAGACGTAAGGATTGATTACAACATTCTTTGGCTGATCCGTACCAGTTAGACGGATAAACGGATAGAGCCTAGCAGCCTTTCCAGAAGGATCATGTTCGACGCGGGTAAGGTAGGCCTCTAAGATTTCCTTCATTGCCAATTGCCCGCCCGCCCCTACGTTTATTAATTCGCCGTATTCTTCAACAAACAGGTCCACACCATTAGTTTGAAATTGATGTTCTGCCAACGGATGTTGAGAGTTAAACCGTTCCTGCAAGGAATCAATAGCTGTTCTAATTTTGTAAAGATTGATTAGATGTCTGCGCCGGAGACTGCTAAGCACAAACGCCTCAACTAGGTTCGTATAAGATAATAGCGGGTAATCTGGCTCAGGCAAAAAAAACACTGGTTTGAAAAACGTCCGTTTATCTCCCGTACCGTAATGCGTTCCCCTCGCCCATGCCCTTAAAGTTGGCACCGGAATCCGCAGATACGAGGCCGCATCAGTAAAACGATACGCCGGAATCTCACGCGGATCGCGCCCGCCGTAAATATCGACTTTGGGCTGGTCGCTGGGTGATAGTTGGTGGATTCTAGACATTCGCCCTCGCTAAATAAAAATGCCGTAGTACAAAAATAATCCTTGACGGATCAGAATTTCCGTAGTACAGTAATCAGCATCGGAGGCTGATATGGCAAACGTCCTGAGTAAAGACAAGCAAATCTCAATTACAGCAGCTCTCGCGGAAGGTTCAAGCATACGGTCTATTGAGCGCATGACGAACGTCCACCGCGACACTATCATGAGGCTAGGCGTCCGAATCGGTCAAGGCTGTGCGAGACTGCTAGACCAGAAAATGCGTAACCTCGATTGTCACCGGATCGAGCTTGATGAGGTTTGGGGCTACATCGGGAAAAAGATGGCCCATGTGCGTGAAGATGACGATCCAACTTTCGGTGACGTTTGGACCTTCTGCGCGATTGATGCGGAGACAAAGTTAGTTCCGGCCTACAAGGTTGCCAGCAAGCGCAACACTCCGAACACAATCGAATTTATCAGCGACCTTAAATCACGTCTCAACAATCGCATTCAAATCTCCAGCGACGCGATGAACGCATACGCGGACGCGATTGAGTTTGTGTTCGGGCAGGATGTCGATTACGCGCAGATTGTAAAAACCTACGGCACCGACGAAAGTAAGTACAGCACTCCAGAGCGCAAGTACAGCCCGTCGCGCATTCTCGAAAGCGAGAAGATTTGGATTCAGGGAAGACCCGAAGGCAAGTACGTCTCAACTAGCTACGTCGAGCGGTTGAATGCTTCTACCCGGTTGCACGTCAAAAGACTAAACCGCCTGACCTCGCATTCAGCAAGAAGTTTGAAAACTTCGAGGCAGCGGTTGCGCTTCACTTCGCGGCGTACAATTTCGTTCGCACTCATGCCACTTTGAAAATGACGCCAGCGATTGCAGCGGGAGTCGAAACAAACTTCTGATCCTATGGCGATCTAGTCGAGGCAGTCTCATGAGTGACTACATCGCAGAACTACAGTCAGTCTTTTTGAAGTTGCACGGATGCGATGCGGACTACGTTGAGACTGTGCCTGTAGTCGAAGAGTTTCAAGGCGAAACGATCTTTCAAGGCGACGTTGAAGTGTTCGACATTCGCGGGCATCCGAAAGCGACACGCGGGTACGGATGGGGATACACAACAACCGAGAGCGGTGGACGGCGTTATTTCACAGTGCTGGAACTGCCGCCGGTAGATTCGCCACAAACGGCGGTCAAAGCAGCAATCATGTCGGAGATTAAGAATGCGAGAGAAAAGAAAAAAAGTAGGTAGGCCACCGCTAGCGAAGGGCGAGGCGAAGACAATCGTATTGCAGTCTCGCGTACAAGAGACGGAGCGGGAAGCATACCGCAAGGCCGCCAAAGCGGCAGGGCTGGATTTGAGCACATGGGTACGCGAGACCTTGAACAAATCTATCTCTCAGTGATAGCTTATCGTTGGTTCGGAAGATGTAGGAGTCGAACCTAACGCTGGTATCAGCAGCGTCCCCTATCAGGGTGTAAAGGCCTTACGTGGACCGACCACGGGGACATCTTCCGCGCTTGAAAATTTGTTTTGCCTTGGCCGCAGGGAGTCGGACGCGAATCGGAATCCCTGCGGCTTTTCTGTTTTGCGCGTCTAAGTCGGCATCCTAACCACGCACTGATCTTCTTCTCATTCCACTTGTCCCTCCTTTTGTCGCTTTTTGCGCGACCGTGGGAATTCTTAATCAATCCCAACGGTCGTGTGTGAAATAGCGCAATACCTTTCACTGGGAACAGTTTTATTCAGACATTTTCCCAGCTTGTGATTTATGAGTTTCGAGACGGTAAAACGCCATCTTTTCCTCCGCGTATCTACGTTAGCCATAACGCGATAACACGCCTAGACGCTTTGAAAGATTTATTTTGGATTTCCGCAGAAGAACGCCTCGTATTGAGGTTCGAGAGTAAATTTTTGGCGTTCACCGTTTTGGGCAAAAGCGAGGAGGTTCGATTATTCAGGTTTGAGGTTCCGCGTTTCTTAGGTTTCCGCAGAAGTTGATTGCTGGTTTTTCAGTTTCCACGCTCGAATCTTTTCTCGCAATTCTCGTGTCGTATATTGTTCTTTTACTCCACATTCTTTTAGGGCGTGAATTAGCGCGATGTCAGACGGTTTCGCGTCGTCTGATCTCAAATGCGCAAAGCGGGCTAGTAGGTCGTGCGGCAGATCGGGATAGGCCCGCAGGACTTCTGCGCGCCATTCCTTATTTCGTTTCGGCGACCTCGCTTTCTGTGCGTCCCTTGCGATCTTCTTCGCATCGATCCATACCTCTTTCAGTTCCTGGTATTTCTGCGTTAGGCAAGCAAGGTCGGTGTCAGTCCATTGGTGCTTGGGCTTGCTACCACCCCGGCCTCGTTCCGGACGAACATACGGTATTGCGCTAACATGTTGACGTATTAAGGCGCGCTTTTTATCGGCAGCTCTCTTGATGGCCATTTCCACTTGCAGTTTCATGTCCACACTAAATTGCCCTTGACCTGTTGTCCTAAAATATCTAACGAGCGATGCCGCCATGAACCCATTGGCGATGGCGTAACTATCCTCAACTACATCTTCTAATAGATCGCGAAGTCGTTGAGGGAATGAAGCAACCAAGTGGAGAACTGCGCAGTCAGCCATTGATTTGATTGCTATGTCTCGAAATTGTTCAAAAGTAGGATGAACCTCGTTGTTGGCTATAAAATCGTCATAAAGACGCTCGCAGTATTTGACAATTTTCTTGGACGGGTCGATTGCCATGTACTGGCAAGCAAAGCTGCCGTCACCCTTCAAACTTGTGTCGGCATAGATAGCTACTTCTTCGCCGTTGTCAGCTTGAAAAACCTGAAATAAATTTGACGGGAGTTGGGCACCAAAGTCTTTCAGTACGTGGGTGAGAATATCCCTAGCAAGCGCATCGATTTCTGCGTCAGTGAACATGGCTTCCCTGTAACCATTCCCTGAATGAGTATTCGGCCCGCCTGTCGCGTCAGGGATGTCGCGCCTTTTTCCTCTCGTTAGCTACACGTGAGTAAGGCAAGCCGAAATTGAGTGTGTGAATTATATGTTCTGCTTGTCGTCGATTAAAGCGTCGGTTGAGATTCTGGCGAGCTTCGCATAAGCCAATAACAGCATCAAAGGCGGTTCTCTTCTACCACTCTCGAACTGTGAGATTTGCGCCGCTCGCAACGGTGACGCTTTGTAGTTGAGTGCCTTTACCATCTCCGTTTGACTCAATCCTAAATTAGCCCGGATTTGCGCGAGCTTCTTGGCGAGCTTCTTAGGTACAGGGCGCTTCGCCATCAGGATCGTTCTCCTAATGGCTTGCGCTTGATGCTAGCAGTTGCTAGTATCTGCTGGCTTGTTTGATAGGTTGTGATGTTCGCCCAGATATACCGGGCGACGTTCACCTAATCATTTCCTCCGAGGCTTTCAGCATGGCGTACCGCAAAAGACTATTCCTCAATTCGCTCTCAACGGGCTCAACGTCATTCATTCAGGCAACCGCAGAGTCGAGCTTCAATGGTGAAGATCCGCTGGCAAACTACGTGTTGATTATAGCTGACTGTAATCGCCGCATCATGCTCGATTTTGCTTTGAGCAGTGCCTACATGCGAAAACAGAGCCTCGCTAAAATTGATCGTCTCGCAAAAGTTGTCAATGAATTTAGGGATGCGGTTCACGCCGAGGCAAAACTAACAGACAGTGCGAACCCAGAACATTAAGTCTAACGCGCCGTACAGAACAGACCTAATTAATGCGGCGATGGGCGCTCAGCGGCTCTCAAATGAAGCTGTTGCTATTGGTCTATCGATGGCAGAAGTATCTACGCCCAAAGAGAGATCGTCCTAACCTTGCCCGCGCCGTAGTTGGGTGAGGAAGACTGAAAGGCCGGGAATAAGCCCAGATCCCGGCCTTTTGGTTTGTCTGTCAGTGCCTTATCATTATCTCCAAATTCCTTACGGAGGTACTCGCCATGTCTCAGCCTCAGGGATGCGTTGTCTTGACAGTTATTAGTGGCATCATGGCCCTGTTCGGGTTAGTCTGTACCTTTGTTGTTCACAGCAAAGATCCGAACGTAAACATATTCTGTAACGTGATGGCGGTAATCGGCATCATTGGAATCATAGTGAAGGTGATCAGCGCCAGAAGGTGACGGACAAAGACCGTGCCGTACTCTCAAGTCCAGATCTCAGATTAGGACACTACCTAAGTCGTGCGGTGTTGTTCGTCCTTGTGTCTTCCCTTCCCGTTTTCGCGCAATCCTGGACTACAAAGCTCGACAAAGACGTTCGCTTCTACCAGGCGACAGATCTGGGCGTCGTCGTCGCCGGCACGGAAAAATCGCTTTACGCCATCGACGGCGCGACCGGCGAAACGCTTTGGCGACGGAAAGACACTTCGCTCGACGAGACAGACGTCGCGCCCGTGCCCGGCACTCAACTGCTGCTGTTGAGTTTTGATAAAGGCGACAAGGCACGGATCGAAGCCGTCGATATTCTGACCGGCGATTCGATCTGGCGCAGTGAAAAGATCAAAGGCGCGGTGATGCAGATGTCGGTCGATCGGGGATCGGATCTGCTCGCCGTCGTGCTCGCGAAGGACGCGAAGAATCGTCCGCGCGAGGGCTTCAAACGCCGGCCACTAGTGCACGTTTTAAATCTGGCGACTGGCGACGAGCTGTGGAAGTACGAAGTTGGCGAAGTCGAGATGATGCCGGCACGCTGGCCGGAAGATTCGGATAAAGAAGTTGACTACACGCTCGATAATTATTATCCACCAGCGTTCGTCGCGGGACGGTTGTATGTTTTCTACGAAGGCGTGACTTCGTTCGACGCACGAACCGGAAAGGAACGGTTGCGCTAGAAGTATCGCGTCAACGAAGAAGGGCTTGCGTTCACGGAAGCCGAGCCGATCTTCACTGAGGAGAATATATATGTTTCCGGACACGGGCGCGTGAGAGCGATCTCACGTCAGAATGGCGACACGGAGTGGGAAGCGAAAGATCTCGGACTCACGCCGGAGATGATCCTCGCGGGCGATGTTCTCTACGTACGAACCGGAGGACAATTCACGCGGATCAAAGATGGCGACACTGTCGAGCGTGGCTCGTACGGCGTGAGCGCGATTGACGCGCGGTCAGGCAAAGTGTTGTGGCGTTACAAAGGTGCGGATAAGGGCATCACGAATCTGCTGCTGCCGGATCGAAACACGATTGCGATCGCCGATCGCGACGATCTCATTTTGCTCGACGCAAGCAACGGAAAACGTACGGCTCGTTTTGCACACAAGATCGAACGTGCTTCATTTGGACTGCTGAATGAACGCGGCGATGTCGTGATTGGTGGACAATCGGAGATCGTGGGGTTTGATCCTGTGAGTGGCCGGCAGCTCTGGCGCGCGCGACACACACCGCCGGGTCGCGGCGTCTTTCGCACCGTCGCCGCGATCGCAGCGCGCGCGGCGTCACTCTATTTTCGTTTTGGTAGCCCGGCGATGAGTGCGCGCTCGTCGTTTTCAAATCTTCAGGCACTTGCGACCGCATCCTCGCGAAAGTACAGAAAAGGCACAAATAGGATTGAAGATAAAATCGTTGAGCGGTTGGATCCTTCACGCCAACTCGATCGTCTCTCACGATTCCTGTGGCATCGCGAACGGCTGGCGACACTGCGCGGTCACTGGATGTATTTCTACACCGACCTTGACACCCGCGACGGCAACGGCCTTGCCGGTGTGAACGTCAACAACGGTCGCACCGAACGTGAAGTGCGTCTGCCGGACCTCGACGAACGTTTCGTAACGGACGAAGTTCTCGGCCTGATGTTCGTCGCATCAGGCAATCGACTGCTCGGCCACCGATTGAACTAAATTCGAACTCGTCTCAGCCTTAGCGCATTCGCAATCACGGACACTGAGCTGAAGCTCATCGCGGCTGCCGCGATCATCGGGCTCAAGAGAATTCCGAAGAATGGATACAACACGCCTGCCGCCAGCGGCACGCCAAGCGTGTTGTAGATAAAAGCGAAGAAGAGATTCTGTTTGATGTTACTCATGGTGGCGCGACTCAATGAGCGCGCCCTGACGATCCCGCTCAGATCTCCTTTCACGAGTGTGACGTCAGCGCTCTTCATCGCGACGTCAGTTCCGGTACCCATCGCGATCCCGACGTGCGCTTGCGAGAGTGCAGGCGCGTCGTTGATTCCATCACCCGCCATCGCCACGATTCGCCCGCCATTCTGAAACCGCTTCACGGCATCGACCTTCTGATCCGGTAAGACTTCCGCGAGGACTTCATCGATGTTCAGTTTGCGTGCAACGACCTCTGCGGTCGTGCGACTGTCGCCCGTCAGCATCACGATCCGAATTCCTTCTGCGTGAAGTTGTTTCACTGCCTCGGGTGTCGTCTCTTTGATCGGATCTGCGACACCAAGCAAGCCCGCTACGGTTCCGCCCACGGCGACGAACATCACCGTCTGGCCATCCGCTCTCAATGTTTCGGCCCGCGTTCCCAACGCACCCGGCTCGATCTCGAGTTCATCAAGCAGCGCGCGATTCCCAAGCGCCACTCGACGATCATCGACCTCTCCCACGACTCCTTTACCTGTTAGCGAATCAAACCGAACCGTGTCGACAGGCTTCACACCGCGATCTCTCGCGCCCGACACAATCGCTGCTGCGAGCGGGTGTTCGCTGTTTCGCTCGATACTCGCTGCGAATCGCAACAACGTTTGTTCGTCCATTCCGTTCGCAGTGATCACGGTTTGCAGCTTCGGCTTCCCTTCTGTCAACGTGCCTGTTTTATCGACGACGAGCGTATCGACTTTGCGCATCACCTCGATGGCTTCAGCATTCCTGAACAGCACTCCGTACGACGCCGCTTTTCCTGTGGCCACCATGATCGACATCGGAGTCGCCAATCCGAGCGCGCACGGACACGCGATGATCAGCACGGCGACCGCGTTCACTAATCCATACGCCATGCGCGGTTCAGGGCCCCAGATGCTCCACACGACAAACGTAAGCACCGCAATAATCACGACCGCCGGCACGAAATAACTCGAAACGACGTCAGCAAGCCGCTGTATCGGCGCGCGGCTGCGCTGCGCTTCCGCGACCATCTGCACGATCTGTGCGAGGAGTGTCTCCGAGCCGACACGCTCAGCACGCATAATGAACGAGCCCGTGCCATTCACTGTGCCGCCCACAACTCGATCATTTGGACCTTTCTCAACTGGAATCGGCTCACCCGTGATCATCGACTCGTCGACAGCGCTCGTTCCTTCGGTCACTACACCATCGACCGGTACTTTTTCTCCCGGCCGTACTCGCAGTCGATCGCCGACAGAAATGTGTTCCAGTGGAACGTCTTCCTCGGTGCCGCCTTCTCTGACGCGGCGCGCTGTCTTCGGTGCGAGACCGAGCAACGCCCTTATCGCCGTACCCGTCTGCCCGCGCGCGCGAAGTTCGAGCACCTGGCCCAGCAACACCAGCGCCGTGATAACCGACGCTGCCTCGAAGTAGACAGGAACGTTACCGTGATGATCTCGAAACGATGCTGGAAAAATTCCGGGTGCGAGGATGGCGATCACGCTGAAGAGATAGCTGACAGCGACACCCAGACCAATCAACGTGAACATGTTCAGATTGCGATTCACGACCGACTGCCACGCGCGTACGAAGAACGGCCAGCCGGCCCACAGCACCACGGGTGTCGCCAGAACAAGTTGCACCCACGCCAGCGTCGACGCCGGTATCAACTTTTGCAAAGGCTGACCGGGAATAAGGTCGCTCATCCCGAGCACGAACACAGGAATCGCGAGAGCAACAGCAACCCAGAACCGGCGTGACATGTCGCGCAGTTCCGGATTCTCTTCGTCGAGAGTGGCGACGAGGGGTTCGAGCGCCATGCCGCAGATGGGACAACTCCCGGGCGCGTCGCGAATGATCTCGGGATGCATCGGGCAGGTGTATTTCTGACCAGGCGTCGTTGCGGTTTGTTTCGGCGCTCGAGCGATGCCGATCGGAGTCGATTTAGTCAGAAAGCTTTCCGGGTTTTCCCGAAAGCGGTGCAGGCAGTGTGTGCTACAGAAATAGTAAGTCTTGCCCTGGTACTCAAATGAGCCGGCTGCGCGGTCCGGATCGACAGTCATACCGCAAACCGGATCGAGTGCCTGTGCTGCTGTTTGCATACAGTTTTGATTTACCTCTGCGGCCCTCTGCGTATCTCTGCGTTCTCTGCGTCAAAAATGTTCTTAACGCAGAGGACGCAGAGATACGCAGAGTTACGCAGAGAAATACCTCATGTCCGACACCGCTCCCTCAATCGCAAGCGCTGCTGCGTAATCCTGCCCGACATCAATATCACACATGGACCAGCGCGACGCATCATCGTCTGCGACACGCAACAACTCAGCCTCGACACCTGGACCAAGCGTCACATCAAACCCATCGAGCGCCTGCGAAAGCCCGCGACCCGTGGCTTTGATAAACGCCTCCTTCCGCGTCCAGCAACGAAAAAACGCCGCCACCTGCTCTTCCCGCGCCAGGGTATTGAACACGTCGACTTCACAACGTGAAAAGTAGCGCCGCGCGATTTCCTCGGTCGCAAAGTCTGCCCTGATATGTTCTACGTCGACCCCGATATGCCGCTCCTCGGTGATCGCCAGCAGTCCAACGTCATGCGAATGTGACATATTGAATCGCAACTTTGTGTCTTTATGTTCGCCATTTAACGCCGGCTTGCCATAAGCGCCGTAAGAAAACTCCAGCACCTGCGGCCGCGACTGCAAATACCGCCCGAGCACGTCGCGCAAAAATCCCCGGCCCACGATAAACGCCCGTCGATGTCGTTCAAAATGAAAGCGACTCGCGCGCTGAAGTTCCTCTGCGTCCAGCGTCGTGCGAAACCCATTCACTACCTCGTTCGTCTGTTCTAGGTCCACGTGCCACACGTGCACCTCACCGCTGTTAAGCGATACGACGTCCGGCGGCTGCGACCATATGGAAGAGTTGGCCCTCAACGCATTCATTCTTTCGTGTCTCTTTACGCGTCGTCAAATCGGCGCCACAAAAGACAACTTTTCATGTGTAAATACTTATTAGAATTCGGTCCAGCCGTTGTATAGTAGGTTTGTCTCAGGTCAGTTCCAGTCTCCCAGTTCTATCCCCCGACTTCTTTGCGAAGAGCTTGCACGATCGATCTGCCTCGGGAGGGGGGCCGCAATGTCGCGAATTATCTTCTGCATTGTCCGCATAAGTATGTGCGGACTTTTTGTTGTGTCCGCAATGATCACGGCGAACGCTCAATTCAGAGCGGGCGTCCAGGGAACGATATCCGACGTGAATGGCGGCCTCGTGCCCGGCGCCAGAATCGTTCTTAAAGATACGGAAACCGGAAAAACTCAGGAAGTGACAAGTAGCGAGGCAGGGTTTTACCGCATTGTCGGCCTGGCGCCGGGCAAATACGAACTCACCGTCGAGAAGACAGGCTACAACAAGAGTCTCGCGGAGAATGTGACCGTCGTGGCAGAGAGTATTCAAGGTGTCGACGTCATTCTCGAGACGGGCGACGTCACGGCCACGGTTACGATCACGCAAGAAGCAGCCTCACAAATCGAAACCGAGAACGCGAACGTCAATAAAGCCATCACGACTGCCGAGGTCAAACGACTGCCGCAGATCGGTCGCGATCCTTACGAGTTGGCCCGGCTCACGCCTGGCATATTTGGTGACGCAGGGCGGAGTCCAAATGGAAACGCCAATGGCCTGCCGAATTCTCCCGGACCAGGAGGGTCGAACAATTCGATTTTTCAGGCCGAAAATCAAGTACCGATCAGCGCGAACGGTCAGCGCATCTCAGCGAACAATTTTCAGATCGACGGTGTCAGCGTAAACAGTCTCAGTCACGGTGGCGCTGCGGTGGTTACGCCGAACCAGGAATCGGTGAAAGAGATCCAAATCTCATCGTCAAGTTATTCTGCCGAGGATGGTAGAAATTCTGGCGCACAGATCAAAGTCGTCTCACAAAACGGGACCAACGATTTTCATGGCAGCGCGTTTCTCAAATACAACAGTCCAAAGCTCAACGCTTTTAATAAGTATCCTAACGACTTTGGGCGAGGACGCCTCGAAAGAGTCGAGCGGTTCTATCGTCAATTCGGTGGGAGCTTAGGTGGCCCACTTTACTTACCGCGCTTCGGAGAAGGTGGTCCAGCAGTTTACAACGGCAAGAATCGAATGTTCTTCTTTTTCTCGTACGAAGGACTGCGGGAAAATACAACCTCGCTTTCGACCGGTTACGTTGAGACGCCGCAATTCCGGCAAAGCGTCATCAGCGCTCGTCCGGGCGGAGTCACCGCCGCAGTGCTCGGTAGCTCCGGCGTTCAGCCGCGGCTCGGCGGCCTGCTCACGTCGAGTTGTTCGGACATCGACGCTCGTTTTCTGTGCCAGGTTGTTCCCGGCGGTTTGGATATCGGATCGCTGGGCGGTTCGTTGAACCAATATGTTCCGCTTTCAAGCCTTAGCGGCGGCGGCCTTGACGGCATACCTGACGTTCAAAAAGCCATCATCGCTGAGCCGAGACATAACACACCCAATCAGTACAATGTCCGCCTGGATTTCAACCCGACTTCGAATGATCAATTAACTTTCAGCACGTATCTCACCAGGATCTTCCAGATAAATTCCGATACCGGCGGTGCGGCGCGTCCGCAAACTGACGTCACGACCGCGCCTCACAACACGGCCTACGCCGTCTTGTACAACCGCACGATATCCCCGACGTTGCTGAACGAAGCGCGTTTCAACTTCACCAAATTCGCTTACAACGAACTCGAGACTTCGACGGATACAAACTTCGGTATTCCCCGGCTCGAAGTCGAGGGCATGTTGCGTGACGGCAGTCGAATTCGGTTCGGCGCGCCGCAAGCTGAAACAACTCCCGGAGTTTTCTCCGAAAAGACATTTGAATTTCGCGATATATTAAACAACGTACGAGGAAATCACGGGCTGAGATTTGGTGGCGAGTTTCGTCGAGAGCTTAACGATAACATTCTCAACGGCGGCTCGCGTCCTTTGTACAGCTTTGTGGGTCTCTTCAACCTGGCGAACGATACGCCGATCTTCTACCAGATCAATGCCGATCCCGAGACAGGCGGAATTGCGAACGCAGAACGCCATTTCCGCTCCAGCAGCTACGGCGTGTTTTTTCAGGACGATTGGAAAGCACGGCCCAATCTCACGCTGAACATGGGTTTGCGCTATGAGTACTTCGGCGTGCTCAAGGAACAGAACAACCAAACTGCGAACTTTGTATTTGGACCAGGCGGAGCTTTGGCCGGCTCGAGAGTCGAACCGGTCAGTCAGCTATACAACGGCGATCGAAACAACTTCGCGCCGCGGATCGGTTTTGCTTACAGTCCGAGACGTTTTGATCTTCAGGAAAAGCTGGTGCTTCGTGGCGGATTCGGTATCGCCTATAACCGTATTCCCGAAGTCGTCTTCTCAAACATGCGTGGCAATCCGCCGTTCTTCGCGCGATATCAGATCTGTTGTGGAACCGCGGGGCAACCGTTAGACTCATTTGGCTCACCTTTCGTGGACGGGCAGATTCAGTATTCGCTTGGTAGCAGTAATTCGCCCTTTAGTTATCCGGCAAATCCTGCACTCGCAGTTGGCATCGATCCAGCGACCGGCACTCCTCCAGGCCGGCAGGTTGAGATCTACGGGGCTCTTCCGGACACGCCGACAGCTTATGTCTACTACTATTCACTCGAGACGCAGTACGCAATGCCATACAACCTTGTGGCGACGGTCGGTTACCAGGGTAGTTCCAGTCACAAACTGATTCGTCTCGTGAATCAACGATTTGTTCAATCGGTGATTCCGAACGACTATTTTGCGTTTGCAGTGTACATCCCGACACCGGACGTGAACTCGAATTACAACGCGATGAACGCGCGACTGACACGTCGATTCAGTCGCGGATTTCAATTTGACGTTCTCTATCGCTGGGCCAAGAGCATTGATACGTTATCCAACGAAGGACCGGGCGCGGAAACTAATCAGACGTTTCCACAGGATCTGAGCCAGGAGCGTGGTCCATCCGACTTCGACGTGCGACACAATTTCAACCTCTCTGGTCTGTGGGATCTTCCGTTCCTCCGCGGTCGCAAAGACGTAGCCGGCAAGATACTCGGCGGTTGGCAGGTCGACGGGATATTGACCTATCACACGGGTTTTCCGTGGACGCCCCACGCCGGAGCCTGTACACGCACTGCGAATTCGAACGATTTCGTCTGTCCGGCGCGTCCGACGATATACCTCGGTGGAAATCTCGAGGATACAGACAACGAAGCATTCATCAGGCCAGGAGGAAATTTCCCGGGTGGTGGAAACCTTTACTTCCAGTCGAGTAATCCGGATCTGCGCCTTCCGCCGGGGATCGGTCGCAATTCCTTCCGTGGTCCAAGGTACTTTGCCGTAGACTTCAGTTTAGGCAAACGAACTGGTCTGCCGTCGTTTCTCGGAGAAGGAGCGTTCCTGGAAGTCAAAGCAAACTTCTTCAATGCATTTAACAATCTGAATCTCGCTCCGTTTGAGTTCTTTGCGCCGGATATCAATAGTTCTGACTTCGGCCGTGCGCAGAGTGCACTTGCGGGAAGGGTTGTGGAGTTCCAGGCGAGATTCAATTTCTAGTACACAGATTACACAGATGAGACGGCTTAGTCTGATCCTGTTAACGATCGTCTGCGTGTTTTTGGCGGCGATCGCTCCAGTAAGATCTCAACGACCGCGAGACGTCGAACAGAGAGTCAATGCGCTGCTCGCACAGATGACTCTCGAAGAAAAACTCGGACAGCTCCAGCAACTGGACGGCGAAGGCAACGGGAACTTTCGTCCTGAACACCTTGAACTGATTCGCAAGGGACTACTCGGATCGACACTCAACGTTCGCGGCGCGCAACGCACGAACCAGGTGCAGCGCGTCGCGATGAATGAGTCGCGGTTGAAGATTCCCGTGTTGTTTGGGTTCGACGTGATTCACGGTTACCGCACGATCTTTCCCATTCCGCTTGCCGAAGCCAGCAGTTGGGACCCCTCGCTTGCCGAGCGCTCGGCTGCTGTTGCGGCGCAGGAAGCGAACAATGTCGGGTTGCGTTGGACGTTTGCGCCGATGGTCGATATCGCACGCGATCCGCGTTGGGGACGAATCACCGAGGGCGCGGGTGAAGATCCGTTTCTCGGCGCCGCGTTCGCGCGCGCGCGCGTGCGTGGATTTCAGGGTGTTGATTACAGTGCTCCGGATAAAGTGCTCGCGTGTGCAAAACACTACGTTGCGTACGGCGCTGCTGAAGGAGGTCGCGATTACAACACGACCGACCTCTCGGAAAACATCCTGCGAGAGATCTACTTTCCACCTTTCAAGGCCGCCGTCGATGCCGGAGTCGGAACTCTGATGAGTGCCTTCAACGCGATCAACGGTGTCCCTGCAAGTGCGAATGCGTTCACGCTCACGAAGGTGCTGCGCGATGAGTGGAAGTTTGATGGGTTTGTCGTGAGTGACTACACGTCGGTGAAAGAGCTGATCAACCACGGGGTCGCTGCGAATGAAGAAGAAGCTGCGGCCCTGGCGCTCAATGCCGGAGTTGAGATGGAGATGGTCAGCCGCAGCTACAACACTTTTGGTCCGAGGCTGCTGCAACAAAATAAAGTGACGATGGCGCGGATCGACGAGGCCGTGCGACGCGTTTTGCGGATCAAGTTTCGTCTCGGTCTTTTCGATCAGCCGTACACCGACGAAGCGCGCGAACCAAATGCGTTGTTGCGACCCGAGAGCATTCGACTGGCTCGAGAGATAGCGGGCCGCTCGATGGTCCTGTTGAAAAACGATCGCGAAGCCTTGCCGCTCAGTAAAAGCGTTGGATCGATCGCCGTGATCGGGCCACTCGCAGATGACCGTCGTGCACCACTCGGCTGGTGGGCGGGCGATGGTAAAGAAGAAAACACAGTAACGCCGCTGGCCGGGATAAAAGCAAAGGTGTCGGCGCAGACAAAGGTCGGCTACGCGAAGGGCTGTGATGTTAAAGACGACTCCACCGCCGGTTTTGACGAAGCTGTTAACCTCGCGAAACAATCTGATCTCGCAATTCTTTTCGTCGGCGAAACCGCAGACATGGTCGGCGAGGCCGCTTCGCGCAGCACACTCGATTTACCGGGACGGCAGATGGAACTCGTGCAGGCGATTCATTCTGTAGGCAAGCCGACGGTGGTTGTGCTGGTGAATGGGCGCCCGCTGTCCGTCGGTTGGATCGCCAACAATGTTCCGGCAATACTCGAATCGTGGATGGGTGGAAGCGAGTCAGGCAATGCCATCGCCGACATTCTTTTTGGCGATGTGAATCCGAGCGCTAAGTTGCCCGTCACGTTTCCGCGCAGCGTCGGACAGGTTCCGATGTACTACAACTACATGAACACCGGCCGCCCACCCGAAGCTGAAAACCGGTACACCTCGAAATATTTCGACATGCCGTGGACTCCGCTGTTTCCATTCGGCCACGGACTGAGTTACACGAAATTCAAGATCACAAACCTGCAATTGAGCGCGCCACGGATTGATGCGAATGGAAAGCTGACCGTGAGTGTTGATGTCGAGAATGTAGGCGCGCGAGCCGGCGATGAGGTGGTCCAACTCTACATACGCGATCCCGTGGCTACGATGACGCGGCCCGTCAAGGAGCTGAAAGGTTTTCAGCGCGTGAGTTTGCAACCCGGGCAGAAACGGCGCGTTGAGTTTGTGCTGGACCGTGAACATCTTGGGTTTTGGAATCGAGAGATGCGGTATGTCGTCGAGCCCGGAGAGTTTCGAGTGATGGTGGGATCGAGTTCAGCAGATGTGATTGAGGCCAGGTTTGAAGTCGCAGGTTGATATGCCGAGGATCGTTCGTCCAGTTGTCCTCACGCTCCTGCTCGTCTGTTTCACTTCCACCAGCGCTCAAACGCATGAAGCGTTTCTCGACGATCTCCAGAAGCGCTCGTTTCAATACTTCTGGGAACAAGCTGATCCACAAACCGGTCTCGTGCCGGATCGTGCGCGGATGGATGGCTCGCCTATGCCCGCAAGTCATCAGAACGTCGCGAGCATTGCCGCTACGGGTTTTGGATTGACTGGGCTCTGCGTCGGAGTCGCTCGAAATTGGATCGAGAAAGCCCAGGCGCTCGAGCGCACACGCAACACGCTGCGCTTCTTCGACAGTCGTGCGTTTCAACAGCGCGGTTGGTTCTATCACTGGCTGGATTCGAAAACGGGTGAGCGCCGGTGGAACAGCGAAGTGTCGTCGATCGACACGGCGCTGCTTCTCGCGGGTATTCTCACGGTTCGCCAGTGTTTTCGTGAGGACCAGGAAATCGTCAGGCTTGCAGATCGGATCTACCGGCGTGTCGACTTTCGCTGGATGCTGAATGGGCATCCGCATCTGTTGTCGCATGGTTGGAAACCTGAGACGGGGTTTCTCGGTCCGCGCTGGGATACCTACAGCGAAGAAACCATTCTTTACCTGCTTGCAATCGGATCGCCTACGTATCCGATCTCACCGTCGTCCTGGCATGCTTTGTGGCGCGATCGGTATCGTTACGAAGGTCACGCGTATTTCACGACGATCGGTGTGCCTTTATTCATGCACCAGTACTCGCACGCCTGGGTGGACTATCGCAACCGGCGCGAAACTATCGGCGACCGCATCGACTATTTTCAAAACTCGATCGCAGCCACGCTTGCGCATCGCGCTTTCTGCATCAACCTTCGACACGACTTCCCTGCTTTTGGACCAGACGTTTGGGGCATCACTGCATCTGACAGCGCGAAAGGTTATCTCGCGTGGGGTGGTCCACCGCGTGATGCGGACGTCGACGGAACGATCGTGCCGTCTGCTGCCGGTGGTTCACTAATGTTTACTCCCGAGCTCTCAACACGCGCCATGTGGACCATGCACGAGAAATACGGTGCGAAGATTTACGGCAAGTACGGATTCGTCGACGCCTTCAACCCCCAGAGCGGCTGGATCGACACAGACGTCATCGGCATCAACGCCGGAATCATCCTCCTCAGCACGGAAAACATGCGCACCCAAAATATCTGGCGCTGGTTCATGCAAAACCGCGAGCTCCCATTAGCCCTCCAGCGCGTGGGCCTCGTAAAATACAACTCTTCAGTAAGGAGATTCCGAAATGCCCAAGATCAAAGTAAACGACATCACCATGAACTACGATCAGCAGGGCTCAGGTGAGCCGCTGATCCTCATTCCTTACCTCGCCGCAGATTCGGCTTGCTATGCGTTTCAGGTGGCGGAATATGCGAAACACTTTACGTGCATCTCTGTAGATCCGAGAGGCGCGGGCGAGACTGACAAGCCCGGGGGCTCCTATTCCATGGAACTGTTCGCCGACGACGTCAGCGGTTTTATGACAGCACTGGGCGTCGAACGTGCGCACATTTCAGGTCTGTCTTTGGGCGCTGCCGTCGGAATTTGGCTCGCCGCGAAATATCCTGACAAGGTCAGGTCGTTATCAGTCCACAGCGGTTGGACCAGGACTGACTCGTATATGAAAACCGTAGTGGGAAGCTGGCAGGTGCTGGCGAGAGCGCTGGGAAACGTTCCCGACATGATCATCAACGGTATTTTCCCGTGGTGCTTCACGCCGGAGTTCTATGTGGCTAACGCGGAGTACATGCAAACGCTGGCTGCGTTTGTCCGCAGCCGCCCGGAACAGCCGGTGGATGCATTTATCCGCCAGACGGAGGCGGTGTTGGCCCATGACGTCGAGTCTCGACTTCGCGACATCAACGTTCCCACTCAGATCACGATTGGCGAAGACGACATGATCAGCGCACGCTTCGCCACTCCGCTGAACGAGAACATCCAGGGCTCCGAACTCATCGTTTTCGAAGACTGCGCCCACGCCCCGATCTACGAGAAGGTAGAAGAATTCAACCAAAAAACCCTGGAGTTTTTACAGCGCCACTCAGGTCGAGCACTTCAAGCCGGCGGCGACTAACGGCATTGTTAGCCACAAAAAGGCACAAAAGGCACACAAATGAAGAAGAGCGTCAAATAACACCTGACCTGACACATACTTATTTTGTTCCCTTTGTGCCTTTTTGTGGCTCTAAATCTTAGCGATGAAATTATTGATTCTCGGAGGGACGAAGTTTCTGGGGCGCCATTTGGTGATGGCGGCTCTCGATCGTAATCACGAGGTCACAGTCTTCAATCGCGGCAGACATGCGGCGCCCGCGGATGTTGAGACGATTCGCGGAGATCGACATACGGATCTTGCCAAACTTCAGGGCCGGCGTTGGGATGCGGTTGTAGACACCTCCGGGATGCTGCCGCGGGCGGTGAAAGCAGCAGCGGAAGTGTTGGCTGATTCAATAGCTCACTACACGTTCATCTCAACGCAGAACGTTTATGCAGACGTCAGTATTCCCGGGGTCAGCGAAAGTGCTCCGCTGAGGACGCTGACGAGCGAAGAGCTGGACGAGGCATACTCGATCGACACTTCCGCCGATCCTTCTTACGGAAAACTCTACGGCGGCTTGAAAGCGCTTTGTGAGCAGGCCGCGACGTCCGTCATGCCGGGGCGCGTGTTAAAGATCCGACCCGGTTTGATCGTCGGTCCAAATGATTACACGGATCGGTTTACTTATTGGGTCGCGCGTGTCGCGCGTGGTGGCGAAGTGCTGGCTCCCGGCCGTCCCGACACTTTCGTGCAGTTCATCGATGTACGCGATCTGGCGGAGTGGACGTTGAGCATGATCGAACGCAACGAAACAGGCGCTTACAACGCTCAAGGTTTACCCGGACACGTGACGATGGGCGACGTGCTTGACGAATGTAAGGCCGTGAGCGGTAGCGACGCTTCATTCACCTGGGCCAGCGAGGAGTTCCTGTTGCGTGAGAATGTCGCCGCGTGGACCGACATGCCGCTCTGGCTCCCGGTAGAAGCTGCACCGCACTTGAAAGGTTTCATGTTCATCAACGGTGACAAAGCCGTCCGTGCTGGTCTCAGCTTTCGTTCGCTAAACGACACGATCGCGGCCACACTCGCCTGGTACCAGGAAACTCGGAACGATCCGTTGAAAGCCGGACTTGACTCGAACAGAGAACAATCGCTGCTAGGAAAGTTGCACGCGAGCAGATAGAATCTCACCTCCTAAACCGAAAACCCGCCACGGAGCAAACGTATGAAGCAGAGAACCTTTTGGACCTTGATCTTTGCCCTTCTTGCCGTCTGTCTCGCCGTGCAGTTCCCTGCCAGCGAACGTGTCTATTCGCAAGGTCGCGGCGAGCCGCTCACGCCGGAAGCCATCGCAAAGCGAAACGCGGTCGAGAACGAGTTGCAATCGATCGCAATCGTCGAACGCAAGCTGATGATTCCGATGCGCGACGGTAAACGGATCGCAACCGACGTCTACCGCCCGAAAGACAGCTCGAAAAAGTATCCGACGATCTTCGTCCGCACGCCATACAACTTCAATTTCTGGGACATCCGCAACGGCGTGCCGCGCGATCTTTCGAATGAGCTCGAGGCGGTCAAGCGCGGGTATGCGTTTGTTTGGATGAATGAACGTGGCCGGTTCTTTTCGGAAGGCAACTACGACATTCTTGGCCCACCGCTCACCGACGGTGAAGACGAGTTGTCGTGGATCTCTAAACAGTCATGGTCGAACGGCAAGGTCGGTACCATCGGTTGCTCCTCGACGGCGGAATGGCAGTTGGCCGTCGCAGCTCAAGGTCATCCTGCGTTT
Source organism: Pyrinomonadaceae bacterium (assembly GCA_035571655.1). Classification (GTDB taxonomy): domain Bacteria; phylum Acidobacteriota; class Blastocatellia; order Pyrinomonadales; family Pyrinomonadaceae; genus PSRF01. The sequence goes on from DATNCH010000290.1 coordinate 32,316, forward strand.
ACGACGATGATCCCGCAAGGATTTGGCGCGGGCGTCGGCCGCGTCGCTCCTTACTTTGAACAAGGCAACTGGTATCGAGGCGGAGCGGTGCAGATGTTGTTCATCGCCTGGCTCTACGGCCAGCAGAACCAGATCCGCCCAATGTTCCCGCCAAACGCGACTCAGGAAGAGTTGATTCGCGCGTCGCGCGCGTTCGATCTCGCACCGCAGTTGCCGCAAGTCGATTGGGCCAACGCGCTGCGTCACCTTCCAGAGCAAGACATTCTCGAAGCCGCGGGTGGACCACACGGCATCTTCGCGGATCGCATGCCGGTCGATACGGGCGGTGCGATGATTCAACGCGAGCCGAACGATCCGGCATGGTACAAAGGCGGCTTGTGGCACGACAACATGAAGGTCAACATTCCCGGATTCTGGTTTATGTCGTGGTATGACGTGTCTATTGGTCCAAACCTCGCCGCCTTCAATCACGTGAGGAAGACGGCGTCTCCTGAGATCGCGAATCAACAGTACGCCGTCATCGCACCGACGCTCCACTGCGCGTACAAACGTGCAACTGAAAACACAATCGTCGGCGAACTCAGCATGGGCGACGCGCGCCTGAACTACGACGAGCTGACGTACGCCTGGTTCGATCACTTCCTCAAAGGCGAGAACAACGGGATTCTCGAGAAGATGCCGCGCGTGCGTTACTACACGATGGGCCTGAACAAGTGGCAGTCGTCAGACACGTGGCCGCCTCGCGGTGCGCAGTCGATGAGTTTCTTCCTCGCGAGTGGTGGGAAAGCAAATACCGGGAATGGCGATGGTGCGCTTGTAAACGCGGCACCGGCGACGGATAACCCGGACAGGTTTGAATACGATCCGATGAACCCGGTGCCCTCGCTCGGCGGCAACGTCTGTTGCACCGGAAACGCGATCACCGCGGGCGCTTTCGATCAGCGCAAGAATGAAACGCGACCCGATGTGCTCGTCTACACTACCGAGCCGCTGAAGGACGGGATGGAAGTCAGTGGCCCAATTGAAGTCACTCTCTACGTATCGAGTGACGCGAAAGACACGGACTTCACAGTGAAGCTGATCGACGTTCATCCTGACGGTCGCGCCTTTAACCTGGACGAGACGATTCAGCGGATGCGCTACCGCGACGGCTACGATAAACCGGACGTTTGGATGCAGTCCGGCAAGGTCTACAAAGTGACTTTGCAACCGATGACGACGAGCAACTTCTTCGCGGCCGGCCATCGCATTCGCATCGAAGTCTCGAGCAGCAACTTCCCGCGCTTCGATCGCAACTTGAACACCGGCGGCCACAATTACGATGAAACGAAAGGCGTCGTCGCGCGCAACGCCGTGCATCATTCGCGGCAGTATCCGTCGGAGATCAAGGTCACCGTGGTGAAGAACACGGTCTCGCAGCGATAGATCATTGGGACAGGATCTACAAGATTTTTTCAGGATTCAGATCTTGTAAATCCTGTCTAATCATGTAAATCCTGTGAACATATGCGTTTGCTATTTATCGCTTTGCTTCTCCTCGCGCCGCAAGCTTCACGTCCGATTTTCGACGACGTTGCCGCAGAAACAGGTCTTAATTTCCGTCATCACAACGGTATGACCGGGAAGTTCTCTCTACCCGAGATTATGGGCGCGGGCGCCGCGTTGTTCGATTACGACAATGACGGCGATCTCGACGTCTTCCTCGTGCAGGGCGCATCTGGCGGCCGACTCTTTCGAAACGATCTGGAAAAGCAAAAGCTCCGGTTCACTGACGTAACTGAAGAGAGCCGCATCCGTGCGACTGGTTACGGCATGGGCGCCGCTGTCGGCGACATCAACAACGATGGCTGGCCCGATCTCTATCTGACCAATCTCGGTTCGAACCAGATGTATCTCAACAAAGGCGACGGTACGTTTGACGATGTGACGAAGAACACGGCGACCGACGATCCGCGTTGGAGCACCGCCGCGAGTTTTCTCGACTACGATCGTGATGGCTGGCTCGATCTGATGGTAGTGAACTACGCTGATTTTTCTGTTACGAACAGCCCGAATTGTTATGCGCCGACGAGCGCCAGGGACTACTGCACGCCGCGTGTTTTCCGTGCGCCCGGCAATCGTCTCTTTCACAACCGTCGTGACGGCACGTTTGAAGACGTGACGGTTGCAGCAGGTGTCGATCGAGAGTTCGGACATGGTTTGGGCGTCGTCGTGGACGATTTCGATGATGACGGCTGGCCCGATATCTACGTCGCGAACGACGGCGATCCGAACCAGCTCTGGATCAACCAGAAGAACGGCACGTTCAAGAACGAAGCGTTGTTAGCGGGCGCTGCTGTCAATCGAGATGGAAAAACTGAGGCGGGCATGGGCGTGGATGCCGGTGATTTCGACGGCAGTGGCACCGACGACATCTTTGTCACACACCTGATGGACGAGACGAATACTCTTTTCACAAATGCCGGCGCCGCGGTATTTGAAGATCGTACACGTGAAGCAGGTTTGGGAACGCCTGGTCGTCGCTTTACGGGTTTCGGCACGTCGTTCTTTGATTATGACAACGACGGTTGGCTCGATCTGCTCGTGGTGAATGGCGCCGTGCAACTCTTGCCGGAGCTGATAAGAAAAGGCGATCCGTTTCCACTGGGCCAGCCGAACCAACTCTTTCACAACACCGGCAACGGGCGCTTCGTCGAAATCGTTGAACAAGCAGGTCCGAGTTTTCAGCTACTGGAAGTGAGTCGAGGCGCGGCCTTCGGCGACGTCGACAACGACGGCGATACCGACGTGCTCGTAACGAACAACAACGGACCCGTCAGACTGCTTCTGAATCAACTCGGGAATCGCAACCACTGGCTGGGCTTGCGAATCGTCAGCAAGAATGGTCGAGACCTGCTCGGCACTCGAGTGGATATAGTGCTTCGGAAGAACCAGATCCTGCGGCGACGCGTGAGAACGGACGGCAGTTATCTGTCGGCGAATGATCCGCGGGTGCTGGTCGGTCTCGGTAGTGCAACGCAGGTGGAAGCTGTTCGAGTACGCTGGCCAGACGGCAGCGTCGCGGAATTGAAACCGCCGCCAGTCGATCGCTACACCACCATCAAACAATGAAACTGGCTTGCATTTTTCTGTGCTTTCTCTTTGTCTCTGTGATCTGTTCGGCCCAGACAATACACTGGCCGGATCTCTCTCAGTTGGAACCTGACGTCCGCGACCAGATCAAATCGCAGCAAGACATCCTCATCTCGACCATTAAAGACACGCACTCAACTGATACAAAACTCAGCGCGGCTTACGGCGCGATGGGCGAGATCTACCACGCCTATTCTTTGACGGGCCCGGCACGCGAGTGTTACCTAAACGCCAACGCGCTTGCGCCTAAAGATTTTCGCTGGATCTACCTGCTCGCAAAGTTGGACCAGCTCGACGGCCGTGTCGACGAAGCGATTCGTCGCTACCGCATCGTCACTTCCCTACGCCCGGATCTCGTAGCCGCGCTGGTGAACCTCGGCAACATTTATCTGGAGTTAGATCGACTAGACGACGCGCGTTCAAACTACGCTGCGGCTCTCAAAAACGACCCCAACAGTCCAGCGGCCCACTACAGCCTCGGACAGGTCGCACTGTCACGACGAAACTACGCGGAGGCAGTCGAACACTTCGAAAAAGCCCTTGCGTTGGCGCCGGACGCAAATCGGATCCATTACGCACTCGCGATGGCCTATCGCGGTTTAGGCAACTCAGAAAAGGCAAAGCTGCACCTGGCCCAACAGGGACCGGTCGGCGTGCGCGTCGCCGATCCGCTGATGGATCGTCTCGTGCAGTTGGTCGAGGGCGCGCGAGTACATCTCATGCGCGGTAAGGTGGCGCTCGAAGCAAAACGGTATGAAGAAGCGGCCAACGAGTTTCGAAAAGCCATTGAAGCACGGCCTGACAGTGTTCCAGCACACGTCAACCTCGGCGCGACACTGACGCAATTAGGAGATCTAAAAGGCGCAGCGGAGGAGTTCACCAGGGCAGTCGCTATCGATCCAAACAACGCGAACGCGCATTACAATCTCGCGGTCCTGTTGGCGAATGAGAAGCGGCACGAGCAGGCGATCGAGCACCTGCAAGCAGTCTCGACAATCAATCCAAACGACGCCGGCGCGCGGTTCTTTCTGGCCCAGCAACTCTTGTATGCTAAGCGCCCTGACGAAGCGCTCAAACTGGCGCAATCGCTCTATTCGACGACGCGTGTATTACAACACGGAGCCCTCGTCGGCTCGGCGCTGGCAGATCTCGGCCGTTGTGCCGAAGCTGCCGACTGGCAGCGAAAATTGATCGCGAGGGCAGTCGAGGAGCGCAACGATGAGCTTCAAGCGAAGCTGAAGACGGATTTACAACGATACGAGTCATGCCGTGGACTCAAACCTTAACTTCATTTGCTTTGTGGCCTCCTCGCCCACTCCATAAAACTGAAACAATTCGGGCGGTCGGAAAGTATAGAGCCCTATGACAACCCCGGAATCTGCGCAAGCACCCTCCCGCACGTTAAGACTGTGGCCCGGCATCATCGCAGTGGCGCTGCTTTTCATTTCGCGATTCGGTGTGAAGGCACTCATACCCGGAATAGAAGGTTTCGGAAAGGGTATGTTGGGCTCCTTCGGCTTCGTCATAGTCTTTCTCATATGGTGGGCCTTCTTTAGTCGCGCCGCGTGGGTCGAGCGCTTGAGCGCCATCGGACTCTTCGCAGTTGCACTTGGCGGAACGTGGCTGCTGCGTCACGAGTCGATGTGGATGCTCTGGCTCCTCGGTTACGCCATCCCTGGGTTGTGTCTTGCTTTTATCATCTGGGCTGTGGCCACCCGTCGATTGCCCGATCGAGTCAGAAGGATAACGATGGTGGCGACGATTTTACTCGCATGCGGAGTGTGGCTCTTCGTACGCGAAGACGGCATCAACGGCGATCACGTCGCGCGTTTTGGATGGCGCTGGACGGCCAGCCCCGAAGAACGTCTGCTGGCCCAAACTGCCAATCAACCTGTCACAGCTCCGGTCGCAGCACCCACGATTGCCGCCACCACTGCTGCACAGCCCGCTGCGTCACCTTCGGTCGCGCCTGCGACGGAGACTGCAACCTCAGCCGCACCTACATCACCCGCAGCACCCGCAGCACCCGCGAAAGCACAACCTGAATGGCCCGGGTTTCGTGGGCCACGTCGTGATGGTGTCGTTCGCGGCGTGCGAATCAAGACCGACTGGTCTGGTTCACCACCGGCGCAGGTCTGGCGTCATCCTGTTGGACCAGGCTGGTCGTCGTTCGCCGTCGCCGGCGATCTTATGTACACGCAGGAACAACGCGGTGAGGACGAAGTCGTTGCGTGTTACAAAGCGAGCACCGGCGACCCCGTGTGGTCACACCGCGACAAGGCAAGGTTCTTTGAATCGAACGCCGGTGCTGGACCGCGCGGAACGCCGGCCCTCAGCAATGGTCGCGTCTACGCGTTTGGTGCAACGGGAATCCTGAACGCACTCGACGCTTCGACGGGTTCGCTTATCTGGACACACAACGTCGCCGCTGAAACCAGTACGAAGACTCCGTTCTGGGGATTTGCGAGTTCGCCGTTAGTGATTGGTGACACGGTGATCGTTGCGGCGTCGGGCAGGCTCGTTGCGTACGACGCTGCGAACGGAAAACAACGCTGGCTTGGTCCAAGCGCCGGAGGAAGCTACAGCTCACCGCAACTCGTAACGATCGGCGGCGTTCCGCAAGTCCTGTTTATGAGTGACTCCGGGCTGATCAGCGTTAACCCAGCAGACGGCAAGCAGATTTGGAACCATCAGTGGGCAGGCAATTTCATGGTGCAGCCGGCGCTCACCGCCGACGGCGATGTGCTGATAACAAGTCAGGAGAACGGCACGCGCAGCATTGCTGTAACGCACAATTCCGGCGGATGGAACGTTCAGGAAAAATGGACCTCGAACGGGCTCAAACCCTATTTCAACGACTTTGTCGTACACAAGGGTTATGCTTACGGCTTCGACGGCCGTATCCTCTCGTGCATCGATCTCAAGGACGGTCAGCGCAAGTGGAAAGGCGGCCGCTACGGCAACGGCCAACTCATGTTGCTGCCCGATCAAGACTTGCTCCTGGTTGTGTCGGAAGAAGGTGAACTGGCATTAGTCGGCGCCACGCCGGATCAATTCACCGAGCTTGCGAAGGTCGCAGGTATTCAGGGTAAGACGTGGAACCACCCCGCACTGGTGGGCGATCTATTACTGGTCCGCAACGCAGAAGAGATGGCCGCATTCCGCCTCTCGCGATGAGCCACACGAAGGCACAAAAACAATATCGACTAGCGATCGTCGTATTGATGTTCGCGTTCGTGTTCTCATCAACCTACGCACAGACTCAGCAGGACGACAACAATGCACAGTTGCGTGAAAAGGCGTTTAGTCTGCTCGAGTCAGTGGCGGGTCAGCTCAATACCTTACAGTCCGGAGAAAACCGAGCACGCTTAGGCGCCAACATTGTAGATTCACTTTGGAAGCATGACGAAAAGCGCGCGCGAGCTCTGTTGCTTCTGGTCCAGGACGACATAAACGCCGGATTGGACATCAAGAAACGAGTCCAGCAAACAGACGCAGACGAGTACACGTTCATAGTGTTTTCAAAGTTGCGCGTCGACACGACTGAACGAGTCGCGAAGTACGATAGCGAGGCGGCACTCGCATTTTTACAGGCAACCGCTCCACGCTCCGAGAAGCCTTTAGCGGAATTTGTCGTTCAGAACGAACGAGAGCTCGAATTACGACTAGCCAACCAGATAGCCGCGAGCAATCCGGACGCGGCACTGAAGGTAGCGCGAAAATCGTTGGACCAGGGCTTCTCGAGCGATCTCGTTGCGTTATTAATGCAACTCAACAGGAAATACAAAGAGCAGGCGCTGATCCTGTACAAAGAGATCGTTTCCAAACTCAAAGACGCCGACTTCACATCGAATTGGGAAGTCAGCAACTTCGTTGAGACCCTGGCCCAATTCAAACCGCCGGCAGCAGACCCGGCTACGTATCGAGAACTTGTCTCGCTGCTTACATCCAGTGCCCTGGCAAAGGGATGTGCAAACAAGATGAGTGAGGAAGATGAACGAGTAGATTACTGCCGGTGGGTTACAGCGCTCGTTCCGCGAATGCAAACGATTGATCCACGCGCCTCCAAGCTTCAGCAATGGGCGCCGGAGGCCGGGCCGCCAGAGCAGTCAGAAGATAATTTTGATATGACCGAGGTCGGGCGGACCGCAGACCCCGATAACTCGCTTACCCTGGTAACAAAATATCCGGACCGTGCAGACGAGATTGTTTCTCAAGTAATAAATAAGCTCCGTATCTCCGGTGAATTCGAAGCAGCGCGAAAAATCGCGAACCGTTATCTTCGTGATGACGGCACGCGGCAACTAATGCTGTTTCAACTCGGTTACGATGAAAAATTCAGTAAGCTTGACGAACAGACACTGGCGGAAATCGAGGCGAGAATCAATGCCATCGAAGACGCCGACGAACGCATCAATGCGTTGATGGAAATATACCGTCAGTATGGTGGTAATAATCCAAAGACTTCTTTGAAGCTACTGAACCAGGCGGCCGAAATCATCGACGCGATGAAACCCGGTCGGGAGCAGACACTATCGCAGATTACCCTCGCGATGATGTATTGTCTGGAAAAGAACGATCGCGGGTTGTCGATGATGGAATCGCTCTTGCCGAAGCTGAACGAGCTCGTGGACGTCGCGGCAAAGCTCGACGGGTACGAGACGAGATATCTTCGGGACGGCGAGTGGAACATGTCCGCGAATGGCGCGGTTGGCGAGCTCCTGACGGTTCTGGCCCAGAATGCGGCGTATTTCGCGTGGTGTGATTTTGATCGCGCCGTGAGTCTGGCAGCCAGATTCGATAGAAATGAAATTCGTCTGATGGCACAGGTGAAACTCGCGCAGGGAATTCTGGCTGGACCACCCAAACGCGTCCGGCAACAACCTCAAACGCTTTATCGTAATTGAGCGCCACTGTCGTGGTTCGTCACGATGGACCCCCGATGAGCCCCGATGAGCTAATGTCACGGAACGTTAAGACTCCTGGTTAACGCGGCGGCCGTTGTGCGAGCTCGGGTTGAAGACCGCTGACGACCTTCGCTAAGAGGCACAAATGCAAAACATAAGACCCAAGGAACTCACTGTACGCGGCCTGATTCTCGGCGCGCTAATTACCACTGTGTTCACCGCAGCCAACGTCTATCTTGGTCTGAAGGTTGGTCTCACGTTCGCTTCGTCGATACCCGCGGCGGTGATCTCGATGGCGATCTTGAGCGTCGTGCGAGACTCGTCGATCCTCGAGAACAACATCGTTCAGACGGTCGCGTCAGCAGCCGGCACGCTGTCGGCGATCATCTTTGTTCTGCCTGGGCTCGTGATCGTGGGTTGGTGGACGGGATTTCCGTTTTGGTATTCGTTTCTGATCTGTCTTGCCGGTGGCGTGCTCGGAGTGTTGTTTACAATCCCGCTGCGGCGCGCGCTCGTTACTAATTCCGATCTGCCGTACCCGGAAGGCGTGGCTGCCGCGGAGGTGTTGAAAGTCGGATCCGGCACGCGAGGTGAAACAAAGGACGAGACCGGCGAAGCGCGAGAAGGTCTCATCGCAGTCATTCTCGGATCCGTTGCCTCTGCCGGACTCGCGATCATCAGTGCGACACGAATCGCCGCCGCTGACATTGTCGGATTCTTCGCGCTGGGCGGAGGAGCATCGAGCGGATACAGAATCACTTTCTCCCTGGCGCTCGTCGGCGCAGGCCATCTTGTCGGACTCTCCGTGGGACTCGCAATGCTAACCGGACTGATCATCGCGTGGGTAATCGCAGTGCCCATCCTGACGTCGATGCAACCTGCGGCCGCCGGTGTGGCGCTCGCCGACCACACGCAAAGAATCTGGGCCACGCAGGTGCGCTTCATCGGCGCCGGAGCGATTGCGGTCGCCGCGATCTTCACGCTCGCGAAACTCGCAAAGCCTGTTGTTGGTGGACTCGTCACGACACTCGCGAGTTCTCGAGCCACAGCAGTCGCCGACGATCGCGATCGTGACCTCTCGCCGGGTTGGATTCTGGTGCTCACGATCGCGTGTCTGCTCCTCAGTGGCTGGCTGGCTTTCAGCTTCGCGCGAACGACGGTGCTCGCACCGTACGCCGTTAAGCTCACGTTGATCGCGATACCGTTCGTGTTGATTGGCGGCTTTCTCATTGCGGGGATCTGCGGCTATATGGCCGGACTGATCGGCGCCTCAAACAGTCCGATTTCCGGTGTCGGAATTTTGTCGATCGTCGCGTGTGCTTCGCTACTGATTCTCGCTGTGGCGCCGACGCCAGATACTCAATCCGCGCTCGTCGCGTTCGCGCTATTCGTGACGGCAATCGTCTTCGCCTGTGCGACGATCTCCAACGATAACTTGCAGGACTTGAAGACAGGTCAACTCGTTGGCGCCTCGCCGATGCGACAACAGATCGCGTTGATTGTCGGCGTGGCAGCGGGTGCAGTTGTGATTCCGTTCGTGCTCAATTTGCTGGCGAGGGCTTATGGGTTTGCGGGCGCTGCGAACGTGGGCGTTGTGGGCGGTGGCGAGCCGTTACCCGCGCCACAGGCAACGCTCATCTCCGCACTCGCGCGAGGTGTGATCGGCGGTAGTCTCGAATGGAAGATGATCGGCATCGGCGTGCTCGTCGGTGTTGGTCTGATCATATTGGACCTCGTGCTGGCCGCAATGAACAAAATGCGCATTCCGCCGCTGGCGGTGGGCATTGGTATCTACTTGCCGATGTCTGCGACGTTTGCGGTTGTCGTTGGTGCAGTGATCTCTTACTGGTACGATCGGCGCATACGTAAACTGCCAAATCCGGAGCGTGCGGAGCGACTGGGCACTCTGGTGGCGTCGGGATTGATCGTGGGCGAGAGTCTGTGGGGAGTCGTCCTGGCCGGACTGATTGTTGCGACCGCGAGCAACGCGCCGCTTGGATTGGTGCCTGAAGAGTTTTGGCCGGCGCCCTGGCTCGGTGGGCTGTTATTTATTGCCCTGATTGTTTTGTTGTACCGGTGGATGCTGCGCCGGTCAGCAGCAGTGCGTTGAATCAGAACATTATCAAGCTTCTCCGATCGTGCCGGCATGCCGCTCTGCTCGCATTAGTGCCGCTTGATTACGTTGCGCGAGTAGTGAATGGCAAAGCAGAGTTGCCGCCGCTACACCTTCGCAGGTACGTCGGCCCGCTGCGAAGTTTTGAAGCGTCAGGCGCGGAGTTTATGGGCCACCTGCGGACGCTCGCGAACTTGCGAGCGGACGAGCGTGTGTTGGACATCGGCTGTGGCTGTGGCCAGATGGCGCTTCATCTCGAGCAGTATCTCGATCAAAAAGGAAGTTACGTTGGCGTAGACATACATGGACCATCGATCAGGTGGTGTCAGCGCAACGTCAGCAAACGGCGCGACAACTTCGAGTTCGCACACATCGATGTCCGCAATCTCGCTTTCAACCCTGTCGCGAAGCATGCCGCCGAGAGTTACCAATTCTCGTATGACTCGTGCTCGTTCGATCTGATTTTGTTGAAGTCGGTCTTCACACACATGCGCCCGGGTGAGGTTGATAATTACCTCGGTGAGGTGGTGCGACTGATGAAGAACGACGGCCGATGTTTGGCGACGTTCTTTCTCCTTAATGAACAACAGGCGAGACTTGCGCGTGAGGGGAAAAATGCATTGCCATTCCCCTACGGCGAAGGAATTTGGCGCTACCGCTACGAGCACTCGCCGGAGAGTGCCGTTGCTTACGATGAGACTTACGTACTGGAGCTGCTCGACAAACACGGTCTCGCATTAAAAACACCGATCCAATACGGCCACTGGTCCGGACGCGACGACGCCCTATCGTTTCAGGATATCTTGTTGCTGGGAAAAAAGTAGCCACAAAAGGCACAAAAGGCACACAAGATTGATGAAAAGTGCGACTTCAATTCATTCAATTCATTTGTGCTTTATGTGCCTTTTTGTGGCCCTAATCGTTGACTTTTCAAACTCCTCCGCATTAAATCTTTCCGCCATTTAATTCCCTTCCGAGCGTGATGCAACTGCTCGCTCCGGGAGATATCGTGAAATAGTTTCACTTCTCCTCGCAATCGGAAGCGGTTTAGAACGAGCACGGGCGTAAATACGTAAATTTCTGCTGACGAGAACTTATCCCGCCAGCCTCACAGTCAACCTCTGGACCAAGGAGTATTTAATGAGCGCACAACTCTTGAAAGCACCCACCGCAACATCAGTCAAACTGATCAATTTCACCAGGGCGCGTATTGTTCCCGGGATTGTTAACAACACATGGATCCTGATCGTGGAAGGAACGAAACCATGTCTCAACATGACGGTGCGGCTTAGCCCGTTGATTTATGTCCGCAAACCTGAGTATTGGGGAATCGAAGTCGTTGGCTCGGTTCCTGGCTTCTGTTTACCGGTTGTTTCGCCGTATTCAGTCTCGCTGCCTCTCGACCATATCATCGGGACTAAAGGAATCGAAGTGATCGGCGCGAAAAAGAGAAAGAAGATAGATGTGCCCGGCGCTTCCGGAGGACCGGTTGTGAGTCAGAAGAGTAAGAAGACTAAGAAGAGAGCATCGAAGAAGAAGTAATGCACATCTGTTTCTTTGTGTCTCTGTGGTAGAGTAAACCGCACCACAGAGACACAGAGAACGCAGAAGATTGATGTCGAGCACAACCGTCATCTCGCGTGAACGTCCTGACACCGGCGACGCTCGCGTCCTGATCACAGAGCTGGACGCGTACCTCATCCCGCTCTCACCAAAAGAAAGCCGTCACGGATACCCGGTCGAGAAGTTAATGAACGAGGACGTGCCCTTCTTCATCATCCGCGACAACGGAATCGCCGTTGGCTGCGGTGCAGTGAAACTCTGTGGCACGGAGTACGGCGAGATCAAACGAATGTACATCCGACCGCAGTTTCGCGGTTTGGGTTTTGCCAAATTGATGTTGGACCATCTCGCTAACTATGCGCGCAGTCAGGGGATTACAATACTGCGACTCGAGACGGGTATCGCTCAACCCGAAGCGATTGGATTCTACGAGCGCGCGGGCTTTCAGTTGATCGCTCCTTTCGGAGAATACAAGCCCGACCCTCTCAGCAGATTTTATGAAAAACGAATTGCATAACGAGGTGATCACTAGTGCCGGTTGAAGGTCTCAAAATCCGTCGCGCAGAACCGGATGACTCTTTGGACCTCTATGAAATGTTCCATGGTCCAAAGCTGTATACCGGCACAATGCAGTTGCCATATCCGTCACGCGAACAGTGGCGAAAGCGGCTGTCTTCAGAAGAGACTGACGGTCATTACAACCTTGTCGCCGTCGTCGAGAATCGCGTCATCGGCCTGGTCGGTGTCGAAACTTTCCCAAACAGACCTCGAAGACGACACGTCGGACGAATCGGAATTAGCGTGGACGACGACTGGCAAGGTAAAGGTGTTGGAACTGCTCTGCTGGCCGCTGCTGTGGATCTCGCCGACAACTGGCTCAACCTCACACGACTCGAGCTCGAAGTGTACGCGGACAACGAAGCCGGGATTCACCTGTATGAGCGGTTTGGTTTTGTCCACGAGGGACTAATGCGACAACACGCCTTCCGCGATGGAGTTTACGTCGACTCGATCATGATGGGTCGCTTGCGCCCGCCCAGGAGCTGATACCTGCCGTTTGGAAATGTTGACAAACAAACACGTGAAAGATAACGTGCCCGAGCTTTAACAAAACCTCCCGACAGGTCCTCAGATTAAAAGGAGAAATATGTCAGTACAAATCGTTATCAGTCAAAAAGGCCCCCTCCCCATCTCAACAGCTTTCCAGGCGCTCGGCGATCTCCAGATGACCCTGGTAGTCCACGGATCAGTTTGGACTCAAACCGCGAACCAAATGATTGGGATTGTGGTTCAGCTCGATGGCCAGACCATTGGGCAGGCCCAAATCTTCTCTAATGCAAGCGCGACCCACCGGGCGGTTGTGCCTGCATATATTCCGGTTCAGCTAACCTATGGACAGCATAAACTCACCTTAAGCGCGTTACCGGGTAGCACCACATCGGATCTCAACGACTTTTACACTGCCGTCCTGCATTATTAGGACAAACGTGCTAAGGCGAAGGAGGCGCCCTCACCTCCTTCGCCCCACTCTTGGAACCAGATTGAAATGAATAAAAACATTTTCGCCATCGTCGCATTGTTGAGCGTCTCACTCGTGTCGCGCTCGGCATCAGCGCAGGAAATGCACCCGCACCGGCACGACAGTTCAGAGAAGCTTGGGGCGGTTAATTTCTCTGTGTCGTGTAAACCTGCTGCGCAGAAACAATTCAATCGTGCCGTCGCATGGCTCCACTCGTTCGAGTATGAAGAAGCGGAAAAGGCGTTCACGGAAGTGGGGCAGATCGATCAGCAATGCAGCATGGCTTACTGGGGCATCGCGATGACGCACTATCATCCGCTCTGGGCGCCTCCCACTGCTGCGGAGTTGAACAAGGGTTTGACCGCGGTTCAGAAAGCGAAGGAAATCGGCAGTGGAACTCCGCGCGAGCAGGCGTATATCGCTGCGATCGAAACCTTCTACAGCAATCACGACAAAGTCGATCACCGAACGCGGACTTTCGCGTACAGCGACGCGATGAAGCAAGTTCACGAGCGCCATCCGTCTGACCGCGAAGCCGGTGTTTTTTACGCACTATCGCTCATCGCCACCGGGACGATGGTGCAAGACAAGACTTATGTGAGAGAGAAAGAGGCAGCGCAGATTTTGAATCGCGTTCTCGCTATCGAGCCACAGCACCCCGGCGTCGCTCACTATCTGATCCACAGTTACGACTATCCTGCACTCGCGGAACTGGCCCTACCGGCGGCGCGAGCGTATGCGAAGATTGCTCCGTCATCCGCGCACGCGCAACACATGCCTTCACACATCTTTACGCGGCTTGGTTTGTGGCAGGAGGCAATCAAGTCAAACCTCGACGCAAAGTCGGCAGCAGAAGCTTTTGCGGTGAGAAATAAGATGTCGGCCGTGTGGGACGAGCAGCTTCACGCGATGGACTATCTCACGTACGCATACCTGCAACGTGCGCAGGACAAGCAGGCAGCGGACGTGCTCGCCGAGTTATACAAGATTCAGAAAACGGAACCGGAAACTTTCAAAGTTGCCTACGCGTTCACTGCAATTCCCGCGCGTTATGCGCTCGAGCGCCGGCAGTGGAAAGAAGCTGCGATGCTGCAATTCCCGCCGCCGGAATTGAAAAGCTTTCCGTGGCAGCGTTTCCCATGGGCTGTGGCACATATTCATTTTGCTCGCGCACTCGGCGCCGCGCGCATGGGCGACACGGCTGTGGCGCGTGTTGAAGTCGAGAAGTTGAGTGCTATCCAGGAGGCGCTCGTTCAAGCGAAAGGTGATTACGATTGGGCCAAACAGGTTGACATCCAACGAATGGTTGCGTCCGCGTGGTTGGCGTACGCGGAAGGCAAAAATGATGAGGCGCTTCAGTTAGTTCGTAAAGCCGCGGATCTGGATGATGCGACTGAGAAGCATCCGGTGACGCCAGGCGCGATTGTTCCCGCTCGCGAACAACTGGGCGAATTATTGCTGGAACTCAAGCAACCCACGGCAGCGCTAACGGAGTTTGAAGCTTCCTTCCGCAGCACGCCTTATCGCTTCAACGGGATGTACGGCGCCGCGCGTGCCGCGAGACTCGCAGGCGATCAGCAGCGTGCGAGGGGTTACTATGAAAAGCTGCTGGCGCTCACGGACAACTCAGGTTCCGCGCGACCGGAGATCGACGAGGCAAAGACATTCCTCACCACGGCGACGCGTTGAGTGTTTGTGAGTCGTGAGCCTCTTACATAACGCCGAAGGCGTTGGTAATTCCAGCCCAGGGTTGGAGCGTAGCGACAACCCTGGGATCAAGAGCCACATTTGCTTTGAACCCTGAAAGGGTTAGCGGCGCACAGGCCTAACGCTTTCAGCGTTGATTCTTTTTATGTCCTTGATTCCCAGGGTTGTCGCTGCGCTCCAACCCTGGGCTGGAATTAGCCAACGCCTTCGGCGTTAAATTGAGCGGGAGATCCACGATCATTGGGTTGTGATCTGAAATCCCGTCTTTCAGACTGTGATTCAACGTCTTCAACGTTCTCCCAAAATGCGGCGCGAACGTGTACGGTTGATCCCGATCGTCCGGATCCGTGAGTTGTAGCGGTTTCACGAAGATCCAGTCGAGCTTCATTTCGACGTTGAACTTTCCTTTCAACTCCAGCGTGCTGACAAAGCCCTTGCTGCCACGTTCGTTTGAATCGGAAAGAGTCTCACCACTCGCGCCGATCGAATGATGCTTCGATCCGCGGAAATCAAACGCACGTCCATCGACAAAACGAAAATCCTTCAGAGTGTCGAAAAACTTCTCCTCCGGGTTTTCCGACACGAACTTCAAACTCTTAACAGTCGGATCGTTCCGGGTGCGCTGCATCTTCACCAGTCCCACGGTGATGTCGTAGATCAACCCGACGCCAGTCGCATACTTGATCCCCTGCGTCGCCCAAAAAGAAGTGCTGCCGAGCCGTTTCTTTACTTCGCGCTGAAACGACGTCGGAGTTGCATCGCTCCCCGAGGTGTTCATATCACCTGCGAGGACCACCGGATTGTCGATGCTCTTGATCTGACTCAGCAGTTCGTCGAGTTGCTTCAGACGTTCTGATGGCTTCGACTTGGCTTCGAGATGCGTCGCGACGATTGTCGCGGCCCCACCGGGAATACTCGCATCTGCAATATCCGCGAGCAGCATCATGCGGCCGCCGCGACGCACCTCGCGCATGATCTTTTCGCCGAATACCAGTTTCGCGCCTTTCCGCTTCCCTGTTTCCAACTTCGAGACTCCGTCTTTCTCGTCGTGGTACCAATCGTGTCCCTGGTAGACGTAAGGCATGAGGCGAGAGTTTTGGAGGGGGAAACGACTCAAGATCGCCGTGCCGTGCAAACCGAGTGTGCGGCTTTTATCGACGGCAATATTTTTGATTATCTCAGCCTTCTCAGCGCTCGTTTCGCCTTCGAGTGTTTCCGTGCCGAGCGTAAGCGGGTCGACTTCAATGAACTCCACCCCGAAGACGTAGTTCATCTGCATCGCGGCCGCGAGTTCCTTTGCGACATTTCGATAATTGGTTCGCTTCAGACCCCAGTCGACTTCGTTCAGGATCACTACGTCGGCGCGACTGAGTGCCGCGGCTTGCTCGAGGATTTCGGCGAGGTTGAACTTCGAACCTCGCAACGCCGGCGTCAGGCGGCGAAAGAATCTCTGATCGTTCGTGAGTGCTGCCTTAACTGCATCAAACTCGAGCCCGCGTTCGATATTCCACGTCGCTACTCGCAGGCCGCGGTTTTGTGCCGTCGAAACTCTGCCGGGCCTCGGAGCGCGAACACCTGCAGAGTTATTGACGAAAGGCGTTCTCAGGAGTCGCGTCACCTTCTCCAAGAGATCTGGCGAAGGCGGATCGTTCTCGTAAAGAGCCACGAGTTCGTTATAAGTCAACAGCGCTGGACCAGACGACCCCGCCTGTTGAGCGTATATCGAGTTGTTGAAAGTAAAAACCAGGAAAAGCAAAACTATCGGGACAGCTAACCTCACGCGAGTGCCTCTATTGGAAGTTGGAAGATCGTGGCCCATCATTATGAGCGGCCACAAAATAGCACAAAAATTACAAAAGGGCTTTTATGCTTTTTGTGCATCTTTGCGGCATACTCCGTTGGCCTATGCCCATGACTCTCGACGATCTGCGGCGCTTTACGGTCGCGCGGAATTTCCCGAAGCCTACGACGCTCAACAATGCGCTGCAGAGAATGGGGTTTGTGCAGGCTGATCCGATCCGTGCCCCGGCGCGTGCGCAGGACCTGACGCTGCGCCATCGAGTGAAAGATTATCGTGCTGGTGATCTGGAACGGCGTTACACGCAGCTTGATATCGAAGAAGACTTCTTCGTCAACTACGGTTATGTCACGCGGTCGCTACAAGCGTTGATGCATCCGCGGTCCAACCCCCGCCTTCCGGCGCTCAGGCAGAAGAAGAAAGCCAAACTCCTGCTGGACTTCATCAGCGAGCGTGGTGAAGCACACCCGCGCGAAGTCGATGAGCATTTCGCACACGGCCGTGTGACGAACTACTGGGGCGGTTCGTCAAATGCCACCACACATCTGCTTGACGCAATGCATTATGCCGGCGTGTTGCGTATCGCTCGCCGCAAGAAAGGCATTCGCATCTACGCCCCACATCGTCACGAACCAGTTCCCAAAACCGTTGCCGAGCGTCGCGCACGAATCGACGCCCTGGTTGATGTCCTGGTGCGCATTTACGCGCCGCTGCCTGGTCCAAGTCTTTCTTTTTACCTGCGGCGTTTGCGATACGCGGCTCCGCAGTGGGAAAAGGAGTTGCCGAGTGCGTTACAACGCGCGAAACAACGGCTCGCACACGCGCGTGTTGAAAACATCGATTGGTACTGGCCGTCAGACGAACAAGCCGAAGGTCACGCAACACACGAAGTCGTGCGCTTGCTCGCGCCGTTCGATCCGTTGGTCCATGACCGCGCGCGTTTCGAACGTTTGTGGGGCTGGATTTATCGGTTCGAGGCTTACACTCCCATAACCAAACGCAAGCTGGGTTATTACGCAATGCCTCTCCTCTGGCGCGACAGCGTGATCGGCTGGGCCAATTTGACAGTAACCAATAACAACCTTCACGCTGATGTCGGCTATGTCGAGTCACCGCGCGGACCGGCGTTCAGACGCGAACTGGAAGCGGAACTGACTCGCATGCGCCAGTTCCTGCGTCTGCCGGTGTTTGCAGAGAAATAGATCTAACGACATAATCCCGTTCAACATGGAAACACTAAAAACGCTTTACCCGGACGTCGAGCCTTACGACAGCGGGCACATCAGAGTCTCGCCTGTTCATCAGCTCTATTACGAGCAATGCGGTGTTCCGAACGGGAAACCCGTCGTCTTTCTGCATGGTGGACCAGGCGCGGGGCTGGTACCTGACTATCGTCGCTTCTTTGATCCTGACGCCTATCGCATCATTCTTTTCGAGCAGCGCGGCGCCGGACGCAGCCTTCCACACGCTTCACTCGACGACAACACGACGTGGCATCTGGTCGAGGACATCGAACAGATCCGCGAACACTTCGGTGTCGATCAGTGGCTCGTATTCGGCGGATCGTGGGGTAGCACGCTGGCGCTCGCTTACGCGGAGTCGCATCCGGAAAGAGTGCGCGGATTGGTCCTGCGCGGAATCTTTTTGTGCCGGCCAAAAGAGATTCGCTGGTTTTATGAAGACAGTCAGGGCGCGAGCGCGATATTCCCAGACAACTGGGAACCGTACCTGAGCTTGATTCCTGAAGCTGAACGCGGCGACATGATCCGCGCCTATTATCGACGGTTGACGAGCGACGATGAGTCGGTGCGTCTCGAAGCGGCGAAAGCGTGGGCGAAGTGGGAAGCCAGTGCGTTGAAACTTCTTCCAGACCAGAGTCTCATCGATGAGTTCACCGAACCCGACAAAGCGCTCGCAGTCGCGCGAATCGAGTGTCACTACTTCGTGAACAACTGTTTCTTCGAGACTAACAACTACTTGATCGAACACGTCGATCGCATTCGAGACATTCCTGCGGTGATTGTTCATGGACGTTACGACGTGGTGTGTCCGTTTATGAACGCATGGGACCTGCATCGCGCCTGGCCTGAAGCGGAGTTGAAGATCATTCCTGATGCGGGGCATGCGGCAACGGAACGCGGTATAGCCGATGCGCTCGTGAGAGCGACAGACAGTTTTCGTTGACAGGATTTACAGGATTTTTTCAAGATTTATCCTGTTAGTTCTGAAAAATCTTGTCAATCCTGTCTAACACTACTTGATCGCAATTGACCAGCTTCGTCGCCGAACGGATTATTTCTTTTCTGAATTACGAATGCGCGCGATGACTTCGAGTGCGGTATTGCCGGAGCTTGCGATCTTCTTGAGTGGCTCACGGAAATTCGCGATGTCCGGCTTGTCCTCGTCGAGCAACTCGAGACATGTCTTAGCGTTACTGACGACGTTTTCGAGTTGCTGATTCACTTCTTCGATTATCGAAATCGCCGCCTTACCCGTGCTCGCAGCATATGTGGCTTGCGCCAGTTGACCCTGTGTTCTCGCCAGTATCTCTCTCGCCGCATGATGTTCGATTGCGAGACCCGCGATACGCGTCGCAACCTCGGTTAAGGTAGCCTCGTCGCCGGTGGGAGTTTTCGGCTCGCTGTAATACATCGCAAACGATCCGAGAATTTTTCCGCGCCCGGACAGTATCGGCGTCGACCAGCAGGCACGGAGACCATTCGCCACCGCAAGTTCCCGATACTCGTCCCACAGCGGATCAGTAAGAATGTCTGTAACAAACACCGGCTCGCCGCGATACATCGCCGTCCCACACGAACCCTGCTTTGGCCCAATGGGCGAACCGTCGATTGCCGCGACATACTCCTCGGGCAGACTCGGTGCTGCCCCGTGAACGACGTGCTCGCCATCTTCGCTGAGCAGCAACACCGAACAAAGCATGTCGGGCACCTGAGCTTCGATCAGAAGCACGAGGCGTTTGAGGATTTCGCTGAGCGGAGCGTTGGCAGCAAGTCTTTGCAGAATGTGAGCCTGGCCGTGCCGAAAATCTTCTACCTTTTTTTCTGCTGGAGTCTTGTTAGCCGAAGGCTCAATACGTGGCAGTTGCGCCGTCTTTGCGACCGTTGCATCAACCTTCTGCGTTTTCTCCAGTTCATCCATGTTTTTGCTCCCGTGAACGATTATTCAGGCGCGAAGGGCCTATCATCACAAACCACTTACAATTTCCAATTCGGCTCGCGTATTCTACGCCTCTGCGTGCGTTAGAAGCCATACGTATGTTTCAGCGTAGGAGCGCCCGAATGAAGCGAATCATAGTTCTGCTGTTTCTGTTGTCAATCGTTGCACCCGCGAGGGCGCAAACCGTCGCGTTCGTCGACGTCAACGTTATTCCGATGGACAAAGAGCGGGTGTTGCAACATCAGACCGTGATCGTGCGCAACGGCGTAATCTCTGACATCGGTGACACAAAGCGAATCAAGATCCCGGCAGGCGCGCAAAGAGTTGACGCTGCGGGGAAGTTTTTGATTCCCGGTCTGACCGACATGCACGTTCATCTTTTTACTGACGACGAATTTCCGGATGAGCTTGCGGAAGATGAACTCAGGATCATGATCGCTTACGGCGTGACGACGATTCGTTTGATGACCGGCACGCCTGAGCAATTGGTTCTGCGCCGGAAGAGTGCCGCTGGAGAAATCGTCGCGCCCATGATCTACGCCGCCAGTCCGCAGTTTACCGGACGCAAATCCACCAACGCTCACGTCGTAACGACAGAAGCCGAAGCACGAGCTGCTGTCATTAAGTCGAAGCAGGACGGCTACGATTTCATCAAGGTTACGACGTATCTCAAACCAGAAGTGTACGAAGCCATCGTCGATGAAGCCGCGAAGCAAAATATACGTGTCGTGGGCCATGCTGATAGTCGCACAGTGGGTTTGCCGCGAGCGCTCAAAGCAAAGCAACAGATCGAACATCTTGACTCGTATCTCGAAGCGCTCTTGCCTGAGAGTTCGCCGGTCAAAGGTTCCGTGTCTGACATCTATCTCTACAATCCGAAGAACTGGGAGAGTATTGATTACCTCGACGAAAACAAAATTCCGGAAATAGCGCGGCAGACAGTCCATTCGAATCCGTTTGTTGTGCCGACGCTTCATCTCTTCAAATTCACATTCGGGAAAGGCCGAAGTGAAGAATCGTTCATGGCCCAGCTGGATATTCGTTTCTACCCGAAGAAGGTCGTCGATCAGTGGATGGCCGTCAGCAAGAGATACCTTTCGACAGCCGCGCCGATCGAGAAACGCGAGAAATACATCGCGATCAGAAATAAGATCGTGAAAGCGATCTACGACGCAGGCGGACACGTGATGGCGGGCTCTGACACGCCCGAGTGGCTGATGTTGTACGGCCACACGTTGCATCTCGAGTTGATCGATCTGCGCGACGCTGGACTATCGAATTACGCCGCACTCGAAGCCGCAACGCGAAATCCCGCGTTGTTCTTCGGAACGCTCAATAAGACGGGGACGATCGAAAAAGGAAAGCGCGCCAATCTGGTCTTGCTCGATGCAAATCCTCTGGACGACATTGCCAATACTCAGAAACGCGCAGGTGTAATGATCAACGGCAAGTACTACCTGCAAGCGGAGATGAACAAGTGGCTCGACGAGATCGCGCCGCGGTTTCAACACGCCCTCGACGAGAAGAAGTAAGCCACAAAAAAGCACAAAAAAAGAGATTACTCACTTTTGTGCCTTTTGTGCCTTTTTGTGACTCTACTTGACGTATTCCCAGTGCCACGGTTCGTAGAAATAAGGCCGAAATCCGAAGCGCTCGGCATTAGTTTTGGTCGAGGCAAATCCTCTGGACGACATTGCCAATACTCAGAAACGCGCAGGTGTGATGATCAATGGCAAGTACTACACGCAAGCGGAGATGAACAAGTGGCTCGATGAGATCGCGCCTCGGTTTCAACACGCGCTCGACGAGAAGAAGTAAGCCACAAAAAGGCACAAAAGGCGCAAAAAAAGAGATTACTCACTTTTGTGCCTTTTGTGCCTTTTTGTGGCTCTACTTGACGTATTCCCAGTGCCACGGTTCGTAGAAATAAGGCCGAAAACCGAAGCGCTCGGCATTGTGGACCAGCCAACGGTAAGCGGGCGTGTTGACCTGGATCGCACGGTTCGCATCCTTCGTGTCGACGGGACTGCCGCCGACGTAGATGTCCAACGCGCGACCCGTAAAGTGTGGACTGTTGACTGCGAGTCCCGCGCTGCCCGAATTCGGCGACTGTCGGCGCAACTGTTCTTGATACTCGGGCGAGCGGAACGCGGAAACGATCTTCAGGTATTTGTCTGTCGATTTTAGATTGAGCGACGGATCGGCGTGCGCTGCCGCGAGCATCTGTTTGTACGCTTCATACGTGTTGCGCTCGACCTGACGGAGTTCGGTGGCACGTCCGGGATCGTAGAAGTCGGTCGCCGGCCCGAGTATCAACTGATCGGGCGTTGCGGGGGTGCGAGTCTTGAGTCGATCGCCCTGCCAATGCGAGACCAGCTTCATGAGGGAGGCTTCATCAAGCTGACCGTCTGCGCGCAGGCCCCGCTTCTTCTGCCACTTTGCGAGTATCGTAGCGAATTCGCTCGTGATCGGATCGTGAGGAGTGTCGAGGGTTTTGCCGATCAGCAGATCGTAAAGATACCAACCACGCTGCTGTTTTCCTCCGAAGGTCCAGGTTACTTCGTTGCGAAGAATCGCGTTCTGCGCCGCTGCGGCGGCGAAGGCGCTTGAAGACGTTGTGCTAAGAGCAACGGTTCGAGCCGGTGGTTCACTTTTAGAGCGGCGCGATTGACTGCTGGTTAGACCTGTGACAGATGCGACTGTCGCAATGACGACGAGCAAAGATATAGCCAGAAGAATATGAAGTCTGGGGTTTTTCATAATTATTACGAGATGCAACGAGGGGGCGATGGGTTCGATCGTTAGCGACGACGTTTTTTAGAGGATTTCCTCTTCGGTTTTTCCTTCACTTTGGCTGGTTTCGGTGCTGCGTGATGCGCTTCTTCAGGGGGAGGAGCACCGGCCTTCTCCAGTGCCGCAGTGATCAGGTCGTCAGGCGGACGGATGCCATTAATAAAAGCGAACACATGATAGTTCGCGTTCCTCTCGCGTATTACCTCGATACGACCTTCTCTCTTCAGACGCGCGAGTTCGGTCATAACGAACGTCTGCTCTGGGCCACTCATGTATCGATAGTCGATGTCGAATGCGAGGCCCGTTGAATGCGGCGGACTGTCGATCAGCACCGCGTTTCTGTTCACGCGCCGCAACGCATGTTGATACTGTTCCGGCCTCATAAGTGAGCTCACGGGAAGCGGGCGATCAAATTGTCGATGATATGCGGCAGCTACTTCTTCCAGGATCTTGAACGCTTCAGGTCGCACCGAACTCAACATATTGATTTTCAACGCCTGGCGATCTGATGGGTTGTATAGGTCATAGGAACGCCCGCCGAAATTCTTCGCGAGCGCCTGAAGCGCTTCGTAGTCGCGCGCGAGTTTTTGCGGGTCGTGCGCATCGCTTTGTTGCGGGTCGGTGCTTTCATCATCGTCTTCGAACCTCGAGAACTCAGCGTCGTCTGCTCTCTGACCGATGCCGAAGAGGACGTATGAGTCAGTGACAAACGGGACAGAAATCACTTCGCCACGTTGAATCATCGAGGCGAGATCGAGAAAGTCCTGGCAAGTATGAACGTTGTATTTATCAATCTCCGCGACCTGTGTGGCCAGAAACCAGTAACGCTCGCTGTAGTGTTTGAGCTCAGGCGGAGTTTCAGCACCTCCTGTCTCGGTTCGTGCCTCTTTGACCTTCTCGGCCGCACGCACCCACGCATCCGCACTCGACGAATTCATAAACGTCGAGTTGGTGGTTACCGATTGAATGAGGCGAGTCCGCCTAAAATCCGTAAACCGCACCAGCGCCCACACACCCGCGCACGCCACCGCACAAAAAAGAAACAGCAGCAAGATCCTCTTCCGCATAACTCTCGAATAGTACCAGCCAGGTACACAAAAAGCACAAAAGGGCTTATACCGTATTCAAAAAGCCGATCGCGAGGAAGTAGAGGCCGAGGTCGTAGAGACCGAGGGTGTCGAGACTGTTCGCCGGATCGCCCGAGACTTTGCTGCCGAGCCCGATCGACAAATCCGACATGAACCACAAGGAGCTGCCGAGAAAGATTGGAATCGTCGCCGTCGAGGCGAAGATGTTTGAAATGATCAGCATCGAGAAGTACGAGACTTCGAGGATGCGTTCGCTTCCCTTCATCATCGGAAACACCCAGCGCAGAACGAAAAGCGCGATGACGACATTAGTGATCGCCAGAGGCATTAACGGGCGGCCGGGTAACTGTCGTTGATAACTCAAAATAATGACGCACACCAACGCCAGCGCAAACGCCACGGCGCCAATCTGAAATCCATGCGGCGCTTTGCGTTCTGGAAGATCGAGAAAGATGTCGCCAATCGCACACAACAGGAAAGCAAGCGCGACGAGTCGTTGGTCCAGGTAAAACGAGAGCCCCGAAAGCAGCAGCGCCGGTGCTGCTTTGATCACTGCTCGCAATAAATAAGGCAACGGCGT
The DNA here is from genome assembly GCA_035571655.1 of Pyrinomonadaceae bacterium. Taxonomy (GTDB): domain Bacteria; phylum Acidobacteriota; class Blastocatellia; order Pyrinomonadales; family Pyrinomonadaceae; genus PSRF01. The sequence goes on from DATNCH010000290.1 coordinate 56,693, forward strand.
TGACGTTTTGTCCTTCCTGAGTTGGGTGAACACGGCAAGGACGACGAGCGCAAAGTACACGATCGTCAATCCGGCAGAACCTCTCAGCAGCCAATCGAATGTCATAGTAGTCGGGCTCCGTGGCAGCTAAAACGTTTTCAAAAACTCAATGAGCGCGCGTTTGTCGTCATCGCTCAGACCAGGCTCCTGCTCAAACTTATCCGTACCGAAATAATGTCCCCGATTCACGATCAGATCCGGGCACTTACTGAATTTCAGCATTGGACCAACCAGCGGACGCAACGCATCCTTCGCTTGCTCGTCCGTCGCGCCCTGCGGCAAATTTTTGAGCGCATGTTTCATGTCCAACAAGAGTTGCAAGATGTCGGCATCTCGCTTCGCCCTGTCAACCAACCCCGACGTCGGTGCCAACAAATCGAGATTTGAAAGCAGGCTTACGGGTGTGCCTTTCGGTAATGGTCCGATCTCGATACCTTCGTCGCTAAAGATTGCCGGAAAGTATTTTGACAGGAACCCGCCCGACCCTTGTAGAAAATCCGGAAGGAAGCCGGCGCCGACGCGCAGATAACTCTGTTGCGTGGTGCGATCGATCCGGCCCGGTATCTTGTCGCCGAGCACCTCGTCCTTATCACGCTTCTCCGGCCAAAGCATCTGCTCGATCGAGTTCTGAAACGACCTCATTCTCGCTTCGACGGAAGGGCTCGATTCAAACTGCCCGACGGAGTTGTTCAGCAGATATGGAGCAGTGGACCATAGGCTGATCAGCGAAGGCGGACGCGTGTAACCACGACCACCCGCAGGCATCATGTACTGGCGTGGCTCACCGGTTATCGGATCGTACCAGGTTATGTTGCCCACCGACGGCAGGTCTTTGTACGACTGCGACGAGAAGTTGTCCCAAATGTTGTTGCCGATTGCATTCGTAGCCAGCGGGCTGCACGCGTTTGTTTGCAGCAGCGTCACGGGAATGCGCAACTCAGTCGAGAGGTAATTGTCTTTCAGAAAATCGTCAGCCAGAACAATCTGCCGCATCTTCTGTTTGAAGTCTTCGGTCTTGGTCCACTCCCAGTATTTGTTGAAGCAGGTCAGGTAATCTTTGCCGTTACAGCCGCGCACATCGTCGAGGCCAGGCGCGGGCGTCGGAATCTTGCTCGAGTGGCAGCGCGCACAACGCTCAGCAAAAACTGTCTTGCCACGCGTTAACTGTTCCGGACTTGCGGTGAGATAGCCACTGCCGCCCGGAGCGTCTTTTAGATAGTGGGGATCGGTGGTCTTAAGAAAAAATTGCGCCACGTTGAAGGTCTGATTTTCGGTAGCGGCAAAGTAACTAGAGTTGTTGCGTGCGTCCGAGATCTTTATCGGCGAGATCTCTTTCCCGCCAACCAGCGCATTAAAGTGCAGTAACCATTCCTCGCTGAACGTACCGATGTTTATGTAAACACGATTCAGCGCACCCATCACGCCGACCGAATCGGAGCCGTCTTTGAGAACGCGCGGAGTGTAGACCGTGTCCGGCGCCTGATAGAACTTAGTCAGTGGTCCATCTTTTACGTAGTCGTTGAGTTGCCGGTTGTCTTTACCTCCGCCCGCAAGCGTTTCCTTGCCCCAGCGGTCGGCCATCATGATGCGCGGTCCCAGGAGATACATCGCGTTCATCGTGCGCGGATTGTTGATGTTGTCAGTCGAGACGAGAGAAGTGTCGAGAGTTCCCGGACGCGAAGTGTGAAAGAGTTGGAAGACGAAGTTGCTCGGATCCGCTTCCCAGTAAAAGATTCGATCGATCCAAAAATACTGTGCGCCGACGTTGGAGCTCAGGTTTTCCCACTTCGGGTTCTCCGGATCGGCGGGTGGTTTTACCGGATTTGGTCCAACATGACAGAACCCGCACGACATACCGACTCGATACGGGCGAACCAGCTCTTTCGAATAATAATACTGGGAATCCGTGTAGTACTTCTCCGCGTCCCAGCGCGCTTTTGCTGCTTCGTCGAAGTCGGGATTCGGAAAGAGACGCAAGCCGACAATGCCCGTTTCATACCCGTAGTAGGAACCGGCAGGCACAGTCGTTCCGCGAGCGCCGTATCTCACGCCGGGATACTTTTGTTCGTTTTCGAATGGATCGGGTGGACAATCCGCGCGGCGCTTGTCGAGCCAAAGACCGAAACGTTCCGGATCTGGACCAGTTGGTTTTTCGAAGCAAGGCGAGTTGACGAGACCGAAATACTCCCAACGATTGTCGCGACTGTATTTCGTCAGTTTCGGATGAGACGAGAGTATCTTCAGGAAATCGAGAGCGCCCGCACTCTTGTTGACCAACTTGTCCCAAAGCCTGTCGTTGCCGGCGGTCCAGACGATCCACGTGTTGCGCCCTTTGATCTCGTCGGGCGTCAACTGAACGCCGCCGTCCATATCGTGAAAGAAGTCTTCGTCCGCTGCCGGAAAGCTCGCCGGAAGACGGTTTGCGAGGCGCGCTTCGTCGAGCACTTCGCCGGCTTTTGGTTCATGGCCTTTGATTCGTTTGTAGATGACTGCGCCGGCGGCAATCACGGCGAGGATGATAACGAGAATGATCAGAAAAGGGCGCGACTTGAGAGACATCGTTTACCTCCAAATGGGGCCACAAAAAGGCACAAAAGCACAAAAGAGTTATGAACCGACGGTCGCAAAGTATTTCAAAGCTCTGAGACTCGGAAGGAAGAAATAGGCGCCGCCACGCACGGTCACAAACTGCGGCAGATGGTCACGTCGCTCTCGCAGTGCGTTGTCACGCGGTTGTGAGAACGTGTCTGAAACCGGACAGCCCTGAACGGCTTCGCGGTTACCGAGCAACGGATCGCTCTCTTCACTTAGACCATCGAACTTCGTCGTATTCATCCACGCGCCCTGCACAAACTCGAACTGCCGGGCGATGTTGGCGTTAAGACAAATGAACTGGAGTCCGCGCTCCTCTTCATTCGGCGGCTCGGGTTTCAGAGCATCTTCCGGTGATAAACCTGGACCATACTCACGGCCTCTGCGCAGCAAACGGTGAAAACGAGTCGCCGACATCAGATCGTCACGCAGGCCTTTGTGACCCAATCCAAGCGTTTGAAGCAAGTGAGAGATCGGTCCCTTCACACGGTTTGGAAAATCTGCGTTGCGCGGGTTCGCGCGACGCGCGTGGGCTCCGAGCGGACAACGAACGCCGGCAGGATCGGTGTCGTAAAGAAACTGATTGTATGCGCGATCGTTATCATCTTTGCCGACGCCGTCGATCGGCTTGTTCTGTAACGGTATCAGCGGCGTGCCGTTCAAACGTCGACCCAACATCGCTTCGGCCACATGTGTTCGCTGTTCGGGATTTGAATTCGCGGCGTGGTCCATGTATCGCCAGAACTCGCGCACGTGCTGCTCGAGTTGGCGAATGACGAGGTAAGTGCCGTTGCGTCCCAGATCTTTTTTGAATGGCTGGTCCAACGCCGGCAGCAGGTCGGCAGCGCCGCGACTCGACGGATCCAACAACGGGCGATCCGTGTATAGGTTGTACTCGTTTGAGTAGCCGAGCAGAAACTCACCCAACGACACCACGTTGCTGTACACAAGCTGATCGCCGGAGGGCTTTCGCTTCTCTTCCCAGTCGACAACCGGCTGGCTGAGTCCATCCCTGAAGCCAAAAGGCTCGACGTCGTCAAGGTCGCTCGTCGTCAGACGCTCGAGCACTTCGAACGCAACGTCCCAGGACGGACCTTTAAACTGCGCTTCGCACTGCGCCATCTGACCTTCCTTGCCGTACATCATGATCGCCAGGTGCGGTATGCGATCGGGTCCACCCCAACGCCAAAGGCTTGGATCATTTGGTCCAATGTCGCCCAGGCGGCGCGAACGGTTCTTCTCGGCCATGCCGAGCAAGAACTCGGGCGAAAATCCATCGATGACTTCACGCGGGACGCCGAGCTTCTCGAGTCCGTCGACCGTGAAGCCGATTTGCAGGGCTGTCGATGGTGGAGGATCCAACGTGCGTGCAGTAGTCACGTGTGCGGCCAGCAACCACGCTCGTGCCGCAGCGAGGTCTTTTATACACACGAGGTAGAAGCACGCCTGTCGCATGCTGCCAAAACCAAAGCGCGCCAGTCCTTGAACGTCATCGAAATCGAGCTGCTGCATCATTGAAGTTCATCTTTGCGCCTTTGCGAGGAAAACCGTCTCCTCGCCAAGGCGCAAAGGTGCAAAGTTAAGTCATATCAGTGCGAGCCACTGTGCGGCTTCCGCATTTGTCATCGACTGTTGGTCGATTCCGTTTCGGATTTGCGAGTTTCTGAACAGGTCGAAGTTGGTGAGACCGCGATGGCCGTTGTACCAGACTTCAGTCGGTAGTTGGTGACGCCGAATGTAATACTTAAACTGCTGCTCGTTCTTCGCGCCTTTGGAGAACAGCCAATTCGTTTGCGGGTAACCGATTCCGTTACTGAAAACGACGTTCAGTCCAAATGCGACTTTGTTGATGAAGTCGTCCATGTAACTTTCGAGACTGCCGTCGTAGTTGCTGCAAAATACGAGTCGCTTCTTGTCGTCGATGTAGACCCAGCGCGCGAAATGGATCGACGGCACGCGCGCGAGATAGCGGCGCGTGTAGACGTGACGCGTTGTGTATTCAATAAGCCACAACAGACTGATGAACAACCAGCGGCGGAACAATCCAGGTTTCACACTTCCCATTGCGGTGAATTGATTTGTGACGTCATGGTCCTCGATTTCTGCGAGCCGATGCACATGCTCGGCCGAAGGGCGAGGTGCGATCACCGGATCACGCTTCTCGCGACGGCGCAACTGAATCAAAAAGATCGGCAGGTAAAGCAGAAACCACGGCGCCAGGATCAGCAGCAGCACGGGAATAAAAATGAGGTTCAACAGATTCCTGATGCGCCATCCCAACGGAGCTTTCCTGAGTGATGTCAACGTCAGCCGGCGCATGTTTACTTCCTGGCGCACAAACGCCTGGGCAGCGCGACGGATTTCCTCGGGCGAGCCTTGTTGAAATACAGACCCATTCTCAAACATCTGTTTCTGCAACACCTGACACAACGTGTTCTCTTCACGAATCTGCTGCATGCTGCGACCAACCCAATTCACGTACATCGTCGCCGGCCGTTGCTCGTGCTGCTTCATCCAACGGATCAGGTCCGTTCCCGGAGTAAAGTCAACACAGTACGAAAAGATCCGCTTCAAACCTTCGCCCGCAACGGCGACCATCTGCCGGCGAAAGTCGTCGCCGTCGCCGTCAAAATCGCCAAGAAACGTCAGGTACGTTGGAAAGTTCTGGCGTGGTAGACCATACGCGACGGTGATGTCGTCGAGCGTCAGATCTTCAAGGATCAAAATACGCGCAAAGTGCAGTTCTTCGAGCCGTCCGAAAGGAATGATCTCGTTATCGGGGTTCACCGTTCCGGGCGCACGGTTCATTGTCGCGAGTAAACTGCGCAACTCGTCCGTGCGATTGACGTCGAGCGGTGCGACCACCATGAAACTCGATTGAGGCGTCATATCGGTATGTAAATTGTGAAGACTTCAGTCGCTTACTGGCTCGGCGGAAACTCCAGAGAGAAATGGATCAGCGGTTTCTCGCCCCAGTAAACGCGTCCCAGATAGAAATTGGGATCGATAAGCCGGATCTCATCGCGAATCCATCGCGCGACTAATGAGGTGTCTGAATAGTCGAGCACGATGCACTCTTTGTTGTCGAACCAGCTTGGTCCCTTATAAACCTTGGCGATGATCGCGTTGAATCCGAAATGAGTAATACGGTTTCTGAGAACGCCAGCCTGCGCGTCGAATGTCTTTCCCTGCCAGGCAAAGAAGTTGACGAAGTGAGCGATTTCATCACTGAACTTTGTACCGTTCGCGATGATGGCGGTGCCTTTCGCCTGGCCGTTGGGAATGTCTCCGACAGTGCCGTTACTGAAGAGTTCGTCAAGTTGGGTGTCAGTCAGGTTGAGTAGTTCCTCAACTGTGTGAGCCATATGAGTTCCTCCTTAAATTGTTGTTATGCCACAAAAAGGCACAAAAGAGTACATATATTATTATGTGTTTAAGCGCCCATTTCGTTTCGCAGAATTACTTCCGCGGCTTTTTCGCCGATCATGTAGATGGCGCTGACGATAAAGAATCCGGGAATACGCGGAAACACCGACGCATCCACGACGCGGAGTCCTTGTGTGCCGTGAACGCGGAAGTTGCTATCGAGCACGCCGTTTTGTTCGCGCGGGCCGATGGCACAGGTGCAGGACGCGTGATGGCCCCAGCAGTTCGTGCGGACGAATGTTTTTAATTGTTCGTCGGTCTGAAGCTCACAGCCTGGAATTTCTTCGGTCTCAATCAATTCTTCCTGCCGAAGCTTGGCTGTCAGTCCGCGCACAAACTGAACTCCTTCAACCACGGCGTCCAGATCCTCTTCGCCACCTTCCTCGAAGTAGTGAAAGTTGATGTCGGGCGTGTCGAGTGGATTTGCGGAGCGCAGCGTGACGCAACCTTTTCGGTTTCTCGTGTGCGCCTTGAGTATGACCCACGTCAGATAGTTAAGACCGCGTGGAAACAGACCGGAATACCCCGGGAAGTATCCTTTGAAGTTCGCCAGCAGGGCCATGCAAAACAGATCGGGAAGACCGTCGGCGGTTTTTGAACGATTGAATAGCGTGAGGACGGCGCCGTTGGTTGCGTAGACGCCACAGCGTTTCGCCAACCATTCCTGGTACTGCGGATCCGTCGTGTCGAACTTTACGTCTTTGAACAGTTGCCAATCGTCTTTCATGCGATTGACGACTGCGACCTCATATCGATCCTGTAGATTCCGACCGACTCCCGGCAGCTCGACTCGCACGGGAATGTCGTTCTTTTCGAGAACATCGCGAGGGCCAATGCCTGACAGCATCAGCAGTTGCGGCGTGTTGAAAGCACCACCAGCGAGAATCACTTCGCGCGATGCATGCGCGCGGCGCAAATCGCCAGGCGTGTCGCTGGGTCGCGCGTGTGCTCGATAGAGTCGTTCGCCTTTGAGGTATTCAACTCCGATCGCGCGGTTCTGATCGTCAAAGAGCACCTTCGTCGCTAATGCGTTGAGTTCGATGCGCAGATGATCGGGATACTTGCACGCAATCTCCAGCACGCGTTCGCGCGTGCCCGTACGCGAATGATGGCTGGTGGTGAGCGGCGCGTAACGCATGCCGATCGAGTTGTTCTTCACCAGCCGCCAGTCATTAGGATCCAGCTTCCCTTCTAAAAACCAGCGTATGCGCTTCAACTTCTCGCCGATGTCTTTAAATGCTTCGTGCCCGGAGTCGAGCATTACGCGCTTCAGCGTGCGATTGCGGAGCGCCGACACCGGTATCGCCTTTTCGGTGCGCAGCCATCCTTTCCAACCGTGACGCGTCGGATTGATTCCGATCTTCGAGAGCAAACGCTGAAACGGCCGGTGATGACAGTTCTCGATGCGCTCGAAGTAAGTGCGCATGTTTTCCGACTTCCAACTCGCGTCGCCGGTGAGATCGGCAATGTAGTCCCAGTCGGCGTTGTGCGGGTAAATCAGGATCATCGCGTTATGGGCCGTGCAACCGCCGAGTGTTCCGGCGCGTGGATACAACACTCCGTCGACGCGTCGCCCATCGTATTCCGCGTAATACTTTTTATCCTGTTCTTGTAACTGATCGTCAGCGTAGTGACGCACGAAGAAGTCCCACTTCATCGCGTTGTTTTCCGAAGCGAATGCATGAAACGCAGGCACGTCGTAGTCGCACGGTATGCGGCCCTCGGCTGATACAGCGTGGCTTGCGTTCTCCTTCGGATCGCTACCGGCCTCGAGCAATAAGACTTTGCGGCCCGCTTCGGCGAGACGAGCCGCAACCGTTCCACCACCCGCACCCGAGCCAACCACGATGTATTCGCAGTCAGGTTGCTGTTGATCTGGATCTGCCATTTTGTTTTTTACAGTAGGCGAGTGACTTCCTGTGCAAGCTTGTCGGCAGCTTCGAGATCCACAAAGTGACCGACGCCTGGCAGCGGTCGTATTTCAACCTCGCAACCCGCGTCTTTACCGCTCTTGAAAGCCACTTTGGAAGACAGTGCGCCGTCTTCCATGCCCCAAACGAGCGTGACCGGAGCCGTGATCGGCGTTTTGTAAACTGCTTCCAGCTTCGCGCGTTTCCGCGGTGTGAATTGCGTGCTCACCATTTCGCGATAGTAATCGATCGATGGCTTCATGTCGGCGGGTTTTTGAAATCGCGCGACGAGTTCGTCGACGAGTGGCCGGTCCATGGTTCCCTTCTGGCCTTCTCTCGACGTGAACGACCAGCGCAGTATTTTTCGACCAAGCCCAGTGGTAATGAAGGCTTCGGGAATCAGCGGCAGCTCAAAGAAGGGCACCCATGGAATACGAAACGTTTGCCAGTCTTCCAGGTGGAACACGGCACGCACCAGTGTTCGCGGATGCGTGCAGTTGACGACTACGAGCCGGCTGATCAGTGACGAATACCGGTGCGCGAAAATCCAACCCAACGCGCCGCCCCAGTCATGCGTTAGCAGCATAGGCCTGTCCAACTGAAGCGCTTGCATCAGCGCCTTGATGTCGTCGGTTAGAGTGAAGACGTCGTAACCGCGGCGAGGTTGATCGGTTCCGGGATAACCGCGAAGGTCGGGCGCGTACATGCGCGCCTGTGGCATCGCGTTCATCAGGGGCCGCCACCCGATCGATCCTTCGGGAAATCCGTGTATACAAAGAATGACGGGCCCGTCCTTCGGTCCGGAGATAGCGACGCGAAAGTTGAGACCGTTGGCCTGCACGTGAAGATTTTCGATAGCTGAGGTCAAGAGGAGAACCTCCAAGAGACAAAATGCGGAGCGGGTTAACTCTATGCAAATAATCCAATCGTGTCCAGATCTTCTGTGAAGGTGTTAAAGTGTGCCCTGCCTTTTCCTGATTTTGTGCTTTTTGTGCCTTTTCGTGGCTAACGATGTCCTCTAAACTTGGACCACGTCTTAACGACTTCGTTATCAGTTTGGTAACGCTCGAGCATCG